>CAMNCY010000035.1 GCA_946534785.1 uncultured Lachnospiraceae bacterium | reverse complement strand
GGAAGTGGTCTTCTTCTCCGCTTCTGCGATCTCTTTCATTGTGCTGGTCATCTGATCAAGATGTTTTCCGAGGTCGTCCGTTGCAAGATTTACCTTGATCTCAGTCGGTGTTACTTCCGTACTGGTTTTCAATTCTTCACTCATACCTTTACCCCCAAAAAAAGATTTGAAAAAACCGACCCAAAATTGTGTCTAACAACAGTTCAATTATAGCAACTATTTTGTATGTCCACAACGAATCTGACGGAAAAACATCAGAAACAATTTAGTACAATCGGGTATTCCGATACGATTTTGATGTATAATTACATCTCTGTAACGGGAAAAAGTCTGCGGCGGCAGACAGAAAGCTATGGAAAACGTTATGAATATTGTTGAAGTGATTTCAAAAGAACTGAATATACATGCATGGCAGACAGAAACGGTCATGCGGCTTCTGGACGAGGGAAACACCATCCCCTTCATTGCCAGGTACCGGAAGGAAGCGACGGGCGGACTGGATGACGGAAAGCTCCGGGACCTGGAGACGCGCCTTACGTACCTGAAGGGCCTGGAGGAAAGAAGGACGGCGATCCTTGCTTCCGTTGAGGAACAGGGGAAACTGACGGATGCCCTGAAGAAGGAGATCGAGGAAGCCGCAACGCTCACCCGGCTGGAGGATCTGTATCTTCCGTTCCGGCCAAAGCGCAGGACGCGCGCCATGATCGCAAAGGAAAAAGGCCTGGAGCCGCTTGCCGGGTTCCTGAAAAAGCACCCGGAGGCTTCTGCGCAGCAGGAGGCTTCCCGTTACGTGGATCCCGGAAAGGGGATTCCGGATCCCGAAACGGCGATCCGGATGGCTGAGGATATCATTGCGGAAGAGTTATCGGAAGATGCGAAAATGCGGGCATGGATCAGGGAGAAGACGGTAAGATCCGGCCTTCTTACATCAAAACGCGCCGTAAACCGCGCCGGCTCCGTCCCCGCTGCCCGGGACCGGGAATCGGTATACGAGAATTATTATGATTATGCAGAGTCCATCGGAAAGATCCCGGGACACCGGATCCTTGCCCTGAACCGCGGTGAAAAGGAAAAATATCTCAGTGTCGGCATTGAAGCACCGGCGGAAGAGATCCTTTCCTATATGGAAAACAGGACCCGCGCCGGCTCTTCCCCATACCTGAAGGATGCGGTGAGGGATGCGTACAAGCGCCTGATCGCGCCTTCCGTGGAGACCCAGATCCGCCGGGAACTGACGGAAAAGGCGGAAGACGGGGCCATGAAAGTCTTTGCGGGAAACCTTGCCCAGCTCCTCATGCAGCCGCCTATCGACGGAAAGACCGTCCTTGGCTGGGATCCCGCGTTCAGGACCGGCTGCAAGCTGGCAGTGGTCGATGAGACGGGAAAAGTCCTGGCAACGGATGTCATCTATCCGACAGCGCCCCACGAAAAGATCCGGGAATCCGAAGAGACGCTGCACCGTCTGTGTGAAAAATACGGAATCGACCTTATCAGCCTGGGAAACGGCACCGCTTCCCGGGAATCGGAGAAGGTCATCGCGGACTTTATCCGGAAGGAGCATTCATCCCTGAAATATGTGATCGTAAATGAAGCGGGGGCCAGCGTATATTCTGCGGGGAAACTTGCGGCAGAGGAATTTCCGTCCCTGGACGTTGGCCTTCGGAGCGCCGCTTCCATCGCTAGACGCCTCCAGGACCCTCTGGCAGAGCTTGTCAAGATCGACCCCTGTGCGATCGGCGTCGGCCAGTATCAGCATGATATGGACCAGGCCCGCCTGTCCAAAACGCTGCAGGCCGTCGTGGAGGACTGCGTGAACCGGGCGGGCGTTGACCTCAATACCGCATCCGCACCGCTCCTTTCCTATATTTCCGGCATCACCAGGTCGACAGCGGAAAACATCGTCAGCTACCGTGAGGCGAACGGCCGCTTTGTGCAGCGCCGAGACCTGAAGAAGGTCAAGGGGCTCGGCCCGAAGGCTTTTGAGCAGTGCGCCGGCTTCCTTCGGATCCGCGGGGGAAAAGAGATCCTGGACATGACGGGCATCCATCCGGAAAGCTACGAGGCAGCCCGGGCCCTTCTGAAGGAACTGGGATTTACCGGAGAGGATATTGCCGAAGGAAGGACCCGGGGAATCGCTTCCGCCGCTGCAAAGCGGGGGATCCCGCAGCTTGCTTCAGCGACGGGCCTTGGAGAATATACGCTGCGGGACGTGATCCGGGAACTGGAAAAGCCGGGGAGAGACCCCCGCAGGGAGATCGCACCGCCCATCCTTCGCAGCGATATCCTTCGCATGGAAGACCTGACGCCGGGAATGGAACTGCAGGGTACCGTCCGGAATATCGTGGATTTCGGGGCTTTTGTGGACATCGGCGTGCATCAGGACGGACTGGTGCACATCTCCGAACTTGCGGACGGATTCGTGAAGCACCCCCTGGATGTGGTAAAGGTGGGCGATATCGTAAAGGTGAAGGTCCTTTCCGCGGACCCTTCCAGGAAACGCATTTCCCTTACCATGAAACTGTAAATCCTGCAGAAGGTGCTGAAATTCCTAACGTTATGCGATACAATCATAGGCAGTACTACTTTAAAAACCAACCAGAAAGGCCGGTATGAAAAATATGGAAATGGAAGAGAAGGACAAAGAGTATCTTGACGACCCCGTTAAGACGGACACGCCGGAAGGACCTGTCCTGAAAGATGCGGCGGACATTCCCGCAGAGGGCATTCCCGCAGAGGGCGAAGCGCTGGATGATCCCGCAGAGCCGGAAATTCCCGATGCTTCCGTTAAGGCAGAAGATCCCATTGCATCCGTAAAACCGGAAGCTCCTGCCGAGATCGCGGCCGGTGAAGCGCTGGACGACCCCATGGGATCCATCACGATGGAGATCCATAAAGAGGAAGTCCTGCAGGAACTCGCCAGGGAAAGGGAAAAGGCCGGAATTACGGAGATCCCGGATGAAGATGACTGGGAGGATGATTATTCATTTGATGAGTCGGATGATGATTATCCGTCCGGTGATATGATGAATGACCCTTCCCGGAATACGGAAAAAGAAAAGAAGAGCGAAGCAGAAGAGGAGGGCCTTGTAACGGAGGCGATCCCCCTTGGCTGGTATCTGGGCTATGAAGTCCTCTTTGCGATACCGGTCATCGGCGTTATCTGCATGCTGGTCTTTGCCTTTACCTCTAAAAACAGGAACCTCCGCACCTTTGCGCTGTCGTTCCTTCTCTTTACCCTGATCGCGCTGGCAGTGCTCTCGGGAATGATTCTCGCGGGCTGGCTGAACGTGCCGCTGGGAAGAGCCTGAGGCTTTGAACGCTCCCGCCGCCTGCAGAAGCGGGGAGTATACATGCTTTGCCCGGAACAATAAAGAATAAGGCTGCGCCGCTGTGTTATGACAGCTGCGCAGCCTTTTGCATGCATTCCGTATTCTGTTCATTAAAGCGGCTCTGTTCCTGCCGTTACGTTCGTTATGTCCGTTACGGCTGTGCCGGCGCCTGTGCCGCGGCCGCCTGTGCTGCGGCCGCCTGCGCTGCCGCTGCCTGTGCCGCCGCCGCTTCCGCCGCTGCCTGCTGGGCGGCTGCTGCCTGCTGGGCCGCAAGCTGCGCGGCATACTGCTGCTGGAACTGCTGCTCGAGCACCTGCTGCTGGGCTGCCGCCTGGGCAGCTGCCTGTGCCTGTGCTGCGGCTGCCTGCGCCGCCGCTGCGTCTTCCGCCGCTTTCTGGGTGGCTGCCTGCTGCGCGGCCTTCTGCTGTGCCGTAAGCTGTGCTGCCGCCTGTGCCGCGATGTCCGCCTGGACCTTCGCCGCTGCCTGTTCGGGTGTCATGCCCAGTGATTCATAGTTGGCCTGCGCCTGCGCGATCGTCTCCGCCTGTTGGGCTGCCGTCTGGTCCTGTACGGGAGCCGTCTCCTGCGTGGGGGTCTCCTGCTGTGCCGGCTTCGAAGAAGCGGGCCCTGCAGAGGAAGTCCTGCCTGAGGATGAGGACGAGGATGAGGAGGATGAAGAGGCCGTTTTCTTTGCGGAAGAAGGCTGCCCGGTATAGGCAAGGGCTTCACTCTGCGTCATACCGCCGTACACGATGACGGCCATTCCCCGTTCCACGTTCGCATAAACTTCTCCGGCCTTTGAAGGCGGAAGGTTCACACATCCGTGGGATCCGTTCCGGACATAAATATCTCCGCCGAAGCTGCCGCGCCAGTTGGCATCATGGAAGCCGACGCCCAGGTTGAAGGGCATCCAGTACTTGACGGGCGAGCGGTAGTCTTCGCCTACCAGTACCGTATCCTGCGCCTTGAAGGTGATGGGATAGATCCCGTCCGGCGTGCAGTGACCGTTAATGGCCTTTCCGGAGACGCAGTCCGTATCCGTTACGACTTCTCCGTCTTTATAGATATAGACATGCTGATTGTCCAGGTCGACTTCCGCGTAGGAATTGCCGTAATCCTGTTCTCCGAACTGCGCCGCCTTCTGGAAATAGACCGGCTCCATTTCCTTGTCCAGTCCTTCATTGATGGCTGCGATCAGTTCCTTTGTCGTGGCATCCCGGTCCATCCACCAGCCATAGGTGCCGGCGCTGATGGTCTCCGTATGACCGTCGTGCGTTTTGAATTCCCGGTTCGTGCCGAAGGTGTCGTATTTTTCCGCAAGATCATCGACAAAGCCGGCTACCTTTTCCTCATCCAGGATGACATTGTCGTCCTCCAGGTGGATCCAGGTGCCGATCTCTCCGGCATCCAGCGTTTCCGTGGTGTCACCGAAGGGGATCGAGATATTGACCGAGGAGAATGTATTGAGCTTTGTGATCACATCCGTCAGCTCCGCATTGTTCGGAGGGACGGCCGGCCGGTAGCAGTTGCTGCTATCAAGGGTAAGATCCGGGGAAAGGGTAAGGAGCGCTTCTCTTGCGGCTTCCGAGACCTTTTCGGCATCGGGGTCGGCGCCGGGGTCTCCGAGCACGATCTCGTAAATGCCGTCATGTTCCTCATAAGTGGCGTTGGAAGGCTGCCGGATATTGGAAGGGTCGAAGAAGACCGTGTTCTTCACCGCCTGCTGCAGGGCATTCCCGTCGACCGATGTCCCGACAAGGGGAAGCTCATAGGAAGCGGGAGTGCTGAGGCTCTCGAACCACGTGAAATTGTTCCTGTCCCCGACCAGGGCTTCCACGGAGCCGTCCACGTCCGTCGTAAGGCCGACATCACTGCCGCGGATCATGTCCGTCAGGTCGTCCCTTCCGCGGAGGATGAGAGCATAGTTGTCCGTCGAAGCAAGAAGGAGCCTTTTTGCTTCCTGTGCCGTCTTCAGGGAGACATCCTGCCCGTTGATACGGGTGTTGAACTGGAAACGGTTTGCAAAGAACAGTGCGCTCTGCAGATATATGACAGCGGCGCCGGCAATGAGCGCGCTGCAGATGACCAGGGGTTTCTTCATTGTGATCTCCGTAATGGACCGCTTTCGCGGCCGCAGAATATAGAAGACTTTCCGTAATTGTTTAATAATATCACTTTTGTCCGCCTTTGACACGGCCTGCGGGATCAAATCCCGCAAGATCGCGGATCACTTCCGATGCGATCATCAGGCCCGCCGCCGGCGGGACAAAGGCTGTGGAGCCGGGCGTGGAACGGCGGGAGGTGAAACCGGCAGGCGCATCATGTCTTCTGATCCCGGAGGAAAGGAACGAGACTCCGGGCCCTTCCAGGGGCTTTATGGCCGGCTCTGTGGAAAACAGGACCTTCAGCTTTTTAATGCCGCGCTTTTTCAGCTCCGTACGCATGACTCTTGCCAGGGGGTCCTGGCTGGTTCTGTAAAGATCCGTGATCATAAGGCGGGTCGGATCCACACGGTTCCCGCAGCCCATGCTGGAGATCACGGGAACGCCGCATGCCGCGGCCCGTACGATGATGTCGATCTTGGCCGTTACCGTATCGATACAGTCGACGATGTAATCGTACTGTGTGAAATCGAACTGATCCGCGTTTTCAGGCAGATAGAAGATCTTCCGGGGGTGTACGGTGATATCCGGGTCGATGTCCCGGATCCTGTCCGCCGCCGCGTCGGCCTTGTACCTGCCGATATTGGAACGGACCGCAAAAAGCTGCCGGTTCAGGTTGGAAAGAGTGATCCTGTCACTGTCGACAAGGTCCAGCGTCCCGACGCCGCTCCTGGCCAGTGCCTCTGCGCAGTTTCCCCCGACGCCGCCAAGACCGAATACGGCCACACGGCTTTGGAAGATTTTCTGCATGGCATCTTTCCCGAATATAAGCTCTGTCCTGGAATACTGATCCAGCATGTTCTCTCCCTGCAGGCGGTGCTTTTCTCCCGCCTGAATACGCATTATAATACCGTTTTTCTTCCAAAACTAATTCTGCCAAACATATCCGGAATGTCAAGAGCATATGTCAGATGATATAATACGGATAATGCCGGTGACGGCAGCAGACCTTTATTCATCGGAGAGGAACAGTTCCATGCCAGGAAAAAAGAGCGGCCCGGGCCGCCTTCATCTGCCCGACGTCATCCGCGGGATCACGCTGATCAGCATGATCCTGTACCACGGCGCCTGGGACCTTGTCTATATCGCGGGCGTCAACTGGCCCTGGTACCACTCCGGGGGCGCGTATCTGTGGCAGCAGAGCATCTGCTGGACGTTCATCCTGCTGTCCGGTTTCTGTATTCCGCTGGCTTCCTCAAGGAGGGTGAAAAGAGGGCTCATCATCTTTGCGGCGGGCCTTCTGGTATCGGCGGTCACGATCCTTTTCCTTCCGGAGGACCGGGTGGTTTTCGGCGTCCTTACCTTTATAGGAAGCGCCATGCTGATCGCGGCAGCTTCGTACCCTTTTCTGGAGAGGATCCGTCCGGCTGCCGGGCTTTGCATCTTTGCATATCTGTTCCTGGTGTTCTTTCCCGTCAATTCCGGATACCTGCGCCTTTTTCCGGGGAAAATGATCCGGCTGCCGCAGGCGTGGTACCGGGGGATGTACATGACCTTTCTGGGATTCCCGGACAGGAGTTTTTATTCCACGGATTATTTCAGCCTGCTCCCGTGGATCTTCCTGTACGGCGCGGGGATCTTCCTCTGCCTTCTTATACGGCGGCGGGGACTGTTAAAGAGCAGGCTCTTTATGCTGGATATTCCGCCGCTTTCCTTTCTGGGACGGCATTCCCTTGCGGTCTATCTGGCCCATCAGCCGGTCCTTTATCTTGCCCTGGAACTGTGGATGGCGCTGCGCCATTGAGAAAACACGGGAAATAGGGTATGATAGATTAGTTATACTATGATGATCTTTTTTTGCTTGTGAGGGCTTTATGGTCTTTAGTTCGATGGTCTTCCTGTGGATCTTCCTGCCGCTCGTTTTCGTCCTGAGCATGCTGGTCCGCAGGCCCAAATACCAGAATCTTGTACTTCTGGTCTTCAGCCTCCTCTTTTACGCCTGGGGAGAGCCGATCTATATTTTCCTGCTGCTTACGTCCGTTCTCCTGAACTGGGGATTCGGACTTCTGATCGACCGCTTCCGGGAGAGAGCAAAGCTTTTCCTTGTCCTGGATGTCGCCGCCAACCTGGGGCTTCTGGGATATTACAAATATACGAATTTCCTTCTGAATACGCTGCGGCCTCTTTTTCCGGGGCTGCCGGAAACACATGTGATCCTGCCGATCGGCATCAGCTTCTTCACGTTCCAGGCGATGAGCTATGTCATCGATCTTTACCGCGGCAAGTGCAGTGTCCAGAAGAACCTTCTCAACATGGCGCTCTACATTTCCTTCTTCCCGCAGCTGATCGCGGGCCCGATCGTCAAATACAAGGATATCGACGACCAGATCATGGAAAGGTCCGTGACGGCGGAGAAGATCGCGTCGGGCTTTCGGCGGTTCGTTTACGGCCTTGGCAAAAAGGTCATCATTTCGAACCTGATCGCGGTATCCGTCGACAAGCTGTTCGCGCTGGACATGGAAAACATGACGGGAGCGATGGCCTGGTGCGCCGCCATCTTCTATACCCTGCAGATCTATTATGATTTCTCCGGCTATTCGGATATGGCGATCGGCCTCGGCCGGATCTTCGGCTTTGAATTCCTGGAGAACTTCAACTATCCGTATATTTCCTCCTCCATCAAGGAATTCTGGAGAAGATGGCACATTTCCCTCTCCTCCTGGTTCCGCGACTATCTGTACATTCCTCTTGGCGGAAACCGGAAGGGGAAAAGCAGGACCTACCTGAACCTTTTCATCGTGTTCTTCATGACGGGACTGTGGCACGGCGCCAGCTGGAACTTCGTTTTCTGGGGACTGTATCACGGATTTTTCCTGATCATTGAAAGAATGGGCTTTTCGAAGGTCCTGGAGAAGTCGAAGGTCTTCGCCCACATTTATACCATCCTGGTCTTTATCGTGGGCTGGGTCTTCTTCCGGGAGGAGAGCATGAAGAAAGCGCTCGCGATCACGGCGCGCATGTTCACGCCCTGGACGGTGACACAGAGTCTTCCTTCCCTCGGAACGATGGTCAGCACGCAGACCATTATCGCCGTGATCCTGGGGATCCTGGGATGCGGCCTGATCCAGAAGATCTTTACCTGCGGAAAGCTTTCCGTGATCGGTGCAAAATGGAAGAACTCGGCAGCGGAGGCCCTCTGGCTTACGGCGGTCCTGTTCTACAGCATCCTGCTTCTTGCGAACAATACCTATAATCCTTTTATTTACTTCCGGTTCTGACAGTGAGCCGGTGCGTCGGGTCTTATGAACGCATCCGGATCGCAGAGGCCGACGGAGTCCTGCATGAAAAAACAGTTACAGATCTTTTACATAGCCCTTATGACGGTGTCGATCCTTCTTCCGGTCGTATTCTTTACGCTTTTCAAAAGCCATTTCGATACGGCCAATTATGAGAACAGGACCCTCGCCGAAATGCCGGCGCTTTCCGCCGACAGGGCGAGCATAGAAGCTTTTCCGAACGGCTTTACCAACTGGTTCAATGACCACCTGCCCTTCCGGAACCAGCTTCTTACCCTGAACGGGCGGATCGATTATTTCGTCCTTCACAGTTCTTCCTCCGAGACCGTGATCGTGGGAAAAGAGGGGTGGCTTTTTTACAAGGGCGCCCAGGTGAACGCGGAGGATCCGGTGGCGGATTACCAGGGAACCAATCTTTTTACGGACGAAGAACTGGAGAAGATCCGCTACAACATGGAGCGGGCAAGGGACCGGCTGGCCGAAAGAGGCTGTAAGTTCATGATCTTCATGGCGCCCAACAAGGAACGGGTCTACAGTGAATTCATGCCGGACGCTTATGGAGAGCCTGCCGAAAAGAGCCGGTATTTCCAGGTGCTGGAGTACCTGCGGGAAAATACGGACATCCCGGTGGTCGATGCCTACGAGCCCATTATGAGCTACAAAAATCCGGAAGAGACGCTGTATTTCAAGTATGATACCCACTGGAATGAACTGGGAGCATACCGGGCTTCCAGAGTACTGGCGGAAGAGCTGGGGTATTCTCTCCCGACCATGGATATCGTGCAGATGGAAGACCGGGGCGTGGGAAACTTTGACCTGGCCCGCATGATCCATCTTGGCAGGGTCCTTGTCAAAGATCATGCGTATGACATCACGAAATATTCACCGTATTATATCGAGCAGGAGAAAAATGCGGAAAGCACGGAGTTCCGTTTTTACAATCCGGGCAATGAAGGGGAACATGAAAAGCTGATGATCATCGGAGATTCCTTCTCCATGCTGTTCTCCCCGTTCATCGCCAGCTTCTATAACAATACCTATGTGACGTTCTATTATAAGTACAGGCCGCAGATGCTGGAGGAGGAAAACCCGAGCGTCGTCATTTACGAAACGGTCGAACGTTATATGGGCAATATGCTCGATTTCAATCTGGATGAGGGAGTCGGCAAGCATCTGCTGGCACAGTAAAGAGGAGGCTTTATGTCAAAGACGGCAGTTCTCATACCTTGCTATAACGAAGAGAAGACGATCGAAAAGGTGGTCCGGGATGCCCGCGCGGCGCTGCCGGACGCGGTGATCTATGTCTATAACAACAACTCCACAGACCGGACGGCCGAGCTGGCGGAAAAAGCCGGCGCGATCGTGCGCAATGAGTACATGCAGGGGAAGGGCAACGTGATCCGGCGCATGTTCCGGGAGATCAATGCGGACTGCTATGTGATGGTGGACGGGGATGATACCTATCCCATGGACGCGGCGCCCGAAATGGTGGACCTGGTACTGCATCACAACGCCGACATGGTGGTGGGAGACCGTCTTTCCTCCACTTATTTCACGGAGAACAAACGTCCCTTCCACAACTTCGGCAATTCCCTTGTGCGCAGCGCCATCAACCGGCTCTTCGGCTGCGGTATCAAGGATATCATGACCGGTTTCCGCGCCTTCAGCTATGATTTCGTCAAGACCTTCCCGGTCCTCTCCAAGGGCTTCGAGATCGAGACGGAGATGACGATCCATGCGGTCTACAACAACATGCAGATCGAGAACGTGGTCATCGAATACCGCGACCGTCCGGAGGGTAGCGATTCCAAGCTCAACACCTACCGGGACGGCATGAAGGTGATCGGGACGATCTTCCGGCTTTTCCGCAACTATAAGCCCTTTGCCTTTTTCGGCACCGTCGCCGGGATTCTGGCCCTGCTTTCCGTGATCTTCTTCATCCCGGTCCTGATCGACTATATGCACACCGGCCTTGTGGCAAAATTCCCGACGCTGATCGTGTGCGGCTTTGTCATGCTGGCGGCGATCCAGTCCTTTTTCTCCGGCCTGATCCTCTCCAATATGGAGCGGAATGACCGGCGCGAATTCGAGGTGCAGCGAAACCTCCTCGACAGATACAAAGACGAGAACTGACCCGCCTGCGGCCTGCCTGTGCGGGCTTCTTTCCGGCGGAATGGATAATAGCGATGCAAGCAGCAGCCCTGATCCTCAATCTTATATTTTACCTGCTGTTCCCTCTTCTGGACGGTCCCGTATGGTGCAAGGATTCCTTAAGCTATACGACCATGGATTATTCCAGGGAACCTTTGTATCCCCTGTTCCTTAAGATCCTGCGGACTCTTTTCGGGCAGGAGGATCCTGCGGCAGGGCTGTTTTACCGCGGGCAGCAGGCCTATCTTCTGGCAGCCGTCCTTCTGCAGTCGCTCCTTGCGGCCGTGACCGTCTGGATCCTGTTCCGGACGCTGTATTCCTTTGGGAAAAACAGAAAAACCTCCCTCCTTTATGCCATCCCCGGAAATCTGTCCATGTGGGGCGTCCAGCTTCTGAACCGCTTCGGCGCGGCGCGCGGCTCCACATATGAGGAGAGCATCATGACGGAGGGCCTTGGCATCTCCCTCTACATTCTTTTCATTCTTTCCCTTGTCCGTTATGAACGTTTTCATAAGGAAAAAGACCTTGTACTGACCGGTCTTTTCATGTTCCTTTGCATCAGCCTGAGGAAGCAGCTTCTTGTGACCGTGATCATCTTCATGGGAGTGATCTTCGTTACGGAGCTCCTTCTGCATGGAAGGTGGAAGGTCTTTGCCGCTGCGCTCCTTGTCAGCGCGGCAGCCTTCTTTGCTTCAAACCTGTTCGACTGCGCCTATAACCTGGCCTTCCACGGCAGGCTCGCGCCCCATACGGGGAACGCGATGGGAATCGACTGCGTTCTGTTCTACACGGCGGACGAGGAGGATATAGACGGGATCGAGGATGCACAGGCAAGAGAACTTGCCGCTGCGATCTACGAAAAAGCCAAAGAGCAGCACCTTCTCTATACGGATACGCCGGAAGATGCCGGATGGGTGCGCCAGGCGGCGGATTTTGCCGACGCGTACGACGTGATCGGATACGATATCATGAATCCCGTCATCGATGAATACCTGTGGGAAAACAGGCCGGATCTGGAAGGCATGGATTTCTACCGGGAGATCGACAGGATCGAAACGAATATACGGAACGGGCTCCTCAAGCAGGACAAGGGAAGGATCCTGCGGCTCTGGAGCTATAACTTCCGGAAGGGCTTTGTGAACAGCGTGCTGAAGATCCATCCCGTCCTGAACATGGCGGCCTTTGTCCTTTTCTGTCTGTACATCGCCATGCTGCTCCTTACCGCGGCCCGCGCAAAGAAGACCGGGGAGACGGCGATCCCGCTCCTGGCATTCTGCGTGCTTGCCGGCATCAGCGTCAACAGCGCGGTGGTCGGGCTCCTGATCTTCCCCCAGACCCGGTATATGATCTACAACATGGGGCTTTTCTACAGTGCTTTCTTCGCGATGGCAGTATGGATCGTCTCTGAACGCACCGGAACGGGCAAAGGGGAGGTGGCACCGTGAAGACCGGAAAGACCTCACTTGACAGATATACACGCAGCCCGGCCCTCGGGCTGATCCTGCTGTTTCTTGCAGCCGTCCTTGTGTTCTACCTGGTGATCGGGGAAAACGCCCGGATCGCGGTGGCCGATAACATGGACCTTTTCCAGGCCCAGTATCAGATGCTGAAGAATGAAGGGATCTTTTTCACCCAGGGGAGCGAAGCGCCGTTCCTTGGTGGCATCTCAAGAGATGTTCTGCCTTCGGAGTTATCCCTCACAGGGCTTTTATACATCCTTCTGCCTTCCTTTGCGGCCTATGTCGCCCTTTATCTTCTGAAGATCGTGACGGCGGTCGTCTCCTTCTGCCTGCTGGCGCAGGAACTGAAGGGGCGCATCCTCGGGCCCGAAAGCAGCGCGGAGCGCGCAGCCGGCAGGCCGGAACATGCCGCCTTTGCGGACGGCGGGGCAGGAGAGAAGCGGGAGCGCGCCTTTGCATCTTTGTCCCTTCTTTGCGGCTTTGCCTATGGGATCCTGAACCTGTTTCCTTCCTTCGGGATCTGTTTTGCCTCCATTCCGCTGATCCTCTGGATCATCCTGCGGCTGGAGAGGGCTTCGGGGAAGAAAGAGTTTCTTCTTTGCCTGGCCGGATGCTTTCTGTATCCGCTCGTGTCGTATTTTTCCTATTTCGGACTGTTCATCCTGGCGTATATGGCAGCGGCTTTCCTGCTGGTCAGCATCTGCAGGAAAAAGCCGGACCTTCGTCTTCTTGCCGCCATTGTGTGCATGAGCGCGGGGAGCATTCTCTTTGAATACCGGCTGTTCCGCTCCATGCTTTTCTCCGACGAGATCACGATCCGTTCCACGATGGTGATCGCGGATCTTTCCGCGGGCGAGATCCTTTCCCAGATCCGGGACGTCTTCCTGACGGGCGGCGCCATGCATACGCAGAGCATGCACAGGACCATCGTCCTGCCGGTCTGTGTGGTTTATTTTCTGGGTGCGAATCTTGTGCGCATCTTCCGGAAGGATCTTCGGGCGGTCCGGGAGGATGTTTTCAATCTGGGCGCCCTGACGCTTGTCTTCAACAGCGTGGTCTACGGCATGTATTACTGCGGCCCGTTCCGGCGGCTTGTGGAAGCGCTGGTGCCGCCCCTGGAAGGCTGGCAGTTCGGCCGGACATCGTTCTTCAATCCCTTCCTCTGGTACGCGCTGTTCTTCATCGTGCTGGTGCGGCTGTACGGGGCGCTGGATGCGGCATATGAGAAGAGAAGCGGGAAGGATTCCGGCGCAGCGGGTATGGCAGCCCGGCTGTACCATCTGCCGCCATATCTTCTCGTTCTCCTTTCGATCCTAGTGATTCTGAAGATGCCGGGCGGTTATAACGACCTGTATAATACGGCCCATGCCGAGGCGAACCGTCTGCTGCGCGGCGTGGAAGAAGATTCCCTCACATACCGGGAGTTCTATTCGGAGGATCTGTTTGATGCGATCCTGGAGGATATCGGCTATGAGGGAGAATGGTCGGCGGCTTACGACCTCTATCCCGCGACCCTGGAATACAACGGGATCCGTACCCTGGACGGCTATCTGGGATTCTATTCCCAGGAATACAAGGACAGTTTCCGGAAGATCATAGCGCCGGCCCTTGCAAAGCAGGAACCTTCCCGGCAGTACTTTGATGCCTGGGGAGCAAGGTGCTACCTGTATTCGGGGACCAATGTCATCACCGTGGAGCCGACCAGGAGCTTCCATCATAACGAAGAGCCCCTGGACATCGATCCGGATGCCTTCCGGGCCCTCGGCGGAAGATACATCTTCTCAAGGATAAAGTTTAACAATGCGGATGCGCTGGGACTTGTGCTTAGGGGCACTTATGAAGCTCCGGGTTCGCCGTATGTCCTCTATGTGTATGATGCGGGAGAGTAGGACGTGAGTCAGTGTACCTGTCCCCGTGACTCAGGAATAAGCAGAAATGAAAAACGGGCGCCGGAAACGGCGCCCGTTCAGTATATCCTAATAGAATCTAATGAAATCTAATGAAATCCTGATAAAAGAATCCGATAAAAGGATGATCCCTCTTTTCAGTTCTTGCTCTTCTTGTCGTTCTTTTCTTCACCGCCTGTGCGGTTTGCTTTCTCGATGTCGCCTGCCATGATGTGTTTGATGACCTGTGTGCGGAAGCCGGCGTCGATGAAATCGCAGTGCTTGCAGAAGGGATAGTTCTGTCTGCCCTTTGCGATGAGCTTTCTGGCGGCGGTCAGCTTGGGACCTTCCCAGATCTCCTTCAGGCTCTTTTCGTTCAGGTCGCCCATGTCCGTTACTTCCAGGTTATCGCAGCAGCAGATGCCGACCTTGCCGTTGGGGGTGATCCAAAGATCCGTGAAGGGCAGGAGGCAGGTCTCTTCAATGACCTTTTCGTCGGCCTGCTTGTTGGGAGCGCTGCCTGCCCGGTTGGTCAGGACTTCCTGCAGATACCGCATCTGGATGATGATCTCAACGTCGGCGAACTCTTCCTCGTGCGCCTTTACATAGTCGTAGATCTCCTGGATATTGTCATGGAGCTTGTATTCCATGGAATAGTTGTTGATGATCAGCTGATCGATATAAGGCTTGACCTCGCGGATCTTGTCCAGGTTGAGGATCAGGCCGTTGGTGGACATGAAGATGAAGCTCTCGGGAAGTTTTTCCCTGGCATATTTGTGGCGCTCCACGATCTTGGTATCCAGGAGGGGCTCATTGTTGCCGTACAGGGTCAGATGTCCCTTGTAGCCCCAGTCCGCCAGCTGGTCGATGATCGAACGGTAAAGGTCGTCGTCGATCTTCATGAAGGGGCGCTTTTCCGCATGAATATTCGCCGAGCAGAAGGCGCAGGTGGAGTTGCAGCGGTTGATCGTCTCGATGTTGACGACCTGCGGCATGGGGACTTCCTCCTGCTCAAGGAAGAATTTGACGTAATCCTCCTGGGAGTGGCCTCTTGTCATGAACTGCAGTTTCAGATAGGCAGCGCTCGCGAGATTGGGCGCGATCTGCCTTGCCTTGAAACCGAATTTACCTAAAAAGCTGCTGATTCTGATAGACACGATTCATCCTTTCATAAGATATGCCGGTCAGGCGCGGATCCGGAATGACCCGGCTCCTCATCTCCCCGGCATACAGGTGCTGTTTAATCGATTTCCATGCTGTTCTCTTCTTCGCCGGACTCCTCGGAAGAAGGGTCTTTCTGTTCCGCACCGGCGGTCTCGTGATACTCGGTCTCCGTGTTGACGTTCCAGACGTCGGTCCGGTCTGTGGAGCCGTTCACGATGCACTTGACCGTCTCAAAGGAGGTGCACATGGAGTGGTCGATGTTGTTGTAGCGGTGCTGGCCGTTTCGTCCCACGCAGAAAAGGTTCGGGATCGTGTTGAGCCAGTCGCGGAGAGTATCCATTTCATCGTAGGTGTCGAAGTAGGCGGGATATGCCTTCCTGACACGCTCCACATGGGTATC
>CAMNCY010000034.1 GCA_946534785.1 uncultured Lachnospiraceae bacterium | reverse complement strand
ATGATCTCGCCGATCTCTCTTAATTTGTCGCGGTTGCCGGTGGCGAAAATAATTTTGAGTTTCATTATTTTATACCGTCTTTCTGTTATCGTCTTTCTTCGGAAAAGCAGGCTTCGGGCCGGGGAACATGTAAAAATAGGTCTTCAGCATGCCGTTGTAGATCTTGCGGTTCTTCGCGGCTTTGAGGCCGAGGCGTTTTTCGGCGTCTTCCAATGCGGTGATGACGTACATGGACCAGGCATCCAGGGCTTTATAGCGATCCCCGAGGGCCTTGTAGATGGCGGCAAGCTCTTCTTTGGATTCCGCGTCCGTCAAGTCGCCGGCACCGTCGGAAAAATCAGAAGGATGGGCACCGACGGGGTAGGCCGTGCCGCCGCCCCGGCTGGAGCGGAGCCGTTCACCGTAGGGCGGATTCGTGATGATGAAGCCGTATTTTTTCGGATGAGAGAGGGCCTGGACCGGACGCACCTGGAAGTGGATCAGCTTCTCCACGCCGGCAAGGCGGGCATTCTCTCTTGCAGCCGCGATGGCAGCAGGGTCGATGTCATATCCCTGGATATCCGTGTCGCAGGAAAGGTCGATCGCTTCCCTTGCTTCCTCGCGGGCGTCATCCCAGTAAGTTTCGGGGATCAGGTTCGTCCAGGTCTCCGAGGTAAAATGACGGTGCATGCCGGGCGCGATATTGGCGCTGATCATGGCGGCTTCGATGGGGAAGGTGCCGCTTCCGCAGAAGGGATCCACCAGGATCCTGCCGGGGCGCCAGGGCGTCAGCATCAGGAGACCCGCCGCGAGATTCTCCGCAATCGGCGCCTTGACGAGCGCTTTCCGGTAGCCTCTTTTATGAAGAGACTCGCCGGTCGTATCGATGGCGGCCGTGACCTCGTCCTTTTTCAGGACAACACGGACGGGATAGGAAGCGCCGTCCTCCGGGAACTGCTCGATATGATACTTCTGCGACATCCGGGCGACCATGGCCTTTTTCATGACCGACTGGATGTCGGAAGGGGAGAAGAGCCTGCTCTTCACACTGGCAGCCTTTGTCACCCAGAACTTCGCATTCTTCGGAAGATAGTCTTCCCATGCAAGGGCCTTCGTCCCCTGGAACAGCTCCTCAAAGGTCTCGGCGTGGAAGGAGCCGACCTTCAGGAGAATACGCTCCGCCGTTCGCAGCATGATGTTGGCCCGTACAATGGCCTCCGCATCGCCGATGAAAGTGACCCGCCCGTCTTCCACGGACGAGATCTCATAGCCGATGTCGTATATTTCGTTTTTCAGGACGCTTTCCATGCCGAAGTGGCAGGGCGCGATAAGTTCAAATTCGTGCATGATGATTCCTGTGTGTGCGCTGCTGTGCCGGACCGGGGCTGCGCCGGACTTGGGGGCGCGGCGCGGCTATGCGGCGCGCTGTGCCGCGGTATTGTGTAATGCGCGGTCGTTTCTTTGACAGTACTACATTGTACAGCATGCGGGCAAGGGGAGACAAGGGCGGAGCCAGCCAGGGGGACAGGTACGCTGACTCATTTTGTACAACCGAAAAGCCCACAAAGCCGGGAAAACCGGGCTTTGTGAGCCTTTTTTTCGGCAGAGGATGAGTCAGCGTACCTGTCCCCGTGACTCTCTTCAGTCGAACAGCGCCATCAGTTCTTCGCTGCTCATCTGCATGATGGAGGAGCCGGCACCCTCGAGGATGGCTTCCGCGAGGTCTTTCTTGGCATCCTGGAGGTCCATGATCTTTTCTTCGATGGTGTCTTTGAGGATGAGCTTGTAGACTGTGACCTGCCGGGTCTGACCGATCCTGTGGGCACGGTCGGTAGCCTGGTTCTGGGCTGCGAGATTCCACCATGGATCGTAGTGAATCACCACGTCGGCACCGGTCAGGTTGAGGCCGGTCCCGCCGGCTTTCAGGGAGATCAGGAACACGGGGACATTTCCTTCGTTGAAGGCATGCACCATGGAGATGCGTTTATCCTTGGGCGTTGCGCCGATGATCTTGTAATACTCGATTCCTTCTTTCTTCAGGTCCTCCTCCAGAAGAGCCAGCATGGAGGTGAACTGGGAGAAAACGAGGATCCTGTGACCGCCGTCGATGGCGGAACGTATGGTCTCGAGGCAGGCTTCGCGCTTTGCGCTTTCACCGGTATATCCTTCGAACAGGAGGGCAGGATCGCAGCAGATCTGTCGGATCCTGGTAAGCTCCGAAAAGACCTGCATCTTCTCTTCACCGGAACCTGTGGAGGAGCCGAGGAGCCCCTTGATCCGGACGACCTGCGCATCGTAGAGCTTCTGCTGTTCGCCGGCAATGCGGACGTATCGGACTTCCTCCAGCTTGGCGGGAAGGTCCTTGAGGACATCTTCCTTTCTTCTTCGAAGGATGAAGGGGCCTGTCAGCTTTTTGAGCTGTTCGGAGGCACGCTCATCCTTCTGCTTTGCGATCGGGCTCTCATAGCGCTTTTCGAATTCTTTGGCGCTGTAAAGGAAACCGGGCATCAGGAAATCGAAGATGCTCCAGAGTTCGGCGAGGCGGTTCTCGATAGGAGTCCCGGTAAGCGCGAAACGGCAGTGTGCTTTGACGGTCTTGACGGACTTTGCCGCTGCCGCCTTTGCATTCTTGATGTACTGTGCCTCATCCAGTACAACGAGGTGAAATTCCTTATCCTCATACAAAGCAATGTCCCGCTTCAGAAGATCGTAGGAGGTCACATAAACGTCCGTGCTGTCTGTCTGCTGCAGCGCTTTTTTTCTTGCGCTCTGCGTACCGGCAAGTGCGGTGCAGGAAAGGGCAGGGGCGAAACGCCGGATCTCCTCCTGCCAGTTATAGACCAGGGACGCAGGACAGACGATGAGAGAGGGCAGTGTATTTCCCTGCTCTTTATCGTAAAGGATCAGGGATATCATCTGGATGGTCTTGCCAAGGCCCATCTCATCTGCCAGGATGCCGCCGAAGCCGGCATTCTCCAGAGTCTTCAGCCATTTGAAACCATGGGACTGATAAGGACGCAGCGTTCCCGCCAGTGACTCCGGCACTTCGTATTCGGCGTCCCGGACTGTGCGGAAGCTCCTGGCCAGGGCGCGGAAGGTACGGTCACGGGAGGAGACGAGTTGTTCATGCTCCTCCAGGAGGCGGTCCAGATAGAGCGCCCGGTACATGGGAAGGTGCGCCTTCTGCCGGATCGCTTCATCCGGCGAAACGTCCAGCTCTGAAAAGAGCCGCAGCATGTCTTCCAGCTGCGCATTGTCCGCAAGATCGATGAAGTCGCCGCTTTTCAGCAGATGCCAGCGCTTTTTCTGCCGGTAGCTGTACAGGATCTCCAGAAGTTCCTCTTCCTTCAGATCAGGTGAAGTCACCGAAAGATCCATGAGACCGGCGGACATGGACACACCGATGGAAAACTGCGGAACAGGCTGTATCCGAAGCTTTCGGAAAGCATCGGTGCCCCGGACTTCCCCATAGCCGGAAAGTTCCTCGATCCCTTCCTGCAGGAACCGGAAGAGGGAATCCTCGTCAATCTCCCGGTAAAAGCTTTCAAGGGTATGGTCAAAATGGGAAAAATCCGCCTCCAGGACGGCACGCACACGGTTTTCCTGCTCCGTATCCCGGATGACGACATGCTTTGAACGGACCGGCGGGATACTGCTTTTCCCGGATGTCTTTCCGGATATATTCAGGGAAGGATCCCGGGGATACAGGGGGAAGGATTTATCTTCATACTGCACTGTCGCCCGGCAGGAAAGGATCCCGTTACTGTAGTCCAGGAAAAAGGTGAACTCCGGCTCCGGAGGAAGGAAAGATCTTGCTTCTTCTGCGCAGGTATCCTCCAGCTCCACGCACGGATAGGCCGTAAGCGCGGGGAGCACACGGTAATAGAACTCCTGCAGGCGGTCAAATCCGACCTGGAAGCGGAAATATCCGGAGGCATCCGCAACGCTTAAGAAGGGTGCGAGGGCCTTCTGCTCATCGGCCGAGATTCTGCTGAGAGCTTCACTGCTGAGGATGTAGTTATGAGAACTGCCGGCGATCATGACGGGAATGTTTCCGCTGACGGATACGCCGGCAAAATTACCCCGCGCATCGCCGACGCGTTCCAATTTCAGGGCAAAGCGGAGTTTACGGTGTTCGACCGGAATCAGGGCATCCTTGATGCCGTTGTTCTTGTCCTGGTACTCACAGAGCATTCCTTCCGCAATGTCATAGAAGTTGTCCAGAAGACTTCCCTTCAGGTCCAGTTTGCTGCTGACAGAGAGGGACTGGGGACGTCTTCCCCAGCGGGCTTTCTGCTCCAGCTTTTCATTGATATCGCCGATCTCGCCGACGCGGCGGATCGCGAACAGGATCAGGGGCATGCTCTTTTCGTCAAAGTCCAGCTTCGCAAAATCGACAGTCTCTTTTTTGCTGAGCTCAAAGACCGTTTCGCCGGTGTAAGCCCGTACGAGTTGCGATATGTTTCGAAGGATATAAGACCTTCCTCCGGCATATCCGATCCGGAGTGTCAGAGATGCGCTCCCGTCTTCTATGATGATACGGGGCGTTGCCGTCAGGACGGGCTGTTTTTCCAAGGGCTTGGTGATTTCCTGTCTTGCCCTGGCTGCTTTTTTCCTTTCTTCCTCCAGATTCCGGAAAAAGTGCTGCGCGGCTTCGTCTGTGCTTCCGAGGTCACTGCGGGTATCCAGATAATCCCAGACACGGGAAACGGCGGCCAGAGCGTATTCATCCAGGAACCGGTCATCCTTCATGGTGGAAAGAATCCGGATTGCGTTGCGTGCATAATAATAATCGCCCCGGGTCTGTGCTGTGGAAAGATTCACAAAGGAATCAGGGGCAAGCTCTCCCTGTGCAATCCCGATCCAGGGACCGTCATAGAAGGAACAGTTGATGAATATGGTCTGTTTTCCGTCGCGGGCCGTCTGGAGCTGCACGGGCTTCCCGTGCCCGAAAGCATAATCGTAAGTGTATCCCTGCGGCTGTGAATCCCCGTCATTATGTGACAGGACTTCCTTTGCACGGGCGATATAATAGGGCGTTGTCACGAAGCCGGAGAGGGCCTTTTCCAGATCGAAGAACACAAGACCGTTTTCTGACCTCCTGTTCCGGAAGAAGTCCATGGCGGGGACATCCTCATCCCCCGTCTCGATCAGAAGCTTCTGCCTCCGTGTAAGTTCTGCGGCTTCTTTCAGTTTCCGCATGCGCTCATCATAATTCTGCTTACTTTCCTTTATGATAAAAGGACCATGCTCCTTCTCCCAGTGCACCAAAGCAGCGGCTTTATGGATGCATCGCATGCCCTTTTTACCTTCCGGACAGTCGCAGGTCATCTGTGCATCCTCCCAGTTCTGTGAAGCTTTATTCGGGACACTTGCAATCAGGATCGTGTAGTAAGATCTGGCACTGTCGTTCCTGCGCATTCTGGCAGTAAGGAATAGATTGCTGTTCCAGCGGCTGTTTTCGTACATCTCCGTGATCAGCCTCTGCGTGCCGGGGGTTTCAGCCTGCTTCAGGAGCGGCGCCGGGAAAAGATGATGCCAGTCCTTTCTGGTCGTTATCCTGTCCGGCGTCCGGTCGAGACCTTCATAATAGTCGGCAGTCTTGCTGAGTCCTCTGATTTCCATGGGGAGTCCTTTCTGTGCTTTCGCGGTGAGCCACGGGGACAGGTACGCTGACTCATTGTGTACAACCGAAAAGCCCACAAAGCCGGGAAACCGGGCTTTGTGGGCTTTTTCTCGGCAGAGGATGAGTCAGCGTACCTGTCCCCCTGACTCCCCCTGAAGCCTATTATAGCAGAGGAAGAAGGAGGAGAAGAACAAAACGAAGGAAAACCGTCTGTTCACAAAAAGGTATGCAAAGTATAATTTTCTTATAAGAATTAAGATTTCAAGGGAGGATCTCAGTATGAAGAATCACTTTCGCAGACTTGCAGCTATTATAGTGTCTTTCCTGATGATTGTATCCTGCGGCCTGCCGGTGCTGGCGGCGCCGCAGGCGATGCCGGACGGGCAGATCTTTGATCCGGCATTTTACGGCGCGATGTATCCGGATGTGGTCTCCGTAATGGGCACCGATCCGGCCGCCCTGTATCAGCATTATGTGCAGTACGGGAAAAAGGAGGGCCGGCTTCCCTATGCGGCTAATGACCCCGCCCTGCAGGCACAGCTCCAGGCAGCGGCGCAGCAGCAGCTGATCCTGCAGCGGCAGGCAGCTATTCAGGCAGCCGTGAAAAACGGCGCCAGGTCGCATAATTACTATTCCGGCGTATCGGCGCAGCAGGCGGCACAGGCGGATGCGGTCGCACAGCAGATTGCGAATACGGTCCTGGCCGATGCAAGGCTGAAGACCGATCTGCAGAAGGTCAATGCGGCAGCACAGTATGTGTCCGCCTACTGTAATGCCGCTTCCTATGGAAATGACGCGAACCGGTATTATCGCTCTCCCTACGGCGTGTTTGTGGCAGGTGTTTATACCTGCGCCGGTTCCGCCCGGGCGCTGGGAAGGGTCCTGGATTATATGGGCTACAGCTGGACCCATAAGAATGAGAATCAGTGGTCGCATCAGTGGTGCGTACTGACAATGGACGGACAGCCGGGTTTTGCAGACGGTATGGGCGGTTTTGCCGGATACGGGGAGATGCACAGCGGCATGACGATTCCCGGACGAGGGATGATCGTATTCGCGGAATAAACGGTTTTGAATATATTGTAAAACGGTTTTGAAACGGGTAAAGTGGTTGCGGGAGCTTGAAGAGGGCTCCTGCTTTTTTCATAAATACAGGCGGACACAATATGGGAAAACAGGAAGGACGGCGCGTATGACAATAGCGGAAATGAAAGAAAGAAAACGGGAACTGGGACTTTCCAACAAATCTCTGGCAGAAAAGTCAGGGGTCCCGCTGGGGACGGTCCAGAAGATTTTTTCCGGAGAAACAGTATCGCCGCGGGAGGATACGATCCGGGCATTGGAAAGAGTGCTGCGCCGGGGCGGGGGAGAGGCGTATTCATACGATTCATATATTGAAGAAGCAGGGATGCCCGGCGGAAACATCCTGAAGGAGGATGGTGCGACATATCATTACGAAAGAAAACAGGTGGGAAAATATACGCTGGAGGATTATCTTGCCCTGCCGGATGAGAAGCGGGTGGAACTGATCGACGGCGTATTTTACGATATGTTGACTCCGACGACCGGACACCAGGCGGTTGCGGGAAGTCTGTATGCGCTTTTATTGGACCATGTACTGAAGAACAAAGGAGACTGCATGCCTATGATCTCTCCGGTGGATGTTCAGCTGGACGCCGACGATAAGACGGTCGTGCAGCCGGATGTGGTAATCGTATGCGACAGGGATAAATTCAGGGATGGAGGGGTGTTCGGCGCGCCGGATTTTGTCGCAGAGGTGCTATCGCCTTCGACGAAGGATAAGGACATGTACCTGAAAAGCTTCAAATATAAAAATGCGGGAGTACGCGAGTACTGGATGATCGATACAAAGCTTCGTAAGGTCGTTGTGTATGATTTTGAGCATGAAGAGATCCCTGCGGTTTACGGAGAAGATATACCGGTGCCTGTGCTGATCTGGGACGGGAAGTGCGAGGTCGACTTTGCGGAGATATACAGGCAAGTCGGGTTTTTATTCGAATGATTTTCGAGAGGGACGACGGGTGTTGCGGAAGTTATCTGAAAAATTGAATTTTTCAAAAGCACCTTTTGTGTAATTGTATGCAATCTCTGGCGCATATTATTGACATATATAGTTCAGCGTGTTAAAGTACTAAAAAGTCTACATATTTATCAGGATAGAGGTGCGGAAGTCAATAGTAGTACCGGTGTAAGGCCAGCAGGGCCGTTGCCGGCGTGAAAGGGGCTTCTGCCGAAGGAAGGATTTGCGGGCCTTTCCTGGGCAGGCGGAGAATATCCGTCTGACTGTCGCATTTGCGGAGAGCTATTGGAATTGTTTGCGGACTGTACACACTGTACATAAGGACCGGAGATCAGTTATTCAAGCCAATGCAAATGCATTGGCTTTTTGCTTTGTTTTCAGCAGAAGGAAGGACGGCCGGGCAGCACCGGTATTTTGCATATTCCTGCTATCCCGGAGAAAAAAAAGAAAAGGAGAGAAGATTATGAAAAAAGTGATCGCAAGTCTGCTGGCACTTTCCATGGTCGTATCCCTCGCTGCCTGCGGCAGTTCGGGATCAGGATCGTCCGGCGCAGCTACAGGCTCTGCTCCGGCAGCGGATGCACCTGCAGCCTCCGGCTCCGAAGCAGCTGCTCCCGCAGCAGGCGCTACGGCTGACGGCTACAAGAGCGAGATCATCATCGCCATGGCAGATGAGTTCACGGAACCCGATCCCATGGAGACCACCGCAGAGACCAATCAGATCGTTCAGGACTGCACACATGATCTTTTGACAGATACAAACCTTGAGACCATGCAGAACGAAGGCGAGCTGGTGGATCACTGGGAGATGACAGATCCCACACACTGGACCTTTGTCCTGAAGGAAGGCGTCAAGTTCCATGACGGCACCATCCTGGATACGGACGACGTTGAGTTCACGCTTATGGAAAGAGCACCTAAGCATGCTGCAACAGCAGCCTATGCTGAGAAGATCAAGACCTTCACGAAGGTCGATGACCTTACTTTTGAAGTAGAACTCGTAAACGGCGACGTTGACTTCAACTACACCTTTGCTGCAAACTCCCTGGCGATCCTTTCCAAGGAAGCATTCGATTCCATGCCGGAAGAGGATGCCGTCAAGATCGGTACCGGCCCCTGGATGTATGAAGAGATCGTTCCGGGCGACCATGTCACCCTGAAGCGTTTCGATGACTGCACACTGTACGACGTACCTCATACCGAGAAGCTGACCTTCCGTATGATCCCCGAGGCATCCGCCCGTATGATCGCACTGGAGAACGGCGAAGTTGACGTTATCATGTCTCCCTCCGCTACCGATTATGACCGCCTTGAGAACGACGAGAACCTTGAGCTCGTTACCGAGGTCGGCCGCGGCCAGCACTTTGTCGGCTTCAACCTGAAGAACGCCGATTCCATCGTTTCCAATCCTGAGTTCCGCCGTGCTGTTGCACAGGCTATTGATAAGGAAGAAATGATCATCGCCGCTTGGGACGGCTATGCGGAAGCATCCACCAACTGGCACTGCAGAGACGTGGAATACTACAGTGAGATCGACGGCATTCCGTACGATCCGGAAGCTGCACAGGCTGCTTTTGACAAGCTCGGCGTAGACGGCATGACCATCAAGCTGGTCACCTCCGATGCGGACCACAGACAGAAGATGGCAACGAACCTTCAGTCCCAGCTTTCCAAGTACGGTCTGGACATTCAGATCGAGACCATGCAGAACTCCGCTCTGACAGAGCTGAACACCTCTGACGGCACGACCTCCGGCGTAGAACTTACGATCACCTCCTGGACACCCGGAAAGAACGCGGACTACATGTACCGCAATCCCATCTACTCCTCCGGCGGACGCAACTACTGCCATGTAGATGATCCCGAGATCGACGCTCTTATTGATGAAGGCGCAGCCGAAGTCGATACGGCCAAAAGACAGGAGATCTACACCACACTGCAGAAGAAGCTGGTCGAGGATATGGTCGCCATGGTCCCGATCGCACAGGCAACACTTACCCTTGGAACCAGGGCAGGCGTTACGGGCTGCAAGCTGCACCCCGGCCTTGTCCACCAGTTCAAGGAAGCAGAGCTGAAGCTTAACTGAGATCCGATCTTAAATCAAACTTAACAGCATTGAGGAAAGCCATGTCAACGCATGGCTTTTCTCCTGTTTTTCAGGTGAGTCAGGGGGACAGGTCCCGTGACTCATTGTGCACGATCAATGAGTCGCGGGACCTGTCCCCCTGACTCACCCCTGACGCATGCCAAGGAGAAGCAAGTGACACGTTATATTGTTCGAAGACTTCTGTTAATGATCCCGGTCCTCATATGCGTGACCTTCGTCGTGTATTTCCTGATGGACCTGGCACCGGGAGATGTCATCTCACAGCTGGCACCGGCGGACGCAACGCCGCAGCAGATCGAGATGCTGCGGGAAGAGTACGGCCTGAACGGCACCATCATTGAACGGTACGGCCGTTATCTCTGGCGTCTTCTGCACGGCGACATGGGCACGTCCTTTTTCCTGAAGCGTCCTGTTTTCAGTGTCTTTCTTGAGAGACTTCCCAATACGCTGATGCTGGCGTTTGCTTCGATCCTTGTGGCGATCCTGATATCGCTCCCTCTGGGTATCGCGGCGGCGACGCACCACCGTTCCTGGCTGGACGGCTTCAGTGTCGTGCTTTCCATGCTCAGCGTTTCGATGCCCGCATTCTGGCTCGGACTTCTCCTGATTTTCATTTTTTCACTCCATTGGAAGATCTTCCCTTCCGGCGGTTCGGAGGGGCTTAAATATCTGATCCTGCCGGCGCTTACGCTGGGCACGGAGCAGGCCGGGAACCTTACGCGAATCACCCGTTCTTCCATGCTGGACGTCATCCACCAGGATTACCTCAGGACGGCAAGGGCAAAGGGCGTGAGCGAGAAGAAGGTCATCCGCCATCACGCGCTCAGAAATGCTCTCATCCCGATCATCACGGTCCTGGGTTCCACCCTCGGCAACGCCTTCGGCGGCGCGGTCGCGATCGAGACGGTCTTTGCCTGGAACGGGATCGGAAGGCTTACGGTCATGGCCATTAACAACCGTGATATGACACTGGCGACCGGATGTATTTTCATGTTCACGCTGATGCTGAACATGACGCTGCTGGTCGTGGACATCGCCTATGCCTACGTGGATCCCCGCGTCAAGGCCCGGTATTCGAAGTAAAGGAGGACTGGAATCCATGTCAGAACACAGAAAAATTTCAGCCTCCGAGCTGAAGCAGTATAAAAAGCGGAGCCTTCTCAGCGAGGTATGGCGCAATTACAAAAAGAATCCCAGCGCCATGATCGCCCTGTTCATCGTCATCGCGATCGTGGTCATTGCCATCGTTTCTCAGTTCGCCTTTGATTACAAGGCGGATATCGTGCAGCAGAACGTGCGGGAGAAGTTCATTCATCCCTGCGCGGAGCACCCCTTCGGAACGGACAACTACGGACGTGACGTTCTGGTCCGTGTCCTGTACGGCGCAAGGTATTCCCTTTCCGTCGGCGTGGTCGCCGTTGCGATCAGCTGCATCCTGGGCGTTACGCTGGGCCTGATCGCCGGATATTACGGCGGTTTTATTGAGGATTTCATCCTTCGTTTCTGCGAGATCTTCACCGGCATTCCCAGTATCCTGATGGGCGTTGCCCTGATCTCCGCCTTCGGCCAGTCAATCATCGTCCTGATGATGGCGATCGGCCTCGTCTATACGCCGATGTACTGCCGGACAACGAGGGCCGCGGTCATGCCGGTCCGGGATGAGGAGTACATAGAAGCGGCCAGGATCGCCGGGGTGAGCGATCTCAAGATCATGTTCAGCCATGTCATGCCGAACGCGCTTTCCCCGATCATCGTGCAGGTCACCATGGGCGTTGCGAGTGCGATCCTGACGGCATCGAGCCTGAGCTTCCTGGGCCTTGGCGTTCCGATCCCGCTTCCCGAGTGGGGCGCGATGCTTTCGGAAGGCAGGGAATTCATGCGCGATCATATGTACCTGACCATCTTCCCCGGACTTGCGATCATGATCACCGTCCTTTCCTTCAACCTGATGGGCGACGGCCTGCGCGATGCGCTCGATCCGAAGCTGAAAGAGTGAGGAGGCCGGCATGGAAAAAGAACTGATACTCGAGATCAAGGATCTGGTCGTCCGTTTTGAAACGGCAGACGGCGTCGTGCATGCCGTCAACGGCCTGGACCTGAAAATAGAAAAAGGACGCTCGATCGGCCTGGTGGGAGAGACCGGTGCCGGAAAAACAACGACTGCCCTCTCCATGCTCCGGCTCGTTCCAGATCCGCCGGGCGTTGTGGAGTGTGAGAAACTGGAGCTTTCCGGAAGAGACGTGCTGAGCATGTCCGTGAGCGAGCTGGAAGAGGTGCGCGGCAAGGACATTTCCATGATCTTCCAGGATCCCATGACGGCGCTGAATCCGGTCTTTACGGTCGGGGAGCAGATCGCGGAAAGTATCCAGATCCATGAAAAAGTATCCTCCCAGGAAGCGGAAAAGCGGGCAAAAGAGATGCTCGAGCTTGTCGGCATCCCCGGGGAGAGAGCGGGCGAATATCCGCACCAGTTTTCCGGCGGCATGAAGCAGCGCGTCGTCATCGCGATCGCGCTTGCCTGCCATCCCAAGCTCCTGATCGCGGACGAGCCCACGACCGCGCTGGACGTTACGATCCAGGCACAGGTCCTGGACCTGATGAGAAGGCTGAAAGAGCAGTATGAAACGTCCCTGATCATGATCACCCACGACCTCGGGATCGTGGCGGAGATCTGCGACGATGTCGCGGTCATGTATGCCGGCAAGATCATCGAGATCGGAACGCTGCGGGATATTTTTAACAAGGCAAAACATCCCTATACGGAAGGTCTGTTCAATTCCATTCCGAACATCCACGACCGCAAGGCGAAGCTGACGCCGATCCAGGGACTGATGCCGGATCCCACGAACCTTCCCGAAGGCTGTGCTTTCGAGCCCCGCTGTCCCTATGCCTGCGAGGGCTGCAAAAAGGAGCAGGCGCTCCTGCAGATATCCGATACGCATTTTGTGAGATGCTCCCGGTATCTGGAGGAAGGTTTCCACATCGAACGTAAGGAGAAAGAGTAATGGCGGAGAATCTCCTGGAGGTCAGGCACCTGACCAAATATTTCAAGACCAAGCGGGGCATGCTGCACGCGGTGGACGACATCTCCTTTGACCTGGAGAAGGGCAAGACCCTGGGCCTTGTCGGCGAGTCCGGGTGCGGTAAGTCGACGACGGGACGGACGATCCTGCGCCTGATCGAGCCCACGTCCGGCGAGATCCTTTTCGAGGGACGGGACGTCAAAAAGATGTCGAAGCGGCAGCTCAAGGAAGCCAGGAAGGATATGCAGCTGATCTTCCAGGATCCCTATTCTTCCCTGGATCCCCGGAAGACCGTGAACCAGATCATTTCCGAGCCCATTATCGCGAACCGGATCCTGACGAATAAGGATGAGATCCACGAGAGAGTGGCGGAGCTGATGTCCATCGTCGGCCTGGCACCCCGTCTTTTCAACACCTATCCCCACGAACTGGACGGCGGACGAAGGCAGAGGATCGGCATCGCAAGAGCCCTTGCCATGAATCCGAAGTTCATCGTATGCGACGAGCCGGTCTCCGCGCTGGATGTTTCGATCCAGGCACAGATCCTGAACCTTCTGGACGAGCTGCAGGAGGAAATGGGCCTTACCTATATTTTCATCACCCACGATCTTTCCGTCGTGAATCATTTCGCGGACGAGATCGCGGTCATGTACCTTGGAAAAATAGTCGAGAAGGCGCCGGCGGAGGAGCTGTTCGACCATCCGCTGCACCCCTATACAAAAGCGCTGCTGTCCGCGATCCCGATCCCGGATCTTTCGGAGAGAAAAGAGCGCATCATCATCCGCGGCGAGATCACTTCCCCGATCGAACCGCCGGACGAGTGCCGTTTTTTCAAGCGGTGCCCGCACGCGTGTGAAGCATGCCGGAAAACACCGCAGCTGGAAGAGGCTGCACCGGGTCATCTGGTGGCATGTGCAAGATATAAAGAACTGGAGGCATAAAACAGAAATGGTATTCGGACTTTTAAAAGACATCAAAGAAGGAGAGTACAGGGTACTTCTCACACCCCTGGAGATCGCGTCCATCGTCGGTGCGGGACATGAGGTCTACTGTGAAAAGGACTGCGGAAAGCTGGCAGGTTTTCCGGACGAGGCCTATGTGAAGGCCGGTGCAAAGATCCTGGACAGCCATGCGGAAATGTTCGCGAAATGTGATTTTGTTGCAAAGGTCAAGGAGATCGCGGAAGAGGAGTATCCGCTTCTTCGCGAAGGCCTGATGCTGTACTGCTGTGTGCATCCCGCAGGACATCCCGAAGAGGTGCAGGCGCTTCTGGATTCCAAGGTGATCGCGATCACGGCGGAGGATTCCCACCGCTATGGTTCTCCCAACTGCGAAGCCGCGGGAAAACAGGGTGCGCTTTTCGGCCTGGAATCCATGCTGACGATCAACGGCGGCAAGGGTAAGTTCGTAGGCGGTTTTGCCGGTGCGCCCGGCATGAACGTCGTGATCCTGGGCGGCGGCACGGTCGGACAGGCGGCTTTGTCCGTCCTGTACGCTCTCGGCGCGAATGTGACGGTCATGGATATCAACGTAGGTATCCTGCGGACGCTGGAATATCAGTACCAGGGCCACATCAACACGATGTACTGCACGAAGGAAGCCATCGCTTCGATCCTTCCTTCCACCGACATGATCCTCAACTGCGTGCGCTGGCCGAAGCAGAGAAAGGATTTCCTGATCACCAGAGAGATGCTGCGCACCATGGAGCCCGGTTCGGTCCTTGTCGATATTTCCAACGACGATCCCGGCGCCATCGAGTCCAGCCACGAAACACACCATGACAACCCCCGCTACGTGGACAGCGGCGTTGTTCATTACTGCGTTTCCAATATCCCCGGCGCAGTCGCCCATGACACGTCAGTCGCACTGGCGGCAGAGACCCTGCCGATGCTCCTGAACATCATGAACAACGGCCTGAAGGAAGCCTGCGTATCGGATGGCTACATCAGAAGGTCCCTGACGACCTATAACGGATATCTTACCCACGAAGAGACGTCCGGTATCCAGGACCGCCCGTGGATCCGTCCCGAGGACATCCTGGGAATCGCGGACCGGAACCTGGACTACGCACCGGCTCCCACAACGACAAAGTCCAACAATTTCATCAAGCTGTAAGGCGGAATCATCAGACAAGCGGCCTGCCGGAAGAGGACCAACAGGACTTCTTCCGGCAGGCGTTTTGCATAAGGAAGGCGGATGACGGAAAGTGAATGACCGTGTAAAAACAGCCGCGCTCTTTGCGGTCGCAGACGCATATATAAAACGTGGAAAAACACTGCAGTACGACCAGCTCAGCATGGACCGGGTGGCTGTCGTGAGCGCAAGAAGGCAGTGGTTTATGCCGCCGGAAGCGGCAACCGAGCAGCACTATGTGTTCATGGACTGCTCCAGCTGGTGCTTTGCGCTGTTTTACCAGACCTTCGGATATATGCTGGAATCGTGCCTTACCTGGCATATGATCGACGTCGTAAAGCCGCGTGTTTTTTACCATGAATATACGCATGGCGAGAGTGAAGAGGAACTTTCCGCGCTTCGCAGGAAGGTCCGGGCAGTGCTTTCTCCAGGGGATGTTGTGGTGTTCCAGCAGGAGAGCGGATTCGGGCATGCGCTTTTGTATGTCAACGAAAAATACTACCTCAACTGCTCCCAGAGAGGTGTATTCAACGGGTATGATTATAAGGCGCGGCGGAATGTTTTTACAGAAAACGGCGGTATCTATAGGGAAGAAACACGCTTCCTTTTTGAGGAGCCGGCGGCCGGAGATGCTGAGGTTCTTCCGGATCTCGCGTTAAGGGCCCTCGGGCGGAACTGTCTGTTTTCACCGAAGGTGCGGCGGTTTGCCGTGCTGCGTCCCCTGGAGCTTGTCGGAGATCCGCTGCCTTCGGCGCTTGCAAGGCTCGGGGATGCGGAAGGTCTTGTATGCAGCGTGACCAGCGCGTATCCTGAGGGAAAGACCTGCCCCCTGGGGGAAGATCCCGGGTATGTGCTTTCGGTGACCAATGCATCGAATGAGACGCGGACGGCGGAGATCCGGATGGAAGGTGCCGGCGGCCGGGGCGGGCAAGGCAGCGCGGGCGGTCAGGGCAGAGCCGGCGGTCAGGGCATTGCCGGCGGTCAGGGCAGAGCCGGCGGCGTGACGGCGGAGCGGAGGGTGATTCTTCCGGGGGAAAGCATCCGGGTGCCGGTTCCGTTTGAGG
>CAMNCY010000033.1 GCA_946534785.1 uncultured Lachnospiraceae bacterium | reverse complement strand
GCAACTTCTTCAACTTCGGCAGCATCTTCCTCCATGGCAGCCTGGGCTTCTTCCATGGCCTCTGCCATTTCTTCATCGATCGGTGCGGCTTCTTCGCCGATAGCTTCTTCGACTGCGGGCTCCGTGATGCCGAGCATTTCCTTCAGGCCTGCCAGCATCTCATCAAGACCGGTCACGACATTGCCGACCTGGTCTTCCATGGAACTGACGCGGGTCGACAGTTCTTCATTCTGGGCGGTCAGTTCATCCTTCTCCGCCGTAAGGGCTGCGTTCGCATCCTCCAGGGCGGTCTTTTCTTCCTGCATGGCAGCGATCTCACCCTCAAGGGCAGCCTTTTCTTCCTGCAGGGCTGCGATCTGGCCGTTCAGCTCATCGATCGTATTCTTAAGGGATCTGGAACGGATGGAAGAGCAGATCACGGCGATAATGGCAAGAGCTGCGATCAGGCCAAGCAGCAGGGGCAGAAGAGAAGAACTCTTTTCCGCAGGTGCCTCATAGGAAACAGGAGCAGGTGCAGGCTCTTCGACCGCGGGTGCAGCCTTCTCGGGAGCAGGCTCCTCAGCGGCTTCTTCGACAGCCTCGGCAGCTTCTTCAGCAGTTTCTTCGACAGCTTCAACAGCTTCTTCAGCGGTTTCTTCGACAGCCTCGGCAGCTTCTGCAACGGTCTCTTCCGCAGCGTCGGTGCATTCTTCCGCAGCTTCTGCTGTTTCTTCAACCGCATCGGCAGCAGCTTCTTCAACTGCCTCAGCCGTTTCTTCTGCTGTATCAGCGCACTCTGCAACAGCTTCTTCTGCGGTGTCTGCAGCAGCATCAATGGCATCTTCGACAACTTCCGCTGCCTGTGCGGATTCTTCCACTGCAGCGGCAACGGTATCTTCAGCTGCTTCGGCCGCTTCTTCGACTGCGTCCGCAGCGGTCTCTTCGACTGCAGCTGCCGTTTCTTCTACTGTTTCCTGAACAGCCTCTGCCTTTTCCTCAAGGTCAGCTGCCGCGTTTTCGATCTCATCCATGAACATTTTCTTTTCGTCTTCCATAATACCCACCATACATTCTAAGATCCGAGGTTAATGCAACAAATACTTAATTAAATTGTAAAATGTTCGAGAGAATATCGCAAGACAGACCCCCATGCGAGATGTCTATTTATGCATATCTGACAAAACATGCAGTTCCGGTTTGGACTCATTTCCTATAGGAAAGCCATGCGTCCAGAAGGTCAGGCCAGCTCTGGCATTCTTTTTCGATCTGCAGCCCTTCCGCATCGTCGGTCAGGTCATTTGCAAGGGCAAGGCCGTGCCGTCCGTTCTCATACAGATGGTATTCCACGGGGACGCCGTGATCCATGCAGGCGCCTGCGAAGAGGTAAGAGTTCTTCGGAGGGACGGACTGGTCGCCCAGCGTGTTCCAGATGAATGTGGGAGGAACGTGGGGGCCGACCTGTTTTTCCAGAGAAACAAGATCCATCACTTCCGGATCGCCGTACTGATCGCCCAGAAGGTTCCGGATGCTTCTTTCATGGGAGTTCTTTTCATCGGCGGTAATGACGGGATAGCAGAGGACCTGCATGGAGGGACGGATGCATTCATTGAATCCCGTAAGCTCCGGACGGTTCCAGAATACGCCGTAGCTGGCGGCCACATGTCCGCCGGCGGAAAAGCCCAGGGTAATGAAATGGTCCATATCGACATGCCATTTCTCACTGTTCTCTTTGATGATGTGGATGGCAGCAGCAGCCTCCCGAAGCTGTACCGGGAAGTGGGCCGGTTCGCAGGAGTAGCGAAGAACTGCGGCATGGTAGCCCATGGAAAGAAGACGGATCGCGATGGGCTCTGCTTCTCTGTCCGAGGTATATTCGTAACCGCCGCCCGGAATTACGAGGACCAGGCCGTACTTCTGCAGGCGCAGAGCAGGTGTCTGCTCCTTGATATAGACCTGCATATATGCATTATCCAATGATCCCTGAACCTTCAAGGGAATCCTTTCGTATAACATAGAGACTGCCTCCTTTGCAAAACAAATAGCTCCTGTGTATCATAGAATACTATAACAGGCAATTTTAAAACTTTCAAAAAAAGCATGCCGGACCGGGAAAAGAAATCCGGGAAAGCAGCAGAAAAAATAAAAGCGGGGAATGCGTTATGCAATACGGTTATTTTGACGACAAAAACAGGGAATACGTGATCACACGGCCGGACACGCCGGCTCCGTGGGTGAATTATCTGGGGTCTCCCGCATACGGGGCGATCATCTCCAACAATGCGGGCGGTTACAGCTTTGCCAAATCGGGAGCAAAGGGCAGGATCCTCCGGTATGTTTTCAACCAGTTCGACCAGCCCGGCCGGTATGTGTATCTCAGGGACAATGAGGACGGGGATTACTGGTCCGCTTCCTGGCAGCCGGTGGGAAAGGATCTTTCCGTATATAAGAATGAATGCCGCCACGGCATGGGGTATACCGTTATCCGGTCGGAGTATGCCGGCATCGAAGCGGAAGTTTCCTATTATGTTCCGATGGATGAGGAGTATGAGGTCTGGTATACGAGTGTCCGCAATGTTTCCGGCAGGGAAAGGGACCTGACGCTGACCGGCTTCTGTGAATTCACCAATGAGAATAATTATGAAAACGACCAGGTGAACCTGCAGTATTCGCTGTTCATCAGCAGGACGCATTTCGAGGGCGGAAGGATCCGGCAGGTGATCAGCGAGAATGAGATGGCGGACGGAAAACCGCTTCCGTTCGTACAGGATCTTCCCGCGGAGCGTTTCTTCGGCCTGGCGGGACTTCCGGTCGCTTCCTACTGCGGAGAAAGGGATGCTTTCCTGGGCCGGTATCACGGATACGGGAATCCCGTCGGCGTGGAAAAAGGAGACCTCGGGAACATTCTGAATTACAACGAGAATTCCTGCGGCGCCCTGTCGGCGCTCCTGCATCTGGCACCGGGAGAGACAAAGCAGGCGGCTTTCGTCCTGGGAATGAAGCACCGGGAGGAATCCGCAAAGATCATGGACCGGTATGGCGAACCTTCTTCAGTATGCGGTGCCGAGATCATGAACGTCCGGAAATGGTGGTATGAGAAATTCGACCATTTCAAGGTCACGACGCCGGATCCGGAGTTCAATACCATGATCAATACCTGGAACGCCTACAACTGCTTCATGACCTTTATCTGGTCCCGCGCGGCGTCCTTTATCTACTGCGGCCTACGGAACGGCTACGGCTACCGGGATACGGTACAGGATATCCAGGGAGTCATTCACCTTGCACCGGAGATGGCGGCGCATCAGATCCGCTTCATGCTCTCGGCGCAGGTCGACAACGGGGGCGGCCTTCCGCTCGTCAAATACACCCATGATCCGGGACATGAGGATACACCGGATGATGATTCCTATGTCCGGGAAACGGGGCACCCCGCTTACCGTGCGGACGATGCCCTCTGGCTCTTCCCCACGGTATACAAATATGTGGCGGAATCCGGCAATACGGATTTCCTGAAGGAAGTGATCCCCTTTGCGAACAAGGATGAGGGGACCGTTTATGAACACCTGAAAAGAGCGGTGCAGTTCTCCGCGCAGCGCCTTGGGCCCCACGGTCTTCCCGCCGGCCTGTATGCCGACTGGAACGACTGCCTGCGGCTCGGCAAGAACGGAGAGTCTGTCTTTGTCGCATTCCAGTATTACATGGCCATGAGCATCATGAAGGAATTCGCCCTGAAGGAGAAGGATGATGCGTATTATGCATGGCTTTGCTCGGAGCAGAAGGCCTTCGGCGAAAAGCTCGGGGACCTTTGCTGGGACGGGGACCGCTTCATCCGGGGCTTCCGGGAAAGCGGGGAAGTCATCGGAAGAGCGGCAGACCCCGAAGCGAATATGTGGCTGAATCCCCAGAGCTGGGCCGTCATTTCCGGCGCTGCGACGAAGGAGCAGGGGGAGACGGCACTGGAAAAAGTGCATGAACTCCTGAATACCGACTACGGTGCGATGCTCCTTGCCCCGTATTATCACGAGCATGCATTTGAGGGAATGCTCTCGATCTGCTATAACCCCGGCTGCAAGGAGAACGGCGGTATCTTCTCCCAGCCGCAGGGCTGGATCATCCTTGCGGAAGCCCTGGCGGGGCACGGGGACAGGGCCTATGAATACTATCGGGAAAACAACCCCGCCGCCCAGAATAAGGAGGCGGACATTCGTGTCATGGAGCCGTACTGTTACGGGCAGTTCACGGAAGGAAAGGATTCTCCGCATTTCGGAAGGTCCCATGTGCACTGGCTGACGGGAACGGCCTCCACGGTCATGGTGGGTAGCGTCGAAGGGATCCTGGGCATGCGGCCGGATCTTGGCGGTCTTAAGATCGCACCCTCCATACCGTCTTCCTGGGAAGAGCTGACGATCGAGAAGGATTTCAGGGGAAAACATCTTTCCATCAAAATCCTGAATCCCGGCCATGCCCAGAGCGGTTTCGTGCGCATGCAGGTGAACGGAAAGGCATATGGGGAGCCGTATATTCCCGTCAGTGACATGAGCGGACAGACCGACGTTGTGCTGTATATTTCCTGATCCTGCGGGAGGCTTTGAGGCAACGGATATGAGACCTGATACGAAATGCCCGGAGGTCATGTGCATCGGCTCCGCCGTTATGGACATCACCGCGGAGCCGATCAGCAGGGACATCCCCTGGCAGGAGAAGCAGAGGATCCGCTCCATCCGGATGGGAGTCGGCGGTGATGCCGCGAACCAGGCGGTACACCTTGCGGACCTGGGAATATACGCGGGACTGTGCGGCTGTATTGGAGAGGATGAGAACGGCCGGTTCCTGGAGGAGCGTCTTCAGGAACGGGGCGTTATGACGCAGTACCTGGTACGAAGAAGGGACCTTGCAACGGGAACAGCCCTGGTCCTTCTGGATGATGCAGGGGAGCGGAGCGCCTTTTCCGCGGGCGGTGCCCATTATGCCGTAAGCCGGCGGGACTGCGAAACGTGGGAGAATCTGCCGGTCCGGGCAATCTCCCTGGCCAGCCTTTTTTCCATGCCGGAGCTTGAGAAGGACGGCATGAAGGAGCTTCTTGTGAACATGGGGAAGCGGAAGATTCCTGTTTTCGCCGATCTTGCCAGTGATAAGGAAGGAAAGGGGCTGAAGGGCATCGAAGCCTTTCTTCCTTTCATCGACTATTTCCTTCCGAGCCTGTACGACGTAAAGAAGCTTACCGGCTGCGGGAATGCGGCGGAAGGTGCCGGGACCCTGCAGGCGCTCGGCTGCCGGAACGTGATCATCAAATGCGGCGCGGAAGGCTGTTATGTGAGAAGCGGGGATACCGGCCTGCAGGTAACGGCGCTGCCGGTGGATCCTGTCGATACCACGGGCGCGGGAGACTGTATGTCGGCGCTGTTCATCGCTGGGATCCTGGAAGGATGGGACGTTTTCGAAAGCGCTGCTTATGCTGCCAAAGGTGCGTCTGTCAGCACTCTGTTTATGGGCGCCTGCAAAGAAAAGATCACCCGTGAACGGATCCGGGAATACCTGCAGGCTGCGGCACCCGGTACGCCGTGAACAAAGATATGGACCTGGGAAGGAGAACACTATGATTACGATCTACAATACCAAATGTCCGTCCTGCGGAGCCGATCTTAAGATCGACCACGCAAGGAGGATCGCCCACTGCGACTATTGCGGACAGGATTTTCCGGTCGAGATAGAAAACGAGACGGAAAAGGCGATGCGGGAATCCATGAAAAGGCAGGAGGAACTCCGCAAGGAAAGAGAAGAGCAGGTCGATCAGGAGGATTCCTGGTTCTGGCAGGCACTTGCTGCAAATGTCTTCGGCCTTGGCAGGATCGGTCTGTATCTTAAAAGGTTCCTGGTGTTCCTCGGCATCGTCGTGATCCTGCTTGCCGCGGCGCGAATCTATGCGCTTATAAAGTGACCGGGACAGGCCGGAACAGATAAATGGATAAGATTCTGGAATACACCCTCCGGGAAGAAGACCTTGCGTCTACTGCCGGAGGGCTGGTCAATTTAATACTGAAAAACTGTGTGAAGGTGACGGGGCATGAGATCTCCCGCGCAAAATTCATGAAGGACGGCATGACGGCCGACGGGATGCCGGTGCATGTTTCGGACAGGATCCTGCCGGGACAGACGCTCCGCATCATCCTGCCGGAGGATCCCGAAGCAGAGGGCAGGATGATACCGGTCGAGCACGAGATCGAGGTCCTGTACGAAGACGAGGACCTGATCGTCGTGAACAAGCCCGCGGGGATTGCCGTACACCCTTCTCCCGGGCATTATGCGGATACGATGGCCAATTATCTTGCATGGTATTTTGAACAGCGGGGCCGGAAGACCGTGTGCAGGATCGCGGGGCGCCTGGACAGGGAGACCTCCGGGACGCTGGTCTTTGCCAAGAACCGGGCCAGCGCGGCAAGACTTGCCAGGGAAAGGCAGAGCGGCCTGTTCGAGCGGACTTACCTGGCCATTGCCTGCGGTATTTTTTCCGAAAAGAAGGGGACGATCGACGCAAGAGTCGATTCGATCCCGGGCGTTCTCATGAAACGCCGTATTACGGGAGATGACAGCGGACTTTGCGCTGTCACCCATTATGAGGTAAAGGAAGAGTTCGGCAGCCCGGACGGCGGGGAGATGTTTTCCCTCGTGGAACTGCATATCGATACGGGAAGGACGCACCAGATCCGGCTCCACCTTTCCGGGATCGGGCACCCTCTGGCGGGAGACCAGATCTATGCGGAGGGAGAAGCCAGGGAGCTTGGCGACAGGGCGCTGCTCCATGCGGCAAAGGTACGCATCCGGCAGCCCTTTACAGGAGAGGAACTGGAAATATCGGCGCCGCTTCCGGATGATTTCAGGTCCTTCATGCAGAAGGCACGTCTTGTATGACAACATAACATGTTTTAAAATTGGAAAGAGGGGTATTACTTTTCAGCAGCCCGGTATTTTTCCGGGCGAGACATAAGCAGGGGGGGACAAGATGAAACTGCCATTGGAGGACATTACAGTAGGTGCATTGCTGCGCAGGACGGCGGGAAAATATCCCGACAGGCCGGCACTGGAATACCGGGGGCACGTCCGAAGCTACCGGGAGCTTGACAGTGAAGTGGATGAAGTGGCAAGGCGCCTTCTTGCGCTTGGTATCAGGAAGGGCGAACATGTGGGCATGTGGTGTGAAGCGGAGCCCAATGCAGTCCTCTTCATGTATGCCTGCGCCAGGATCGGTGCGGCGGCATGCCTGATCAATACCAGTCTGAACCGGGCGGAGCTTTCGGATATCCTGGACCGTTCGGACGTTACGAAGCTTTTCATCGGGGACGGCTATAAGGAGCTGCGCTATACCGATATCTGCCGGGGACTGGCAGGAGAGGTTGGCTGCCTTGAGATGGTCTGTTACATGGGTCTTTCCGGAAGGAACGCCGGTTTCCCGGTCCTGTCAGAACTGCCGATGGCTTCTGAGGAAGAACTGAAAGCGGCGGAAGATGCGGTCCTGCCGGAGGATACCTGTTACATCCTCTATACGAGCGGTACGACCTCCGTTCCCAAGGCGGTTCTGGGAAGCCACTACAGCCGCGCCAACAGCGCGATCCAGCAGGCCCATGACCTCGGGGCCACGAAGGAAGACCGTTTCTGCGCTGCCATGCCGATCTTCCACTGCTTCTGTCTTTCGGTCAGCGTCCTGGCACCCTGTGCTGTGGGCGGCTGCCTGTATCTGCCGGAATCCAGAAGGACCGGTTCTCTTCTGGATGCGATCGATAAAGGAAAATGTACGATCATGAGCAGTGTTCCCACGCTGTTCCATGCCATCCTGTCCCGTCCCGATTTCCAGAACTGGGATGTTTCCAGCCTCCGGACCGGTTTTGTCGGCGGCGGCATGGTCTCCACGGAGCTGTTCGAGAAGATCGACAGGGGACTGGATTTTACTCTCTTAAGCAGCCTGGGACAGACCGAGGCAACGGCGGGGATCACAACGGCGTTCCTGGACGATCCCCTGGAGCTTCGCTCCCACACGCTGGGTCATTTCATGGATCATGTGGAAGGCAAGATCGTGGACATCGAGAACGGGGAGGATCTTCCCACGGGAGAGACCGGCGAGATCTGCGTGCGCGGCTACAATGTCATGCAGGGCTATTACAGGATGCCGGAGGAGACGGCGGCCGTACTGGAGCCCTCCGGGTGGCTCCATACAGGAGATATGGGCTATCTTGACGAAAACGGGAACCTTCATATGACGGGAAGGCTCAAGGAGCTCATCATCCGGGGAGGAGAGAACATCAGTCCCGCCGAGATCGAGCATGCCCTTGCGGATAATGAAGCAGTCGAGGACTGCAAGGCGATCTCCGTGCCGGACATCCATTACGGTGAAGAGGCCTGCCTGTGCGTCGTGACAAGAGAAGGACACTGGTTCAATGAAGCGGAGCTTCGGGCCGAGCTCACGAGAAAACTGGCACAGTATAAGGTTCCGCGGTACATTATCGAACTTCGCGAGCTTCCCCGCACATCCAGCGGGAAGGTAAAGCTTCAGGAACTGTCTGCCAAGGCGAAAAAGATCCTCGGGCTCGAGGATCGGTAGAATGATTAAAATAACATGGATTATGCATTTTCGCGTCGGCGGTTTTCTGATAGAATATACGGGTAGTGTTATGACGGGGTAAAGCGTTAATGTATCAAAAACGATCCGGACACAAGGAGGTAATTATGAAAAATAAGAGAGTACTGGCCATTATCCTTGCATGCGCCATGGCCTTCGGCCTTGCGGCATGCGGCGGCACGTCTTCCGCTCCTGCGGCTCCCGCACAGGAAGCCAAGGAAGAAGTAAAGGAAGAAGCAGCAGAAGAGCCCGCTGAGGCAGCAGAAGAAGCGCCGGCGGAAGAGAGCACGGCAGCAGCTTCCATCGAGCCTCTTACTCCCGAGGAGAGGGCAAAGGAATTCATCACCGTCGGAACCGGCCCCACATCCGGCATCTATTATCCGATCGGCGGCGCCTTTGCAACAGCGCTTGCGGACTATGGTTATGAGACCTCCGCGGAAGCCACCAATGCGTCCGGTGCCAATATCGAACTGATCCTTTCGGATGACTGCGAGATCGCGATCGCCATGCAGGATGCGGTCATGCAGGCTTATACGGCGACCGGCGCCTATGAAGGCCAGGAGCCGAAGGAAGACTTAAGAGCTATGATGCGTCTGTGGCCCAACTATGTACAGCTCGTCACAACGGCTGACACGGGCATCAAGAGCGTGGAAGATCTTAAGGGCAAGAGAGTCGGTGTCGGCGCAGCCAATTCCGGCGTTGAGATCAACGCGAGAATGATCCTTGCGGCCTATGGCATCACCTATGATGACATCACACCCGACTACCTGGCATACGGCGAAGCAATCGACAACATGAAGAACGGCCAGTGCGATGCTGTTTTCGTTACTTCCGGCCTTCCGAACGCGACCGTCATGGACCTCGGCGTTTCCTATGACATGGTCATCGTCCCGATCGACGGAGAGGGAAGAGAAAAGCTTGTCACCGAGAATCCTTACTATGCGGAATCCGTGATTCCCGCCGGCACCTACAACAATAAAGAAGACGTGGAAGGCGTATTCGTTTACAACATCATGCTGGTCAACAAGAACCTTCCCGATGAAGTCGTTTACGACATGCTGACAGGCGTTTTCGAGAACATTTCCACGATCAAGGCTTCCCATAACGCAGCGGACAAGAACATCGACATTACCTTCGGTGTTGATGATATCCAGCTTCCCCTTCATCCCGGCGCGGAAGCATTCTGGAAGGACAACGGATATATCGACTGATCTTTGACCGGGTACCATGGAACGCAGTAAAGGAAGAGTTATCTTTCGGGCAGCCATCCTTTGCGGGATGGCTGCCGTCATATTATTCATATACTGGGGATATTATGCACCGGCGGGGCGGTACTTCCGCCTGTATGACAGGGAGAATGAAAAAACGGTCCTGCAGGTGCCTGTAAAGAGCGGCGATAAGCTGCGGCTCGAGATCGAGCATTCCTTCGAGCATATCCCGTGGTTTGAGTATTATACGGTCACTGAGGATTATCAGTTCAACCTGGATGCCATCGCGGTCGCCGGTTACGGCGCCGGGATCCCCGCGGAGATGGATGTTCCCACCCGCATCGAGGACGGCATGGTATGGATGGAGGAGATCAATACGGTCTTTCCGTATTTTTCCTGGCTTACCAACGACAGGTACATGAAAACGCTGACCCTCAACGACACAGAGATCTTTGATTTCCGGACGCTCCCGAATGCCAGCAGGATCAGGGGCGATACGGTAATCAGAAAGGGGCATTTAACGAAATGAGCGATATTACGAACAGAGCGGACGGACCGGAAACCATACCTTCGGCCGGTGAAGAAATACTGGAAAAATATGAAAAAGAATCCAGGACAAGGAGTTTTTCCAATAAGATCATTTCCAATCTGGTGTATGCGCTCTGCCTTGTCTTTTCGATCTATCACCTGGCGTACGCATCCGGGATCAGGGTCCTGCAGATGGTCAATATCAAGCATCACGCCATTCATGTCGGCATGGTGCTGGTCCTGGCCTTCGCCCTGTATCCGGCCTTAAAGAAAATGGACCGGAAGCACATATCCTGGTGGGACTGGATCTTCCTCCTTCTTTCCGCCGCCATGCCGGTCTATGTCTTTATCCGGTATCCGGTCTTCATCTCCACGGGCTTTAAAGGAGAGACGATCGATATCGTCATGGGGACGATCCTGGTGTTTCTTGTCATGGAAGCTTCCCGCAGGATCAGCGGCCCGGCCCTGTCCATCCTGTCGATCATTTTCCTGGTCTACGCCCTGTACGGACGCTCCTTCCCCGGGATCTTCCGCCACAGAGGATATAACTGGCACCGTGTCATTACGTATCTGACAACGGATATCTACGGTATCTACGGCACCTCCGTCAAGGTCTCGGCGACCTATATCGTGCTGTTCATTCTCTTCGGAGATATCATGAACAAATGCGGAATGGGACAGTTCTTCAACGATATCGCGAATGCGCTGGCCGGCCATACCAAGGGCGGCCCCGCCAAGGTGGCAGTGCTCGCCTCCGGGTTCCTGGGATCGATCAACGGCTCTGCCGTTGCCAATGTCGTTACGACCGGCACCTTCACGATCCCGCTCATGAAGAAGACGGGGTATACGAAGGAATTCGCGGGCGCGGTGGAAGCGACGGCTTCTGTCGGCGGCCAGCTCCTTCCGCCCATCATGGGCGCCGCGGCCTTCGTCATGGCGGAGACTCTGGGCGTCAAATACGGCGTCATCATCAAGGCGGCGGTGATCCCCGCCCTGATCTATTATCTCGGCATCATCATCCAGGTCCAGATGCGCGCGACCAAGGACGGGCTTCACGGCCTTCCGAAGGATCAGATGCCGAAGGTCGGCCAGGTCATGAAGGAGAGAGGGCATCTTCTGATCCCCATCATCTTTCTTCTCTACATGCTGATCTTCAGCGGAAAGACCGTCCTGTTCAGCGCTTTCTGGACGATCATCGTGACGATCGTCATCGCGGAGCTTCGTCCCGTCAGCCGCATGAACCTGAAGGACATCTGCGACGCCCTGGTATCGGGCGCGAAGTCGACGGTCTCCGTAGCAGTCGCCTGTGCCTGCGTCGGCATCATCGTGGGCGTCTGCGGACAGACCGGCTTTGCCCTGAACGTTGCCCATGCCATCATCGCCATCGGAAGGAGCAGCCTGTTCCTGACGCTTCTCTTCACCATGGTCACCTGCATGATCCTGGGCATGGGACTGCCGTCGATCCCTTCCTATCTGATCACGGCAACGATCGCGGCGCCTGCTCTTGTGGAGCTGGGACAGCCTGCCATCGTGGCGCACATGTTCTGCTTCTATTTTGCCATGTTCGCGAACCTGACACCGCCGGTCGCACTGGCCGCCTTTGCGGCAGCGGGCCTTTCGGGAGGAAGTCCCATGAAGACGGGCTGGCAGTCCGTGAAGCTGGCACTGGCCGGTTTCATCGTACCGTTCATGTTCGTGTATAATCCGCAGCTCCTTCTGGAGAATGTCACCCTGTTCAGCGGGATCCAGGTCGTTATCACTTCCTGTATCGGCGTCCTTCTGATCGCGGCAGCAGTGGAAGGGTATTTAAACGGCAGGCTGAACATCCTGCTGCGGCTCATCGCCGCAGTCGGCGCCTTCCTTCTGATCGACAGCCGGCTGTATACGGACATCGCCGGCATCGTGTGTCTTGCCGTGATCCTCGGCTTTGAGACGCTGTTCGGGAAAAAGAAAAAGACCGCCTGAGGCGGTCTTTGGCAGAAGACCGGCAGGTTGCTGCCGGTGAAAGTTTACAGTCATACACAGTTTAATAGCAGGCGATGCTGCCGTCGAAGCGGGTCTCCGTTCCGCCGCAGTATGCACCGTTTTCCAGGCGCAGGATGATCTCTCCCTTACCGAAGGAGGAGGAATCCTGCGCTTTTACGATGTCATGCCCGAGCCTTTGCAGGGATGCGGCAAGCAGGGGATCGAATTCGGGCTCCACCAGGATTGTCTTATCCCGGAGCCACTGCCAGCGGGGCGCATCCAGTGCCTGCTGCGGGTCCATATGCCGGTCGATCATGTTCATGACGACCTGCACATGCCCCTGCGGCTGCATATAGGCGCCCATGACGCCGAAGGGGCCGACGGGCTTTCCGTCTTTCACAAGAAAGCCCGGGATGATGGTGTGGTAGGTGCGCTTTCCGGGACGGATACAGTTGGCATCCGCCGGATCCAGGGAAAAATCCGCGCCCCGGTTCTGGAGCGCGATCCCGGTGCCGGCAACGACGATCCCGGAGCCGAAGGCATTGTAATTCGACTGGATGTAGGAGACCATATTCCCGTCCTTGTCCGCGCAGCAGAAATAGACGGTGCCGCTCCCGAAGGGCTCCGCATGGGTGAAGATCTGGGCCCGTTCGCCGATCTCGGCCGCCCGCTGCGCACTGTAGACGGGATCCAGAAGAGAAGATACACTGACCTGCATGTCTGCGGGATCGGTGATGTAATGCAGGCCGTCGGCAAAGGCGATCTTCATGGCTTCCAGCTGCCGGTGCACGTCCCGGACGGAGAAGTTCTTCACGGTGTCTTCATCGGAACCGGAATGGCAGGTATTACAGTTTCCCGTGCATTCCAGACCGGTCTCATAGTGATTCATGATATTCAGGGCCATGAGGGCCACAAGTCCCTGCCCGTTCGGCGGGATCTCGCAGACCTCGTATCCGCGGTAATTCACCCGTATGGGCTCGACCCAGAAGGGATGGTACGCGGCAAGGTCCGATGCCCTGAGGTATCCGCCAAAGCGGCGGGACTGTTCATCGATCTTTTCCGCGATCGTTCCGCGGTAGAAGGATTCTCCGCCGGTCCTGCCGATTTCCCGGAGGGTCTTTGCATGATCCGGAAGCTTTATGATATCGCCTGCCCTATAGGCTTTTCCTTCCGGGTGGAAGGTGCGGAACCATTCGCGGAATTCTTCGCCGGTGAGTTCGCCGGTGTATTCTTCAAAGAGGGTCTTCCACTTGACGGCCTGTCCCTCGCCGATGACGATCCCGTCCTCCGCGTAGGATACGGCCGGCATCACAAGATCCGACAGGGACATGGTGCCGAAGCGCTCCCGGATGGCGGCCCAGGCGCCGACGGCGCCGGGGACGGTCACGGCGCCCCAGCCTCTTTTCGGCATTCTGCCGTTTTCATCCTTCTTATCATGAAGATAATTCTCCCGGCTTGCCAGGGCAGGAGCGGGACCGCTTGCGTTCAGGCCAAAGAGCTTTTTGTCCTTCTCCGACCAGATGAGGGCAAAGGCGTCGCTCCCCAGTCCGTTTGCGGTGGGTTCTGCGACGGTGAGGACAGCTGCCGCGGCAACGGCGGCATCCATGGCGTTCCCGCCCTTCCTTAAGATCTCCAGGCCTGCGGAGGATGCCTGGGGGACGGAACAGCAGACCATGCCGTTTAAGGCATAGGTGGATTTTCTTTTCATGCGCGGGGTCTCCTTCCGGTATGCGGTCCCGTTCGAAAATGCGGAAGATGGACCGAATAACTTGCTATTTATCGCTTTACCATGTAAAATAATGGATTGTACCTTTGAGTGGCGGGGATCGATTGCAGATCTGTACGATCTGTCTTAGACCGTACTTCTTTATATCGTATCATGTTTTTCGGTTCTGAAGCAGTTCATTCTTATTTATGTCCGCTTTCTGATCGTTAAAGCAGCGATTCCGCCGTTTCACTGGAATTCTTGCAGGAGAACAGAAAAGTGGCTAAGTATATCATCAAACGTATTTTCATGGGCGTGGTAACAGCTTTTATCGTTGCGACGCTTACATTTTTTATCATGAACCTGGTCCCGGGCGGCCCGTTCCTTGCGGAGAAGGCAGTTACGCCCCAGGCGCAGGCAGCCATGGAGGCAAAGTACGGACTGGACAAGCCCCTGGGCGTGCAGTACCTGACGTATATGTCGGATCTGGCCCACGGGAACCTCGGCATGTCCATCAAGAAGAGAGGCCGTACCGTCAACCAGATCATCGGCGACAAGTTCCCCGTATCGGCAAGGCTCGGCGGCATAGCGGTCCTTACGGCGCTCATCATCGGGATCCCGCTGGGATGTTTTGCTGCCTATAAACGGGGGAAGACGCTGGATAACATCATCATCGTATTCTCGACGGCGGGCATTGCGATCCCGAGTTTTCTGACGGCAACGCTCCTGATGTACTTCCTGTCCGTCAGGCTCAAGCTCCTGCCGACGCTGGGACTGAACAATGCCAGGAGCTATATCATGCCGGTCATCGCACTTTCCCTGTATCCGACCTGCTATGTGGCCCGCCTTATGCGTTCCTCCATGCTGGACGTCATCGGACAGGACTATATGCGGACGGCCCGCGCCAAGGGCGTCAACGAGTTCTCCTCGATCTTCAAGCACGCCATGCGCAATGCCATCCTGCCGGTCGTTACATATGTAGGACCCCTCATCGCGTCCCTGATGACAGGCTCCTTTATCATTGAAAAGATCTTTACGATCCCCGGTCTGGGACATGAGTTTGTAGGCGCGATCACGTCAAGAGACTACCCTCTGATCATGGGAACGACCATTTTCCTTGCGGTCTTTGTCATCTTCATGAATGTCGTCGTAGACATCGTCTATGCATTCGTGGATCCCCGCATCAAGCTCAAGTAATCATCCAGGAGGGTATTGTGGAAAACACTGATCTGAAAAACAAAAACATACTGAGCGCACAGCCGGACGTGGATGCCTTTGTGCCGGATCCGGCCGATTTTGCGCCTGCCACCGCACAGGAGAAGGAATCCCTGGTCATCATGCGGGAATCCATCGGCTTCTGGAAGGACGGCTTCCGCCGCTTCCGCAGGAACAAGATCGCGATGACCGCCCTTTCGATCGTCCTGATCATTATCTTTTTCTCCTTTATTGTGCCTTTTTTCTATCCTTATAAGTATGAGCAGCAGCTCAAGGGCTCCGAAAGACTCGCTCCCATGCAGTATTCCGCTAAGGAACTGGAGAGGATCGAAGAGGGAGAGAAGATCTTCCCGCACATCCTGGGGACCGACCAGAACGGCCGTGACTATGCGATCCGTGTCCTTGTCGGTGCCCGCGTTTCCATGACCGTCGGTATCGTCGCTTCGGCCCTGATCCTTCTCATCGGATCCGTTTACGGCGCCGTGGCCGGGTATTTCGGCGGGCGGACGGATATGATCATGATGCGTATCGTCGATATCCTGTATACGATACCGGACGTCCTGATCATCATCCTGCTCGCGCAGGTTCTGGAATATCCGCTGCAGACTCTTTCGAAGGTGCCGGGCTTTGGCTGGATCTCTTCCATGGGACCGAACATGGTCTCCATGTTCATCGTCTTTGCCCTCCTGTACTGGGTCGGCATGGCGAGGATCGTGCGCGGACAGATCATGGTCCTCAAGCAGAATGAATATGTCACGGCTGC
>CAMNCY010000032.1 GCA_946534785.1 uncultured Lachnospiraceae bacterium | reverse complement strand
GTCTCAAATGCCCAGCGGGCGAATTTGACGACGACGTAATCTCCGTCGGGCTTGTACTTATCGAGAGTGCCGTATTTTCCGCAGGGGAGATCTTTGAGGGACAGGCCCGTTGCGAGCTTTGCGGATACCAGCGCGATCGGGAAGCCGGTCGCCTTGGAGGCAAGGGCGGAAGAGCGGGATGTGCGGGGATTGATCTCGATAACGACGACCCTTCCCGTTTTGGGATCATGGGCGAACTGGACGTTCGTTCCGCCGATGACGCCGATATGTTCCACGATTTTATAGGATGCTTCCTGGAGCTTCTTCTGCAGATCTTCATCGATCGTCAGCATGGGAGCCGTGCAGAAGGAGTCGCCGGTATGGACGCCGACAGGGTCCACGTTTTCGATGAAGCAGACCGTGATCATGTTGTTGTCCTTGTCACGGACGACCTCCAGCTCCAGTTCCTCCCAGCCGAGGATGGATTCTTCCACCAGGACCTGGCCGATCAGGGATGCCTGCAGGCCTCTTGCGCAGACGGTCTTCAGTTCTTCTTTATTATATACGAGACCGCCGCCGGCGCCGCCCATCGTGTAGGCGGGACGGAGAACGACGGGGTATCCGAGTTTGTCGGCAATGGCAAGGGCTTCCTCTACGCTGTAGGAGACCTCGCTTCTTGCCATCTCGATCCCAAGCTTATTCATGGTCTCTTTGAATTCGATACGGTCCTCACCGCGCTCGATGGCATCGACCTGGACGCCGATGACCTTGACGTTGTATTTATCCAGGATGCCTTCTTTATATAATTCGGAGCAGAGGTTCAGTCCGGACTGACCGCCCAGGTTGGGGAGCAGAGCGTCGGGCCTTTCCTTGGCAATGATCTGTTCCATGCGGTGGACGTTCAGGGGCTCGATATAGGTGATATCCGCCATTTCCGGGTCTGTCATGATGGTCGCCGGGTTGGAATTCACGAGTACGATCTCATAGCCGAGGCTTCTTAAGGCCTTGCAGGCCTGGGTGCCGGAGTAATCGAATTCACAGGCCTGTCCGATGATGATCGGGCCGGATCCAATGATCAGGATCTTGTGTATGTCAGTTCTTTGCGGCATTGTTTCCTCCTTTGCATTAGTCAGCTTAGATGTCCTGTATAATCATTCATCAATTTAATCTTCCATATAATAACAGATTTGATTCAAAGTGGGGACATTTTTTGAGATGTGTCCGATTTTTTTGTTTTTTTATATTTTAGACCGGAAAAAAAGTGCTATGCTATTCAAGGTCCATGGCGAAAGCCGTGGGTCATATTCATTTAAACGGGTAAAATAGCCATGAACAGAAGAAAAGTAAATGCCGCAAAAGCTGTAAATGCTGTAAATGCCGATATCAACAATTCCGCGATGATACGGATCTGTTCCTTTATCGTAGACAAGAGGATGCTGTTCTTCCTGATCTACATACTGGTCCTGATCTTTTCCATGTTTTCCAGCAAGTGGGTGAAGGTGGAAAATGACCTGGCCGAATACCTTTCGGACACTACGGAGACCAGGGAAGGCCTGAACCTGATGGAGAAAGAGTTCGTGACCTTCGGGAGCGCCGAAATCATGGTCAACAACATCACCTTCGGGGATGCCCTGGACGTGCAGCAGAGGATCGAGTCCATGAGCGGCGTTTCGTCGGTCACCTTTACGGAGGAGGACGCGCTGCAGGACGACTTTGAAAAGCATTACAATAACGGCGCGGCGCTGTTCGAGGTGACTTTTGATTATGACGAAGATGACAGCCGTGCCCTGGAGACACTGAACCTGGTGCGGGATGAGCTGTCCTCCTATGATATCTATGTATCCACAACGCTGGGAACCCAGAAGGCGGATATCGTGCAGGCGGAGGTCAACGTCATCCTGGTGCTGGTCGCGTTCGTCGTGGTCGGCGTCCTTCTGATCACCAGTGAATCCTTCGGCGAGATCCCGGTACTGGTGCTCACCTTCGTGGTCGCCATGCTGATCAACAACGGAACGAACTTTTTCTTCGGGACGATCTCCTTCGTTTCCAATTCCGTTTCTTCGATCCTGCAGCTGGCCCTGTCCGTGGACTATGCCATCATTTTCTGCAACCGTTTCAAGGAGGAGAGAGCTGGCGGTCTGGACGTCCGTGATTCCGTCGTTGTATCCCTTTCCAAATCGATCCCGGAGATCCTTTCCAGTTCCCTGACCACCATATCCGGTCTGTTCGCACTGATCTTCATGCAGTACGGGATCGGCGCCGATCTCGGCATTATCCTGATCAAAGCCATCCTGCTGGCGCTTCTGTCGGCCTTTACGCTGATGCCCGGCCTCCTGGTCATTTTCTCGGGCCTTATGGAGAAGACCAGGCACAAGAGCTTTGTTCCGAAGATCAGCTTCCTTGGCATTTTTGCTTATTTTACCAGACACGTAGGCCCGATCCTGTTCATCGTGGTCTTTGTGGTCTCCTTCCTGTACTCCCAGAGGTGTCCGTACGTATACGGCTATTCGACGCTTTCCACGCCGGTCCTGAACGAGGTCCAGATCGCAGAGAATATGATCACGGACAATTTCGGCAGCGACAATATGGTCGCCCTGGTCGTTCCGGGAGGCGACTATTATACGGAAGGAAGGCTGATCGCCAACCTGGAGACCCGTCCGGAGGTCGATCACTGCGTGGGACTTTCCAATACGGAGGCCCGGCAGGGATATATGCTGACGGACCAGCTTTCCCCCAGACAGTTTTCCGAGCTTCTGGACGTGGATTATGAAGTGGTCACGCTCCTGTACAGCATGTATGCTTCCGACCAGGAGGAATACGGACGGATCATCGGCGGGATCGGCTCCTACAAGGTCCCCTTAATGGATATGTTCATGTTCCTTTATGAAAAGGAAGAAGAGGGGTATGTCTCCCTGGATCCGGAGACCCATGACGAGCTGGCGGATGCCTACAAGCAGATCTCCAACGGGCGTAAGCAGCTGGAGGGGGAGAACTATGACCGTATCCTGATCTACCTGACGCTTCCGGAAGAGAGCGAAGAGACCTTCCGGTTCCTGGATGAGATCCACAGGATCTGCACCCAGTATTATGACAACGCCAAAGTCTATGTCGTCGGAGAATCGACCAGTGAGAGAGACCTGAAGGCTTCTTTTGAGCGGGACAATATCGTGGTCAGCATCGTCTCGGCCCTGTTCGTTCTGGTCATCCTGCTTTTCACATTCAAATCGGCAGGCCTGCCGGTGCTTCTGATCGTGGTGATCGAGGGGGCTATTTTCCTGAATTTCTCCTTCCCCACCCTTATGCACAGCAACCTGTTCTTCATGAGCTACCTGATCGTCAGTTCCATCCAGATGGGCGCGAATATCGATTACGCTATCGTTATCTCGAGCCGTTATCTGGAACTGCGCAAAACACAGGATAAAAAGACGTCGATCATGGAAGCACTGAATTTCGCATTCCCCACGATCATTACCTCCGGATCCATGATGATCCTCTCGGGCGTGTTCATCGCAAGGATGACATCGGAGCCTGCGATCGTCGGTATCGGAGAATGCCTGGCAAGAGGAACGGCGATCTCCATCCTGCTTGTCATGACGGTCCTTCCGCAGATCCTTCTTGTGGGAGACAAGCTCATTCAGCTTACGACCTTTGATATCGCAAGACCGGTCAGGACGAAGGATGTTTCCGGAACAGTGCTGGTCAACGGCACGATCCGGGGCACGATCAACGGTACCGTTATCGGTTCCATGAATGCGGTGGTGCGCGGTGACGTGAAGGCGATCGTCGTATCCGGCAATGTGGAACGGATGGAAGATACGAAGGAACTGCCGGGCGGTGATATCGAAGACCTGAAGGAAAATCCTGCCGAAGGCGAAGGGAAGACCGGCGCCGCAGCGGAAGACGGGGATACCCCTGAGGAAGACGGGTACATCCCCGAGGAAGACGGGGACGAAGATGTGCAGGATGACGGCCTGGTCTGGGAAAGTGTGAATGATGATGAAATATAAAAGAATTTCTTCTGTTCTGATAAGCGCCGCGCTTGCGGCTTCCATGGTGCTGCCGGCGGCTTGTCCGCAGGCGGTCATGGCCGTTCAGGTCTCGGATGACGATGAAGAGGCCGAGTCTGCGGAAGTCATTGAAAATGTGGATTCCGACGCCGCGGGACTATCCCGTGAGGAAACGGTGGCGGAGGAGCAGCTGCAGGTGATCCATATCGGTACGCCGGAAGAGCTTGCCGATATAGCAAAGAAGGCGCACCTGGACAGCTGGTCCAGGGATAAGATGATCATTCTGGATCAGGACATTGTCCTGATGTCCGCACAGACCGATACGATCGCGACCTTCGGCGGCGTCTTCGACGGAAAGGGGCATACGATCAGTCAGGTCTCTGTATCCGACAACCGGGCGGAGACCGGTCTTTTCGGGACGATCCAGAAGTCGGGGGTCGTCCGCAACCTCCATGTTTCCGGTATCATTTCCCCCGCCGGTTCCCAGGGAAAGGTGGCCGGCATTGCCGGTATCAACTACGGACGGATCATGGACTGCAGCTTTGAGGGAACGGTGGAGGCCGACAGCGATGTCGGCGGTATTGTCGGCCTGAACATGGAGTCGGGTTCCGTGGAAGACTGCACCTGCGGCGGTGCGGTCACGGGAAGGACGGCGACAGGCGGCATTGCGGGACGCAACCAGGGAAAGATCCTGCGCTGCACGAACAGTGCGGAGGTCAATACGACCTATTCGGATACCATGATCACGACCGACCAGCTGACGGATACCCTGGAAAATATCCTGATGACCGGCGAGATCACGACAACGGAGAACATCAACGCCAAGACGGATATGGGAGGGATCGCCGGTTTTTCCTCCGGTGTCATTTCTTCCTGCACGAATAACGGCCTGATCGGGTATGAGCATGTCGGCTACAATATCGGCGGCGTTGTCGGAAGGACTTCCGGCTTTGTGCAGGGCTGCACTAACCGGGGAACGATCCAGGGCCGAAAGGACGTCGGCGGGATCTGCGGCCAGCTCCAGCCGTATCTGGAACTGGATTTTTCAGAGGGGACGCTGGGAGAAGTGGACGGACAGCTGGATGAGCTGAACGCCCTCATCGACCGCGCTGCCGGGAACGCAAAGAATAACACCAATACCGCGACAGATACGCTGAACCGGCTGAACCACCTTACGGGCAATGCCAAGAACAGCATCAGGGTCATGACGGATGATGCGCAGAATTATGCGGATAATGCCGCCGAGAAGGTCAACCGGATCTCCGGTACGATGAAGGGGGCTTTTTCCGATATGTCCTCCGCTGCCGGTGAGGCGCAGAGTTATCTCGACAATATGAGCAGTAAGATCCGGGCGGCAGCAGGAGAGCTGGACCGGTTCCTGGGTGACTTCCCGCTTTCCGAAGCGGAACTGGAGAAGATCCGGGACGCATTTACGGACCTTTCCGGAAAGGCAGATAAGGTCTCGGGCGAGATCGTCCGCCTTATGGAGGACCTCGGCGCGGACAACGCGGATCCGGAGAAGATCCGGAGGGATGCGGAAGAGCTCCTGAAAGCCGCGGCGCAGCAGAAGGAAGCCCTGGAAACGATCCTCGGCATCCTGGATGAGAATGCGGAAGAATTCCCGGGGATCAGGGATTCGGAGTTCTATAAATCCCTGAAGGAGATGCTGGACAATACGAACAGCATGACAGAGCTTCTGGAGAAGATCCGCGACATGGAGATCCCGACGGCGGAAGACCTGGAAGGACTTGTCAGCGATGCGGAAATAACACTGGATGAGCTGAAGAAGGTCGTGGAAGCGCTGGAGGGGCAGAGCGGCGACGGCCGGCAGTCCCTGGAGCAGCTTAAGAAGGCCGTGGACGAGATGCAGGCAAACGGGGATATTTCCGAAGAGGATGCCGGAAAGATCCGGGAGGCCCTGGATACCATGGAAAACGCCCTGAATGAAGCTGACGGCACTGCAACGGAGCTCAGGGACATTCTGGAAAAAGTGAAAAACGACCCGGATTCCCTGAAAGAATATATCACAAAGATCCGGGAGGACATCCCGAAGGCGGCGGAGGCCATGAAGAAGGCATCCGGTGCCGCGGCGAACGCCCTTCAGCTTCTGATCGATGCAGGCGTTGACCTTACGGGAATGGATGTATCCCATTTAAAGGAAGCGGTCTCCGATTTCAGGGGCGCCTTCTCGGATACCGGGAATATCACGGGGAGCCTGCGGCGCGCGCTGGATGCGCTTGCCGGAATGGACCTTTCCGTGAATTCCGTAAGCAGCACCTTCCGGCAGGCGGGGACGGATCTTTATACTTCCCTGGATTCCATGCTGGCGGAAACGGCAAAACTGAACTCCCAGATCCGGGAGGATGTCACCGGGACAACAGATGACCTGCAGGCGATCTCCCGGCAGATCGATACGATCGTCCAGACGCTGAAGGATGCGATCCAGGAAGAGTGGAATAAAGTAGAAGAGGATGAAAAGGACAAGGTCCGCGACGTGTCGGAGGGCATTTCGGACGAGGAGATCGCCCGGGCATCCAACGGACGGATCACCGGGGGACGAAATGAAGGGGAGATCCTTGCGGACAATAACGTCGGCGGTATCGTCGGCATGGTCGGCGTGGAGCTCGACCTGAATCCCGAGGAAGACATCATCCGCAGCGGCAGCAGTTCCCTGGACTATGTTTTCCAGGCCAGGAGCATCGTGGATGATGCCCGCAACAACGGCCATATCAGCGCCCGCGGAAAGTATACCGGCGGGATCTGCGGCCATATGGAAATGGGGATCGTAAAGAGCGGACGCAATTACGGCGATATCGAAGGCGAGGATTACATCGGCGGGATCGCCGGCTACAGCGTGGGTGAGCTGCGCAGCTGCAGTGCAAGATCCGAGCTGGAGGGACACCGGTATCTGGGCGGTATTGCGGGATACGGCGTGAACATGAACAATAATGTCAGCGTGATCACCATTGCCGCGGAGGATCCCCAGTATGTGGGCGCCATTGCCGGAAAGGTCAAGGAGGTCGATAGGACAAAGATCTTCGGCAACCGTTATTATTCCGAGACGATCCACGGGATCGGCGGCGTCAGTTATGAAGGAATCGCCGAGGGCGTGCCCTATGAAGAGATCATGCAGGTGCAGGAGGATGACAGTACCGCGGTGTCGGATCTCAAACTGACGTTCCGGGCAGACGGAAAGGCGGTCGCTACGATCACCTGCGGATACGGAAAGGAAGTCCCCGCAGACCGGATCCCGGCCGTACCGGAAAAGGAAGGCTTTTTCGGAGAGTGGAGCAGACAGGATTACTCCGCCATTACCTCCGATGAGTATATCGAGGCGGTCTATACGAGGATCGAACAGGTGATCCGCTCTCATGCGGCGCGGGAAAGCGGGCTTCCTGTCATCATTGCGGAAGGAAGATTCCGGAAGGAGCACAGTCCGGCTGTCACACAGCTGATCCCCGAGGGAGACGAAGAGGAGAGGATGAGCGTCTCCATACCGGACGACGGCAGCGACTCCCATGTGATCCGCTACCTTACGCCGGACGAAAAAGCAAAGGGATGGACTCTGTATCTCATCGGAGAGGACGGGACCAGGACGCCTCTTGATGCCAAAAGCTCGGGGAAATACCTGACCTTTACAGTGGACGCCGATGCGAAAGCCTGGAAGGACGGCATTCTTGAGCACATAGAAAAAGATGCATCCCAGAAGGAATGCACCTTTACCTTTTCCGCAGAACCGGACGGACGCTCCGTTATCGGGGAATTTCTTTCTCGTATCCGTCCTTGAAATCCATCCATCTGTCATAGAAGATATCCCGGAAGGCATGGGACGCATTATGGCGTTCCATGCCTGTCTGTTCTCCGTCGATCGCGGAGATACCGGCCAGGATCGTCTGCATGGGAATAAAGAAATCGTCCATGATGGGAGAATCGTTCTTCACTGTCAGAACGGCGTCCACGGCGGCGAACAGCCGGATCACATCTTCGGATTCCTGGATGGCGATATCCCTCGCGATCCGCATCAGGTTCTCGTGATCCTTGCCGGAAAGCCGGATCAGGTCCTCCCATTTGTATTTCGTACCGGTCAGTTCAAAGATCCTGTCAAAAACATCGCTGTATTCCGTGAACTGCCGGATATAATTGTATTCATTCAGGGACATGTCGCGGTCTGTCAGGATCACGATCAGCATGATGCTCTGCAGGATATAGTCGAATTTCTCCCTTGCCTCTTCTTCACTGAACGCGGGATCGACCAGCTCCCTGATGGTCTGGCTGACCTCCCCGATCTTCTCATTCAGGCTGCCGTATGCAGCAAGCGCCTTCTCTGTAATACTGCCTGTCTGCCCCATAATTCCTCCATTTGAACAATTTTAATTAATTTTGGCTATTTTGACGGAAAATAATGTCGAAATCCAAGATCTATTGTATTATATATGTATATAGTCTGTTTTCGCAATCCGAACGTAAGGACTGCGCAGGCAAAAACAATCATATTAGGGGGTAATCATGAAACAGATCGAAATGCTGGCCATGATTCTGGCCGGCGGCCGTGGAAGCCGTCTGAAAGACCTGACAAACAAGGTCGCCAAGCCTGCCGTATCTTTCGGCGGCAAGTATCACATCGTCGATTTTCCGCTCAGCAACTGCGCAAACAGCGGAATTGACGTCGTTGGCGTCCTGACACAGTATGAATCCGTGCTCCTCAACAGCTACGTGGCTGCAGGAAGACGCTGGGGCCTGGATTCCCGCGACAGCGGTGTGTATGTCCTTCCGCCTCGTGAGAAAGCGGATGCGGAGCTGGATGTATACCGCGGAACGGCTGATGCCATTACTCAGAATATCGATTTCATCGACAGCTATGATCCGGAGTATATCCTGATCCTTTCAGGCGATCATATCTACAAGATGAACTACGACAAGATGCTGCAGTTCCATAAGGACAACAATGCGGATGCTACGATCGCCGTCATCGGCGTTCCCATGAAGGAAGCAAGCCGCTTCGGCATCATGAACACGGATGACAAGGGAAGGATCGTGGAATTCGAGGAGAAGCCCGCTCATCCCAAGAGCAACCTGGCATCCATGGGTATTTATATTTTCACATGGAAGACCATGAGAAGAATCCTGATCGAGGACATGACGAAGGAGGATTCCAGCCATGACTTCGGTAAGGATATCATTCCCGCATATCTTGCCGAGAACCGCAAGCTGATGGCATATCAGTTCAAGGGCTACTGGAAGGATGTCGGAACCATCGATTCTCTCTGGGAAGCCAATATGGACCTTCTGGACAAGAAGAACGAGCTGAATCTTTCCGATAACAGCTGGAAGATCTATACCGAGGACGCAACAGAGCTTCCTCAGTTCATCGGGCCTGAGGCCAAGGTCAATGTTGCCTATATCACACAGGGTTGCCGTATTGAGGGCGAAGTCGACAAGTCCGTCCTGTTCACGGGCACGACGATCGAAAAGAACGCAAAGGTCATCGATACCGTCCTGATGACGGACGTCCATGTGGGAGAAGGATCCGTTATTACCCGTGCGCTCGTTGCGGACGGTGTAAAGATCGGCAAAGGATGCACGGTCGGCAGCGCTGACAGTGCTTCGATCCTTCTGGTCGCCAGTGATGTGGCAGACGGTGAGACGGTAAAGGAGGAGAAATAAAATGGCAAAAGCATTTGCAATCGTTACGCCCGGCGGCAACCATATCCATGTAGAGGGTATGTCAGACTACAGACCCATTGCCGCTTTTTCCTTCCTTGGAAGATTCCGTGTCGTTGACTTTGCTCTTTCCAATCTGAGCAACAGCGGTATCGACAGGATCCAGGTCTATGTCAGCCAGAATCCCCGCTCTCTTGCGGAGCACCTCGGAACAGGCCGGATCTACAACATCAACTCCAAGCGCGGTAAGCTCCAGCTCCTGTTCAACCAGGACAGCAACATCAACGAGATCTATAACACGGATATCTCCGCGTATTACCAGAACATCGGCATCATCGAGCGCATGCACCAGCCGTACGTTATCATCACGCCCGGATACATGGTCTTCAAGCAGGATTATGAAAAGCTTCTGCAGCAGCACATTGAATCCGGTGCGGATGTAACGCTCCTGTATCACAAGACGCCGAACGCGAAGTTCAAATTCCTCGGCTGCGAGACCCTCAATCTCAACCGCCAGAAGGGCGTCAAGTCGATCGACCGGAATATCGGGAACGTTGCAGACCGCAACATCTTCATGGACACCTTCGTCATGTCCAAGGATCTTCTGGTAGAGCTGATCAGGAAGGCCATGAAGACCGCCTCCAGCTACAGGCTCGTCGATATCCTGAATATCGAGAATGAGACGCTGGATATCCGCGGTATCCGTCATGACGGCTATTTCGCAGTCATCAACGACCTCAAGAGCTACTTCAATTCCAACATGGAACTTCTGGATGAAGAGGCTTCCGCAAGTCTGTTCACGGATGACTGGCCGATCTACACCCGTACGACGGATTCCTGCCCCGTCCACTATTTCGAGGGCGCACAGGTCCGCAACTCCATGGTCGCGAACGGGTGCCTGATCGAAGGCAGCGTTGAGAATTCCATCATCGGCCGCGGTGTTGAGATCCGCAAGGGTGCCGTTGTCAAGGACTGCATCATCCTCGGACACTCCATTATCGATAAGGACGTTCACCTGGAGAGACAGGTCGTCGATAAGTGGGCACAGGTCAGCAAGACCAAAGAGCTGATCAGCACGGGAGAAAAGCCCGGCTATGTCCGCAGAGAGGATATTCTGTAAGGATCCGCTGTCCGTTCCGGGCAGGGCAGAAGGTGCCTGCTTCCGGTCATGGAAGATGCCGGACGGGAAAAGGATCTGACTGAAGAGAGTCAAAGGGTATTCCGTAAGATCATTCTTTCGGAATACCCTTTAGCATGTACCGAAATCTGCCGTTCCGCATCCGGGCTGAAAAGCCCGCGGAGCCGGCATATAAGGTTGTTTTTTGAGGTGTCCATGAAAAAGAAATCGGAGTGGTCCTACATACGCATGCGTCTGTTCAAAATGGTATCGGTCGGCGTCACGGATGACGTCGTCAACCAGGGGTACGATATCATCAGCACGTCCGCGCTGATCCTGAACCTTGTCGTCAGTTTTGCCCTGACCTTTGAGAGCGTTGCGGCAAAATACGGCACGGTCATGCTCCGCATCGAGGCCGCAACGGTGTTCTTTTTTGCCGTGGACTATGTGCTTAGGCTTATTACGGCCAACGACCTGTATCCGGACCTGAACGAAAGAAAGTCTCTTGTCCGGTACATCTTTTCCTTTGCCGGCATCATCGACCTGATGTCCTTTCTTCCCTATTATCTGCCGGTGTTCTTCCCGACAGGCGCCGCCGCATTCCGTCTGTTCCGTGTTGCCAGGATCTTCCGTCTGTTCCGCATCAACGCATATTATGATTCGCTGAACGTCATTACGGAAGTCATCGTCAGCAAAAGCACGCAGCTTCTTTCCTCGGTCTTCATCATCCTGATCCTGATGCTGGGGGCGAGCCTTTGCATGTATTCCCTGGAGCACGAAGCCCAGCCGGATGTGTTCGAAAATGCCTTTTCGGGGATCTGGTGGTCCATGTCGACGCTGCTGACAGTGGGCTACGGCGATATCTATCCGATCACGACAGGAGGCAAGATCATGGCGATCTTCATCGCCTTTCTGGGCGTCGGCATGGTCGCCATCCCCACCGGTATCATCAGTGCCGGCTTTGTCGAGCAGTATCAGAAGTTCAAGAAGCTGGGAGATTACGGAGCGGAAGAGGACATCCGCTTCATCCGGATCGTAGTGGACAAGGATGATGCCTGGAACGGAAAAAGGATCCGTGACCTGGGCCTTCCGAAAGGTGTCATCATCGCGGCCGTGCAAAGAGGAGAAGAGATCATCATCCCGAACGGTTCCCTGATCCTGGAGCCCGGGGATGTGATCGTCATGGGTGCCGAGAAGCTGGGAAAAGAGATCTCCCTGGAACTGAAAGAGTATACTCTCCGGAAAAACCATCCCTGGAACGGAACGAAGATCCGGGATCTGGACATCTCCCGCCAGTCCGTGATCGTCATGATCAAACGGGGGGCCTCCACGATCATTCCGGACGGCTCGATCACGTTAAGGGAAGGGGACCAGGTCTATATGTATTCCAAGAGACGCCCCACAGTCAGCAGCGAAGGCTTCCTTATCTGAACAGGCAGGGGCCCGGCAACAGGATCAGAGGCCGCACCCGTTTTTCAGCGCGCTGATCTCGTCATCCCGAAGGGGTCGGACGGCACCTTCTTCCAGGGTCTCATCCAGCTTCAGGGAGCCCATGGAAAGGCGCTTCAGGTACAGGACCTCCATACCGACAGCGGCGAACATCCGCTTGATCTGGTGGAATTTTCCTTCACGGATCGTGATATTGACCCGGGACTGCCCCAGGGCGGGATCCGTATCCAGGATCTCCAGTACAGCGGGAAGAGCAGTAAGGGAGTCATCCACTGCAAGACCGTCCCGGAAGGCCGTTATTTCCCGCTCTGTTACGATGCCCCGGACTACAGCTGTGTAGACCTTGTCTACATGGTTTTTGGGGGAAAGAAGACGGTGCGCCAGTTCTCCGTCATTGGTGATCAGGAGCAGCCCGACCGTATCCTTGTCGAGCCGCCCTACGGGAAACAGGTCTTTGCGCCGCACATTTTCGAACAGGTCCATGACGGTGGCCTGCTTCGGGTCTTCGCTTGCCGAGATGACGCCGGCAGGTTTGTTCAGCATATAGTATTCATATCCGGCGTAGCGGACCGGCTTTCCCATCACGCACACTTCATCCGGAACGTTTACGGAAAAGGCGGGATCTTTGCACACGGATCCGCCGACCGTGACATTTCCGCTGCGGATCATTTTCTTCAGTTCTTTCCGGGTGCCGACGTTCATGTCGGCCAGGTATTTATCAAGCCGCATTTTCTGTATTCCTTATGTATCAAGTGCAATCCGTTACTGAAAAGAAAAAACCCTGTAAGACCAACTTGTGCTGATCTTTATGGCATTTGGCATAGTTTATTGTAGCATGATTAGGAACATGGTTTTGAAGCATTTCAATGCTTTTGTCAGTGAATGTTTTATTGCGGTCTGCCTATGGTTCATTCATTGCAGTATTGGGATATATAAGTCAAGCGGGCAAAACCAACAAGAATCATATGAAAATATTGCACGATTTTGCTTATTCCCATGCAACCGTTAAAATATTATCGTATTTGTGGTGGTAGCGGTTCCCTTGAAATATTAGGGAAAGGGGCAAACCGATGAGTTTAGAAGAGATTCTTGCATTTGGGATATTTCTGATAGATTTGATCGGGCTTGTCTGTAAGATAAGCAAAAAGAAGTAATAAAAAACCGCTCCTACCCCGAGAAAGTGTGAGCGGTTTTTTATCTCATTCAATCAAGGGGTATCGCTACCGCCTTTTGTTGTATCTATTATAACATGGGGCATTGAATATTCAAGGGATGTGATGGTTTACGCTGCAAAAGAAGAATCCCCGAAACAGTCGGTTCTAAAGCATTTTCTGCTAAAACCTTGTGTCTGGGGGATTTTCGAAAATCAGCTGGCAACGGGAATCGGACCCGTGACCTCCGCACTACCAATGCGACGCTCTACCGACTGAGCCATGCCAGCATATTCATGTTATGAATGCGTATACAAATATGATATACTGAATCTGGACTTCAAAGGTCCTGTGCAGTGCGATTCATTCGTAAACGCAAGATGTATTCTAACATAGCGTTCTGGCCTTTGCAAGACATGAAATTATAAAAATACTTTTATTGGCAGAAGACAGGAGGAGAGGATGGAACACCACGGATCAGATAAGATGACGTTTGTTGAGTTTCTTGAAAGAATCACGGAGCTTTTGGAAGTGATCCTCGCTGTCGTCGTCATGGCGGGGTTCGTCATGAGCTTTATACCCATTATTCTGGATCTTCCTGCCATGATGATGTCCGCGGATACGGAGCCATTCGAGATCTTCCTGGAAAGATCGCTGAATCTGGTCATCGGTATCGAGTTCGTCCGAATGCTGATCAAGCATACCCCCGGCGCTGCCCTGGAAGTCCTGCTTTTCGCCATTGCAAGACACATGGTCCTGGACAGCGGAAGTGCCGTCGGAAATCTCCTGGGCGTTGCGGCTATCGGCGGGATCTTCGCCATAAGGCGTTTCATCTATGTCCATTCCTTCCTGTCCAAGCATGACGACTCCTCCTTTGACTGGCTGAGCGGCGAGCTTCGGGAAGAAGCGCAGAAGAATGCCATCAGGCGGTCCATACTGGAGAAAGAACTGTCCGCTACGGATCCGCAGGATGACGAGGATGCCGATACGGCCAAAGAGGCAGAGAAGATCGCATCGGCTCTTTACCATGAAAAAGAATAATTGCAGAAATTTACAGCAAGTCTTTATGAATCTTTGCCAATTGTAATCGGCAGTGCCATAAGACGATAATAGGGATACACTGTTTCGGCAGTGTATCTTTTTTTGCGCGGCAATGAGTCATGCACGGCTTGCGTGTCCCGGCCGAAGCGCATCTTTCTTCAGCAGGTCCTGCGCGCACCTGCACCGCTGCATTCCGCAGCACCGGCTCCTCCGTTCCGGGGGATCCGCAGCATCAGCATCAATGATTGAAATGGATAGAATTGCATACGGGAGGTTTCTATGACGGATTTTATGTCTTCGGACCTGTCTGCCGGTGAGGCGGGCATGGACGATTATTTCCTTGACGACAACGGACTTGCGCAGGAGGATCTTTTTCGCGACGACGCCGTCCGGGAGGATACGGTGAAGGAGAAAAGGCGGAAGGGAAGGAGCGGTCTGCGCAAACGCCACCTAACCGAGATGCTCGCCCTGATCAGTGTGATCGCGCTCTCTTCCTGTGTCCTGGTCCTTCATTTTGCACAGGGCTATGTACAGAGCAGCAGGGATTCGATCGATGATGAAAGGCGGGTAAGCGAAAAGCTGAACCGGATCCAGAATTACATCGAATCCCTGGGAACACAGACAGAGCAGGAGGAAGAACTCAAAGAGAAGCTTTCACATTTCTCCGAGGAACAGTATCAGGAACTATCCGGGACGGTCAGCGGTCTTGAGAAAAGCCTGTCGGAATACCGGGAAGCAGGAGATATCCAAAGTGAAAGCATCTCGGGAGACCTGGACGGCGTGATCGATTCCCTGGCGAAGATCCGCACGGAACTGGAGAACGCAAGGACCAGCGGAAGCGGAGAGAACCAGGAGATCGGAAAGAAACTGGCGGCCATGAGCGATGCCGACAGGGCGTCGGAAATGAATATCTCGGAAGAACTCTCCAAAACCAGGTCGTCGATCGAGACCCTCCTTTCCAGGATCTCGGAAGACGGGGACGAGAACTATGAGAAACTGGCGGAGAGACTGCGGGAGAGCGGATCCAGGATCGAAGGCGTGCAGGAATCGCTTATGGACGGGCTTCACCAGGTGAAGAGTGCGGCGGATACGTCGGGGATCCGCACGGCACTGGAAGAAGACAGAAAGCAGTTGGGCGGCAGCATCGGTCTTCTTTCGGAGCAGCTGGCCATGGCCAGGACAGATGTGGAAGGCCTTCGCACGGCATTTGCGGAAGCGGAAGCGGGAAGGCGGAGCGCCGCGGATGCGGCTTTGACGGAAACGGGATCCAGACTGAACGATCTGTCACACCAGCTGGACAGGATCCGGGAAGGCGTTGACGGTACGCAGGGCGCGCTTACTTCGATCACGGACCGGTGTACTTCGATCGCGGACAGGGTCGCATCGGCCGACGAGCATTATACGTCTATTACGGGACAGTACAGTGCACTTTCGGAGCAGGTAGCATCCATACGCACAGACTGCGACAGGATCCACGGCGAGTATGAAGCTTTAAACGGCAGGCTGCAGAATATAGATGCGGCTCTTGGCGAAGTGATGAGAAAGCTTGAGGAAAGCGGCAGCAGTGCCGCAGGACCCGCACCCGGAGGCGGACAGCCGGAAGATGGCGGAAGCGAACCGGGCACACCGGAAGACGGCGGAAGCGAACCGGGCACACCGGAAGACG
>CAMNCY010000031.1 GCA_946534785.1 uncultured Lachnospiraceae bacterium | reverse complement strand
GAATTCCACGCGGATCTTCTCGCTCGATATGTTTCCCTTGGAAAGTTGGACAACCGTCTCGACGTGCATTGTATAAGGGAACATATCGACCGGCACTGCCTTTTTCATCACATATCCGCCTTCTGTAAGGACGTCCAGATTATCCGAAAGTGTCACCGGATTACAGGAGATATATACGATCTTTGAAGGACGCATCTTAAGGACGGCCGAAAGAAATTCCTCCGACGCCCCTGATCTGGGCGGATCCATGAACAGGACATCCGCACTCTCTCCGTCTTCTGCAAGCCGCATCATGAACTCTCCCGCGTCCGCTTCATAGACTGTGACATTCTCTGCCTGATTAAGCATCGCGTTGATTTTTGCGTCCCGTACGGCGTCCGGACTGAGTTCTGCACTCATGACTTCCCTGCAGGAAGAAGATGCAATGATCCCGATCGTACCGATGCCGCAGTATGCATCCAGGATCCTTTCCTTTCCGGAAAGCCCGGCTGCATCGACCGCAATGTTGTACAGTTTCTCCGTCTGAAGGGAATTGACCTGATAGAACGATCTTGATGAGATGCGGAACCTTTTCCCGCACAGTTCATCCTCAATATATCCGGGCCCATACAGTACCTTCTCCCGGTCTCCCAGAATCATACCGTTATGAAGGCGGTTGATATTCTGGACGATCGTCGTAATGGACGGCTGCTCTTTCAACAGTGCCTGCACGAAATTATTCCTGGAAGGGAAAATGGGATCGGAAGTCACGATCGTGACCATGACCTGTCCTGTTTTATGTGCGGTCCTTACCTGCACGGCACGGACCAGCCCCTGGTCCGTATCCTCATTATAGACTTTGATCTTAAAAGACGACAGAAGTGCAAAGACCGACTGGGTGATCGAATCCGCTCTCCTGTCTTCGATCAGGCATTCCTTTACCGGAATGATCTCCCGGGAATGCTCCCTGTAAACGCCGCACACCGGTTTTCTTTTCCGGTCGATGCCGAAGACAGATGTGACCTTATTGCGGTACCGTCCGGGATTTTTCATACGGATAATGGGCTCGACCTTCCCGAACCTTCCGATACACTCCTCTACAAAGGCCTGCTTTCCGGAAAGCTGCTCCTCCATGGGAACATCGATCATGCTGCAGCCGCCGCATTTACCGGAAACCGGACAGCGGGATTTCTTCTTTCCCGCAGGGACTGTCTCAGCAGGTACGGAACCCTTTCCTTCTGCTGCCCTTGTCCTGCTGCGGCCTGCCGAATTGTTTCTGCCCTTATCGCGCAAATCAGCGGCAGGACGTCCGGAACCGCTTCCTTCTCTCCTGCCGCTGCTGGTATGAGTGAATGATCTCTTATTTTCTTTACCTGCCATATGCTCTGCTCTTTTCCGCCTCTTTCGCCAGCGCCTTTTCTGCTTCCAGGCGCCTGAGCTTCTCCTTCGGGCACCAGTCATGAACCGGCTCCCTGCATACAATGTCAATGCCCCGGACGCCCCTGACGGCTTCCATGGCATCTTCAATATCTCTCTTATTGATCCGGATCACGCACCGGTAGCGGTTCGCCGAAGAGGCGAACAGCTTTGCGAAGATGGAAGTATCTTCTTCCCTGATGAAGTAGGAGATCCTGTTCTTCAAAAGGATCCTCTCCATGATCTTCAGGGTCTCCCTGGTATAAACCTTTGCAAAATCACATTCATTATCAAAGAACTGGTCTTCACGAAGGATCGACGTCATCCGGCACCCTCTTTCTTCAATTTCAGACTATTTAGGGAAATTGTAAAGCGAGGCATACGGATTGTCAACTATATTTAGATGTTGACTGCAAAAGTCAATACAAATTCTTGTGGAGGCAGGGAAACCAGGGGGGTGAGCCAGGGGGACAGGTGCGCTGACTCTCACAGACGGAGTATAAATAAATCCGCCAATATAGTATAAACAGCTGCGGGCCCTTACCGACCGCCGGCACTTGGCGGCGTCCTTTGACGCCTTAGTGCCGCTGCGTGGAGGTTGGAGCGAGAGCGTGCCCGCAGCGTTTGTACTATATGGCGGATTTTAATTTGCGTACGATGAGTCAGCGTACCTGTCCCCCTGGCTCACCCCCTGGCTCATCCTCTCAGGCCTCTACAGGAATCTGGTGCGTATCTCTTCTTCGGCGCTCCGGATCCGTTCCAGGAGGCCTCCGGCAGAAAGGCGCAGGGCGCCGGTCCCGAAGATGATGACCTGTTCGACGGCATCGGAGGTCGCGACTGTGACCCGGTACTTACGGCTGAGCTTGTGGGCCGTCTTTTCGATGTAAAGGTCGGCCGTCTCGGCTTCCTTTGTGTAGACGACGTCGATGTTATGGTATTTCGTGACGGAGCCCCGGCCGCCCGGTACTTTATAGGCGTCGAATACGACAATGACGACCTGCTGCGTGAATCCTGCGTAGTTGGAAAGGACGTCGAGGAGTCTGTCGCGGGCTGCCTTGATATCCGAAAGAGCCAGGTCATGAAGGTCCTTCCAGGCGAAAATGATATTGTAGCCGTCCACCAGAAGGTATTCCTCCTGAAAGACCGCATTCCTGGTTTTTTCAATGACCTTTTCTTCCCTGCGTTTTTCTTTGGCGCGTTCCGCCTCTCTAAGGGCGTCCAGTTCTTCTTCGGAAAGGCCGGCATACCGTTCATTCTCCGGATGGCGGAGCTTTGGCTTCACTTCTCCGTAGGTCCTTTCGAAGATCTCCTTCAGTTCCTTGTCTTCCGCCAGGAAAGCCGCCTCCCTGGTACGGAAATCGGAGGACTCCTTCTTCCTTCTAAGGTGCTCCGCTTCCCTTGCGGGGGAGGTTCCCTCTTCTTCCTCTTCGGGGCGGTCCATGACAAAGGCGTCCATGGCAGCATCCTGCTGTGCCGTGAAGGTATAGTAATCATCCGTCAGGTAGGAGGCATCCGGATCCTCCGCATCCCTCCAGCCGGTGTCCACATGCATGTACTGCCGCACGTAATTCCAGGGCACAGGAGTGCCCGCCCCATGGGAGCAGAATACGGAATAGGAAGGATTGTACCGGTCAAGATCCGGATCATAGGGATCCGCATCCAGCACCTCCCTGGCATTATGGCATGGCGCATAGGCGGTGAGCTGGGTGCTGATGCTGCCCTCTCCCGCCGTATAACCGGCAAGCTCCTGTGCATAGCTTCCGAAGGAGGAGGCAGGCACAGTACCTTCAATGACAGCCGTATTCCCGTCAAAGGAAGGCGGATCTGCTTTTCCGGACATGGCACTGATATCGGTCAGAAGCCGCCCCACACTGGTCGCCGGGATCTCGGCGTGAAAGTCGAGGACGGGCTCCAGGAGAATGTTCTGAGCCATCATAAGTCCCTGCCGGACCGCCCGGTAGGTCGCCTGGCGGAAGTCTCCGCCGGAGGTGTGCTTGCGGTTCGCCTTTCCCCCGATGAGCGTAAAGCGGATATCCGTCAGTTCGGAGCCGGTCAGGACGCCGCGGAAGACCTTTTCCTGCAGGTGGGTCATGATAAGGCGCCGCCAGTTCTTCTCCAGGGTATCCGGCGGGCATGCGTCCTCAAAGGAGATGCAGCTTCCCGGCGCCGTGGGCGTAAGAAGCAGGTGGACCTCCGCGTAGTGGCGGAGCGGTTCATAGTGCCCCACACCTTCGACTGTCCTGCGGATCGTTTCCCTGTAGACGATCTTTCCGGGACCGAACTCTGCCCGCAGGCCGAACCCCTCATTCAGCCGCTCCTTCAGGATCTGGGTCTGCACCTCTCCCATGATCTGCACGCGGATTTCCTTCGTATTCTCCTCCTCGGAAACATGGAGCATCGGCTCTTCCTCCTCCAGTGCCCGCAGGGCTTTGAGGAGCGTAAAATTGTCCGCTCTTTTTCCGTAGATATCCTGCGCCGAAACGCTGCAGGTCATGATGGGAAGGAGAAGTTCCTCCCGGACCGTGTGCTGCGCACCGAGGCCGTCTCCCGCATGGGTGAAGGATAGCCCGGCGACCGCCGCGGTCTCTCCCGGTCCGATCTTTGTCACGGCTTCATATTTTTCTCCCGAATACAGGCGGATGCCGCTGATCTTTTCATCGGAATCGTCGGAGACCGACATCCGGATCGAAAGCTGTCCGCCGGTCATTTTCAGCCAGGTAAGCCGGCTCCCGTCGGAATCGCGGGTGATCTTATAGACGATGGCTCCGAAGGGCTTTTCCGCATCGGCCTTTGTGAACGCCGGCAGGGTATACCGTTTCAGGCCTTCCAGAAGATCGGCCGTTCCCTCATCCTGCAGGGCAGAACCCGCATAAACGGGGACCAGTTTTCTCTCCCGTACCAACTGTGCGCACTCTTCTTCGGATACGCCTCTTCCTTCCTCCAGGTAACGCTCAAGATATTTTTCATCGCAGACGGCGGCTGCTTCCTCGTTTTCACTGCACAGCTGCCCCTCCCCGAAACGGACGAGCCGGTCCCCGAAGTTCTTCTGCAGCTCCGAAAAGACCTTTGCAAGCCCTGCTTCCTGTTCCTTCTTCTCTTTTCCCAGCTGGTCCGCTTTATTGATGAAGATGAACAGCGGCACCCGGTAATGGGAAAGCAGCTTCCAGATGGTACGCACCTTCTGGGTCACGCCGTCCGGCGCGCTCACGATCAGGACCGCATAGTCCAGGACCCGCAGGACCCGCTCCATTTCCGGCGAAAAGTCCGCATGGCCGGGCGTATCCAGGAGCGTAAAGGGACGGGCATCCTCCCCTTCCCCGAGGGAAAAACGCGCCGACTTCGAATATATGGTGATACCGCGCTTTCTTTCCATGCTGTCGGTATCCAGGAAGGTATCCTTATGATCGACACGTCCGCGGGAGCGGATCATGCCGGTGGTATACAGAATGCTCTCGGAGAGCGTTGTTTTCCCGGCGTCCACATGCGCCAGGATGCCGATCGTCGTGTTGATCATGTCTGTGACCTTTTCTTTCGGAATCCGTGTGATTAATGCCAAAAGTATACCATCTTGGCATTGCGGATTGAAGTCCGTACGTTTATACTGTCATTGTTGTTTTTCAAGGTTATCAGACTGCCCGGCCGCCGGGTAAGCAGGAGGAAACATGGAACAGTTCAAGCCCGTAAAAGAAGGTAAAGTCCGCGAGATCTATGATATCGGGGACGCACTTATCATGACAGCCACTGACAGGATCTCCGCTTTTGACGTTATTCTGAAGAATAAGGTCGCAGGCAAGGGAAGAGTCCTCACACAGATGTCCCGCTTCTGGTTCGATCTTACGAAGGATATCATCCCGAACCACATGATCAGCACGGACACTGCCGACATGCCGGAGTTCTTCCGCACGCCCGAATTCGAAGGCAACAGCATGCTGTGCCGGAAACTGACGATGCTCCCCATCGAGTGCATCGTACGCGGCTACATCACAGGCAGCGGCTGGGCAAGCTATCAGAAGAACGGGACCGTCTGCGGCATCCGCCTTCCGGAAGGCCTGCAGGAGTGCGACAAGCTCCCTGAGCCCATCTATACGCCCAGCACCAAGGCAGAGATCGGCGATCATGACGAGAACATCAGCTTCGAGAAGAGCATCGAGGTCCTGGAGAAGGGCTTCCCCGGACACGGCAGAGAGTATGCCGAAGCGATCTGCAATGCGACACTCGCCCTTTATAAGAAGTGCGCCGACTATGCACTCTCCCGCGGCATCATCATTGCGGATACGAAGTTCGAATTCGGCCTGGACGAGAACGGACAGGTCGTCCTGGGCGATGAAATGCTGACACCGGATTCCAGCCGCTTCTGGCCCCTGGAAGGATATGCGCCCGGCAAGAGCCAGCCTTCCTTCGACAAGCAGTTCGTCCGCGACTGGCTGAAGGCCAACCCGGACAGCAACTACGATCTTCCGCAGGACGTCATCGATAAGACCATTGCAAAATATGAGGAAGCCTACGAACTCCTCACCGGAAAGAAGATCTCGGAATAAGGATCGGATCCGTACCGAAATCAAGACCGGATCCGTATCAGACGCAAATAAGACCGGATCTGCAAAGCCTTTTCTCTCAGGCTCTGCAGATCCGGTCTTTATGTATATGCGTCAGACAGCTGTCTGTTTACGTTTATCTTCCGAAGAAGCTTCCCCAGGGGAAGAAGTTATAGAAATCTCCGAAACCGTACTGTCCCTGTTCTCCGTTCCCGCCGTATTCACGGGGCATTTCTTCCCGGGCGCTGCTGTCGTCATTGTTCTCTTTGTCCGCATCGTCCTCTTCCGCGTCAGGTCTTTCGGGACGGTTCTCTTCTTTTCCGGACTTATCGTCGGACTCATCCTCAAGGGTATTCTTATCACCCAGCGTGATCGTCACTTCAACGTCCTCATACTCGCCCTGGCCGTCGGCACGCTTGACACTGAGTACGACCTCTTCACCGGCTTCATAATACTTGAGCTGCTTCTGCAGGGCTTCCATGGAATCCACGGAGCTCTTGTTGATGGAAGTGATGATATCGCCCTTCTGGAGATCGGAATCCGCTGCGCCGCCGTCTTCAAAGATCCTGACGACGTATGCACCCTGGGGCATGCCGTAGGCACTTGCCACCTGGCTCGTTACGCTGACGCCGCTGATGCCCAGATACCCTCTGTTCTCTTCCGCGACCAGTTCTTTGGTCTTCTGGTTCATCAGATCTTCGATAATGGGGACCGCTCTTGAGATCGGGATGGCATATCCCATGCCTTCTACTGTGGAGCCGCCGATCTTGTTGGAGTTGATGCCGACCACCTTACCGTTGAGATCCACCAGGGCGCCGCCGGAGTTGCCGGGGTTAATAGCCGCATCCGTCTGGATAAAAGTGGCTGCGGATCCGCCTTCCATGGAGATCTCTCTGTTCAGCGCGCTGACAACACCTGTCGTCACGGACTGGCCGTAACCCAGCGCATTACCGATCGCAACGACGGGCTCGCCCAGAAGGAGCTTGTCGGAATTGCCGAGCGTGGCGACCTCGATCTCCTTCATCGTATCTTCATCGATATCGTCCAGGTCAACGGCGATGACTGCCAGGTCGTTGCCGCTGTCCGTTCCCTTGATCAGCGCATCTGCCGTTTTCTCATTGATGAACTGGACCTGCAGGGAATCACTGCCTTCCACGACGTGATTGTTCGTTGCGATCAGAAGCTCGTCATCCGTCTTGGAGATGATGATGCCGGATCCCGCGCCCTGACCTTCCTGGGAATAGGTCTGGCCGAAGAAATCACGCCCGGTAACCGTATAGTTATTGAAGACGGAGACCATGGAGGGCATGACGTCCGCCACCACCTTTGTGACATCCGTCACATGGCCGATGTTCTCATCCAGCTTGATCCCGGTGGAAGCTTCCCCGGTTTCTTCCTCCGCGGCCGCATCCTCTGCTTCCGTTGTCTCCTCGGTCTTTTTCGCAATATTCAGGATCTTTTCATCCTTGTCATCTTCATTGTCGATGTTCAGGACTGCCTTCTGGGAGCTTCCGTTCACGCTGGCTCTGGCGCTTTCTCTCACATCTTTGCCGTATACGGTATTGATGCCCCAGATGCCGACGCCGGCGCAGACACCGAAGACTGCCGCGATCCCGAGGGTGCGCAGGAACTTCCCGGACTTTTTATTTTTCCTGGAAGGCTTTACCTCCTCGAAGGAGTTCTCGAATGAATTATAATTGTAGCTTCCGTTTCCGGTAGATTCTGAATTTTCCTGTTCCGTATGGTTGAAATTATATTCCTCAGACATAACGAATTACCTCCTGTACTGATCTTATACAGATGAGTATAGGAGGTAATTGTGTTCATTCTGTGTCCAAATCTTGATAGATCTGTGTAAAATTGCGGATCAGGTAAAGAAAAACTCCCTGACAAGCACCAGGATCAGGAGATGAAGCGGATAAAAGACATAAAAGAACCACTGGAAAAACTTCCTGCCGCGCTCTGCCCTCTGTCCGTTGTAGAACTTCAGTACAAGAAGGCCGCCCAGAGCCTGCATGGCCATGCCATACAGCGCGCCGGCCAGCGCCGGGACAAAGGGAACATAGGACAGGTCCTCCGTAAGGAAAAGGTATCCGCTTGCCAGGATACAGGCAGCCCACGCACGGACAGCCGTGATCCTTCCTCCCTGCGCCTTCCGGAACATGATCACGAAAAACGGCGCGAACGGGCCCCAGTCGAGGAAGACCGAGGGGATGAAAAGCACCGCCGCAAGCGCCTTACGGGCCAGGGGATCCTGCAGAAAAGCCGGCCCCCTGCCGTCCAGCACTGCCATAAGGAGCAGGCACAGCAGAAGGTTCACCAGGATGTTCCCCGTCCTGAAATGAAACGCCAGGGTAAACGGGATCTGGGCGATGGCGGCAAAAACAGCCATCCGCACCAGGTATTTCCGAAGATCCTTCGTATACCGGTATCCTTCCACGAGGAACCAGCACATCGTGATGCAGGTGATGTGGCCAAGTCCCCGGAAAATGCCAAAGAGCAGAGTCCCCCGTTCCAGGAAGACGTATGCGATATGGTTGAAGACCATAAGAAGCGCTGCGATCAGCTTGATAAGATCTCTGTTCATGTCTTCATCCATTTCCGGAGAAGCTCAACCGCAAAGGACAGGAGCTTTGCCGTAAGTCCCCAGATGACGGCCTCCTCTGTCTGATAGAAATAATGCTTCTGCCGCATGGGAATAAAGCGGTAATCCTTTCCGCCGGGCACAAGGTCATAGGGAAAATCCGGGCCGGCCTGTGCATGGAGCGTCACTTCATGAACATCCGCGGGGTGTTCCAGAAACCAGGACAGCGGGATCGTAAAGACCCGTTCCACCTCGGCATCGGAATACGTTCCCCGGTAGTCGCGGATCACGCCGATCACGGAGGTCGTATCCGTCCCGGCAGGGCCCGTGGTGATGTGCATGGGCGCAAGGACCGTGATCGTATCCGGATCGATCAGAAGTTCCTCCGACGCCTCCCGGACCGCAGTCTCCTCCGGCGTCTCTCCCTCTTCCATCATGCCACCGGGAAAACACACGTCTCCACCCTGCCGAATCCCCTTCTTTCGGATCTCAAACAGGATATGCCACTCTTCTTTCCGGATCAGCGGGATCAGCACTGCGGCATTCCGGGAAGACCCCATGGGGATCCTTTCGGGACGCTTCCTGTCCTGCTTTCTGATCAGGGCTTCCGGATCGATGCCGTCCGCAGCGGGCCGCTGTGCAATTTCTTCCGTTATACTAAGACTCTTCTCACAGTTCACTTTCCGATCACCTCCGCCGCGGTATCTGCCGTCCGCTTCTTATGATACAATACTCTCATCATGATCACCATACAGGAAAACAAAGGCCCCGGCCGGGCGATCCTGGCAGGCCTGAATACGAAAAAATCCAAAGAAGAATATGACATTTCCATGCGGGAGCTGGCCGGTCTTGCAAAAGCGCTGGACCTGGAGGTCGTATCGGTCATGGTGCAGAATACGCCCTCCGTCTCCAAAAAGACCCTGATCGGAAGCGGAAAGGTGCAGGAGCTCCTCCTGGAGATCGACATCACCGATGCGGACATCGTGATCTTCAACGAGACCCTCTCCCCCATGCAGGTGAAGAACCTGGAGGATGCGCTGGATACCGAGGTCCTGGACAGGACCGGGATCATCCTGCAGATCTTCTCCCAAAGGGCCGCAACGAACGAGGCCCGGCTCCAGGTGGAATCGGCGAGGCTCCAGTACATGCTGCCCCGCCTGGTCGGCATGCGGAAAAACTTAAGCCGCCAGGGCGGAGGATCCGGAAGACTGTCCAATAAGGGCGCCGGCGAAGAAAAGCTGGAGCTGGACCGCCGGCATATCGAGCAGCAGTTAAAAGAAGTGAACCGGAAGCTCAAAAGCGTGGAAAAAGAACGTTCCACCCAGAGAAGCCGCCGCATGAAAACGGACATCCCCAGGGTCTGCCTGGTGGGCTATACCAACGCCGGCAAATCCACGCTGATGAATGCCCTTCTTTCCCGGTACGGCGCGAACCGCTCCGCGGGCAAAAAGGTCTTTGAAAAGGATATGCTGTTCGCGACCCTCGACACCTCCACCAGAAAGATCGCGCCTCCCGGCATGCCGCCCTTCCTTCTTTCGGATACGGTCGGCTTTATCAGCGGCCTTCCCCACAGCCTGGTAAAGGCGTTCCGCTCCACGCTGGAGGAAGCGGTCTATGCGGACCTTCTCCTGGAGGTCATCGATTATTCGGACCCCTCCTGCGAAGAACAGGTCCGGGTCACGGCCGCGACTCTCGAAGAGATCGGCGCCGGGCACATCCCGGTGCTGTATGTGTACAATAAAGCCGATCTGGCAGAAGACATCCGGATCCCGCAGGTCCATGACGACAGGATCTACCTGTCCGCCAAGGACGGAAGGGGCATACCGGAGCTCCTGCACGAGATCGGCAGGCTTACGGCGTTATAAAGTTAAAACGTACTGTCTTCTTCGATGATCTGGATCTCCAGATAATCGAAATCGATGCTTTCCATAAAAGCATCCTGATTGAACCGGCACCTGGCATGCCTCTGGAAGTCCCGGACTGTCTTGTCCAGCCAGATCGGCTTTGCCAGGTCAAATTCCCGACATGCCTCCTCCAACCCACGGAACACCTTGTGTGTCCTGGTCTCATCCGAGGCGTCTTCGATCACGGCATCCTTTACAAGATGTCCTTCTTTCCATTCCTTCGCCCACAGTCTGAACATGCTCAGTCCCTGTACCCGTTGGGATTCATGCTCTGCCATTTCCAGGAATCCGCACACATCTCACGGATCCCGTACTCCGCCTTCCAGCCGAGTTCCTCTTCCGCTTTCTTGGCGGAGGAATAGCAGGTCGCGATATCGCCGGGTCTTCTTTCCTCAATGACATAAGGGATCTTCACGCCGGTCGCCGCTTCGAAATTCTTCACGATATCCAGGACGCTGCAGCCGTTCCCGGTGCCCAGGTTGTAGATGGAAAGACCGGACCCTTTCTCCAGTTTCTTCAGTGCCGCAACATGCCCCCTTGCAAGGTCCACCACGTGGATGTAGTCACGTACGCCCGTGCCGTCCGGCGTGTCGTAATCATTGCCGAAGATGTGGAGCTTCTCGAGTTTTCCCACCGCTACCTGCGTGATGTAAGGCATCAGGTTGTTGGGGATGCCGCTCGGATCCTCTCCGATCGTGCCGCTCTTATGGGCGCCGATGGGATTGAAATAGCGCAGGATGACCACGTTCCATTCCGGATCCGCCTTCTGGACATCCATCAGGATCTGCTCCAGCATGGACTTCGTCCAGCCGTAGGGATTCGTGCACTGTCCCTTCGGGCACTCCTCCGTGATCGGGACGAAGGCGGGATCGCCGTAGACCGTAGCGGAGGAGGAGAAGATGATGTTCTTGCATCCGTTCTTTCTCATGACATCCACCAGTGTCAGGGTACCGGCGATATTGTTCTCATAATATTCCCAGGGAAGGCGGACAGACTCTCCCACCGCCTTGAGGCCGGCAAAGTGGATGACCGCTTCGGGTTTTTCCTCCCGGAACACCTTCTCCAGACCTTCCCGGTCCAGGATGTCGACTTTATGGAATGCAGGCCTCTTCCCGGTGATCGCTTCGATCCTGCCGATGACCTTCTCGGAAGAATTGGACAGGTTATCCAGGATGACCGCTTCGTTCCCGGCGTTCTGGAGTTCCACCACCGTATGGCTGCCGATAAATCCGGCGCCGCCCGTAACCAGTATCTTCATACGTTTATCCTCCCAGGATTTCTTACAGCTCGATACCGCAGCCGCGGCAGAGCTCTCTTGCGGATTCCACACTGTCAACGCCGGTCTTGTTCTTGATCGGCGCAAATTCATATTCCCGCCTGACTTCGAAAGGAAGACAGGAATCCAGCTCATGGATCATATCCAGGATCAGCTGCTCAAACTTGTAGCCGTTGGGGCTCTCCGGCTTGACCAGCTGCGCATTCTCATCGATATAGGGGATCTTCTTCTCCACGATGTGGAGCGTCAGCTTTTCGTTTACGATCTTCTCCAGCTCCGGAACGCGGAACAGGTAATTGAGGATGACACCGAAATTATAGGCGGGATCGCCCTTCTCGTTCTTCGCTTCCATCAGCTCCGGCGTCATATCGTAGTATTCCACGATGGACGGCTTTCCGTCCTCGCGGCACATCGCGCCGACCTTCTCATCCGGTGCGACCTTGCGGACGACCTTTGCGCCGCTGACACAGCCGGATTCGATCGTGGCACCGACGAACAGGGGATCCGCGATCCTCTGCAGCACATTGTCGACGGCAAAGCAGTCCAGCCATTCGATGCCCAGCTCGTGCACCTTGTCCACCAGGCCCGCCTTGCTCATGGAAAGGAACCAGCCGCCGTTTCCGTTGGGAGACGTTGCGATCCTCCCCTTTCCTTCCATATAGACCTTTCCGTCATAGTCGGAAGCGGGCGCCATATCCTGTTTGAAGAACCAGATGTGAGCCGGATCATAGCCGAAATAATCATGCTCCTTCATGAACGCCGTGGTGGCGTCATGGTTCTTCTCGGAGGTCATGATGAAGAAGGGGATCCACGCACCGTCCGCCTGCCTTACGACGTCCATCGTGTTCTCGATCAGGCGCTGCATGATATAGACAGGCTTCGTGATCCCGATGTCGTACATGCACTTGGGATTGTCGGAACCAAGCCTCGTCCCCATGCCGCCGGCAAGAAGGACCGCGCCGACCTTTCCGGCCTTGATCGCCTCCAGACCGGTCTTCATGAATTTATCCTTATTGGCCTCGATCTCATCCAGCTCCATGGCGCCGAGCGGTGTGATCACGCCCCTGCCGGGAAGCTCATCCCTGTCATGCGTGAAATGAAGCATGGAAAAATCCGTCTCATCGATCTGCTGCAGCAGATCTGCCTTCTCCTTATCATTCAGTTCATCATAATATTTCAGCACATGTTCCTGCCCGTACAGCGCAAGCTTTTCTTTTGCCTGTTCCAGTGTCATACTCTGATCCTCCTAGTTCATGTTGATTATAATGTCAGATCCCGTATATGCTCCCGGGCTGACGCTCATTCACTGCATGATCTGATATTATTTCCAGTTTAAACTGTTTTCCCGTCCGTGTCTATGAGTATCCAGCCCTCCCAGAGAGCATGCATTTCTTCCGGCTCCGGGATCTGGTTGTTCCTGTGGCGGAGGGGCCGGATGAAGACGGGATCCTCCCTGCTGCACAGCCGCGCCCCCCAGAAGCTGAAGGTGGAATTGGCGGTGATGTGGCAGCGGCAGTGGCTCATGAGCTCCATGTCCAGCATGTTGTCTTCCCCGGTATTCCAGTCGCAGACGGTGACGGGCTCGCCTTTCGAGCCAAAGCCGCATTCCCTGGCAAACGCGGGATCATCCGAAAATACGTAGAAATGGAGCACATCGTCCGGAAAGCGCTTCTCCAGAAGATGGACGGCCCCGGCATAATATTCGGGCGTGCAGATGCCGCCGAGGAGTCCCGCATTGGCGCTGTCCAGATAGTCGCCCCGCCGGATGTGGATCGAGACGGGGATCTCTTTGCCCGACTCCATCTCCCTCCGTATCTCTTCATTGCGGCGCGCTGTCTCTTCGTTGCTGCTGACCGGGAAAATGAAGTCCTTCCGGAGCCCCGGAAGAATGTCCGCATAATACTTATTGCAGGCAAAATAGCCCACAAGGTAGGTATCGTCCATCTTCAGGATCTCGGGATGGTACATCTCATATTCTTCGAAGACCTTCCGGTTTCCGGTGAGCTTGCGCACGATGCGGGATGCGATGCTGCCGCTCCCCGTAAGACGCCGTTTTTCCTCCGGCGTGCAGACTTTCATGGGAAGGTGCGCAAAACGCCGCAGTTCCAGTTCCCTGGGGGCCAGTATGCCGGCCTGGAGCTTTTTGTCTTCGAACCAGGAAAGGTCCAGCTTTGCGTTTTTCCCCAGGGATAAGAGTTTTCTGTAGAGGGCGTACTGCTGCATCTGGTTGCCCAGTCCGCCCATGACCTTAACAATGATCATATTGTATCCGCCTTGTCATTTCAGGATGCCGAGGAATGCCAGCACCGCGCCCTGCCCCCAGGGGAAGCTGCCGTATTCCTGCTTATACTGCGCAAAATCGATGCATTCGGCCGATGCGCCGTATACCCGGCCGCCGTTGATCTCATGGCGCAGGCTGTCCGCGGAATCCTGCAGGACGTTGTGGTCAAAGCCGGGCAGGACACCCTTTTCCTCAAGCTTTGCCACCGACCACAACAGCATTCCCGTCGCGGAGGTATCCGAAGGCCCCTCCACCGCCTCCAGCTGCCAGGAGAAAAGGTGGTCCTTTCGAAGGTACCCATAGATCTGTCCGACGATCCCGGCTGCCGCCCTTGCAACACCCGGATCGCTCCAGTCACTGAGGTACCCTGCCATGCCCATTAAAAGCCATCCCGCGGCGCGGCCCCAGCCGATGATGCCGTAGCGGACGCCGCTCTTTACGTCATAGCCGTGGTACGGAAGCCCCTGGTTCACGGCCATCCCGTAATTGAGATAATTGCCGATCTGTTTTTTTGCCAGGGCGCTGGCCTCCTCCTTCTCGAAGACCTTCCCGTAATGGGAAAGAAAAAGAGCCGTCATGCCGGCGCCGTCCGCATAGATGTATTCGTTTCTTCCCGGCCCGTAGATGATGGAGCCCTCGATATCCCGGGGCGTCGTCTTAAGGAATTCCGCGATCTTGTCCGCCGCATCCCGGTATTCCTTTTTCCCGGTGATCTCATAGAGACGGATGATCACGTATCCCGTCAGGGCATCGTCCACATAGGCCGTATCGCTCCCGTCCCGGATCCATTCGGCAATGTATTCCGCCGCGTCCTCGTGGCGTCCCGCCTCCACAAGTCCCAGAAGAAGGAGGCCCGCCGGCCAGTAGATATCGTCCTTTTTTGCGACGTATCTGCCCAGGGCTTTTTTGGCAAGGTCCTTCATCTGCCTTTTCGTGTCGGTCTTCCGGAAATTCTTCAGCTGCCGCACCGCCTCGTCCGAAAGCTCCCGGATCAGCTGCTCTTCCACATATCGGGCCATAATTACAGTTCTCCTTTATTTTCACCGGTCCCGAAAGGTCCCGGGACATTCGCATTCTCTCCGCCCGGCCGTATTGTTCCTTACGCCCTTTTTACCACGCGAAGAAGATACCTGAACTCCTCCGTCCTTCCGAAGAGGAGGAAAAAGATCCCGTTGAACAGGACGGTAATGATCACCACCATCACGGCAAAGGTCAGGACGGAAAGCTCTGCCAGGACGAATTTCGCGATCAGGCTGCAAAGAAGGATCACGCCCAGGACGGAAACGGTATACCGCGCCGTATCCGCGAAATATTTTGCGGGGGACCTGTCAAAGCAGACATGATAGATGATCACCGGCTTTGTGACGTTCGCGATCAGTCCCGAAACGACCGTTCCGACATAGATACCGGCAATGCCGATCTTCTGCACCAGCCAGATCGAAAGGACAAGGTTCACGAAGCCCTGGATCATGGCCAGGTACTTGTCCTGCTCGAATACGCCGGCCGCCGTCTTGAAGTTGGAAAGGACGATCCTGTCGCCCTTGAAATACAGATCCGTCAGGATCAGCATGAGCGCCGCGGAGGGCAGGATCCAGGCATCGCCAAGCCACAGCCGGATCAGGGGCGTGAGCATGATGGAAAAACCGGTCACGGCAAAACCGTAAAGCCACGATGCAAAGAAACGGTAGACCTTGAACAGGCTGTACTGCTTCTCCTTGCTTTCTGTCGCGATCAGGTTCCCGAATCCCGAAATGACGGAGTTGAAAATGATATTGACGAAATTGGAAAAGGTTCCGATCACCAGCGTGTAATTGTCCACGACGCCGGCCATGGAGACCTCGATAAAGGCCGTGATGATCAGGGCGTCTGTCTGGAGCCTCGCAACGTCCCCCACCTTGTGCAGGACGAGCGCCTTTGTCTTGCTGAAGATCTCTCCGCTCTCCTCCGCAGAAAGGGGCTTGACGTCCTTCTCCTTCAGGAACGGGTACATCCGGTCCAGGTACTGCGATACGATGATCTTCTGCACAAGCTGCACGGCCGCGTCCGTAAGGAGGAACAGCAGGAAATTCTTCGTGAGCGCGATCACGGCGATCTGCAGTGCCGTTACGATGATCTTGGTGATCGTCGCGATATTGGTCTGGATGTAGTTCTTCTGCTGCGCGTTGCACAGGCTGTATTTGTAGGCGACAAAATAGGTGCTGACGGTATTGAAGAGGAAGATCAGGTAATAGATCGTCAGCTGCGCCGTGGAAACGCCCGGATTCTTCACCAGGTATTTCAGGAACGGCGCCAGCACCAGACCGATGCAGGCCACCACCGCGCCGATGGCCGTATAGGCCTTGCGGTAGAGCCGCATATAGGACTTGATCTTCTCCGTATCGTTCTGGGCCACCGGCGCATACAGGGCGAAATTCAGGGCTGTCCCGATGCCGAGCTCCGCCATGGAAAGGATCGAAAGGACGTTGGTGTAGGTGCTGTTGATGCCAAGGAGAGGCTTTGCCAGGTAATGGATGAAAACGGTACGCAGAATAAAGGACATCAGCGCAGTGGCTGCCTGTCCCAAATACCCGAAGGCGATATTTTTCTGTGCGAACCGTACTCTTCCCATTTTATGTCTTTCTGTTCTGCCGTCTTTCTGTTCTGTCGTTTTACTGTTCTGTCGTTTTACTGTTCTGCTGTTCTCCGCTCCGCGCTTATCCGTTCCGGATCTGCTTCAGGATCCTGCGAAGCTCCTCCGCGCAGCCTGCCGACTGGCGGATATACATGGGCGCCGCGGCGGTCA
>CAMNCY010000030.1 GCA_946534785.1 uncultured Lachnospiraceae bacterium | reverse complement strand
CCGGATCTTGGGTATGGGTTCCTCCGGGATGCCATTGCGGCGGAATATGCAGGCCGCGGATGCGAGGTCGCGGCTGACGAGATCTTCATTTCCGACGGAGCCAAAAGTGATTCCGGCAATATTCAGGAGATCTTCAGTCCCGACTGCCGGGTGGCCGTCTGCGATCCCGTATATCCGGTATATGTGGACTCCAATGTCATGGCGGGCCGTTCCGGCGCCTGGAATGAAGACCGCCGGTGTTACGAGAATTTCATTTATCTGCCGTGTACGGAAGATAACGGATTTGTCCCGGAACTTCCCTCCGAAACACCGGACCTGATCTATCTTTGTTTCCCGAATAATCCCACGGGTATGACGGCGACAAAGCAGCAGCTTCAGGACTGGGTGGATTATGCCGGCCGGATCGGCGCCGTGATCCTGTATGATGCCGCTTACGAAGCATATATTTCGGAAGAAGGTCTTCCGCATTCGATCTATGAATGCGAGGGCGCCCGAAGCTGTGCGATCGAGATCCGGAGTTTTTCCAAAAATGCCGGATTTACAGGGCTGCGGCTTGGATTCACCGTTGTACCCAAAGACCTTAAAGCCGGGGACGGCACGCTCCTGCATACCATGTGGGCAAGAAGGCACGGCACGAAATTCAACGGTGCTCCGTATATCGTGCAAAGAGCAGGAGAAGCCGCTTTCTCTCCGGCAGGACGCGCAGCCATCCGTGAACAGATCGACTATTATATGAAGAACGCCGGGATCATCCGAAGAGGCCTTGCGGAGGCCGGCTATACCGTTTACGGCGGCGTAAACGCCCCGTATATCTGGCTGAAAACGCCCGACGGCCTGTCTTCCTGGAGCTTTTTTGACCGGCTTCTGGAAACGGTGCAGATCGTCGGCACCCCCGGATCCGGATTTGGTTCGCACGGAGAAGGCTTCTTCCGGCTGACCGCCTTTGGTACCCACGAAAACACAGAAGCCGCTGTTGCCCGCATCCGGGCGATGTAGCCCGGATGCGCTGCGGGGCGAGTCATGGGGACAGGTCCGCTGACTCATCGCGCACAATTGAAAACCCGCGAGGCCTGTAATACAGCGCCTCGCGGCCAATATCACTGTAGTTGATGAGTCAGCGGACCTGTCCCCATGACTCACCGCCCATGACTCACCGCCCCTGTCTAATAAAATGAGAACATCCATCCAACGAAGCATAACCGAAAAGCTGCGCGATGCCATAGCTGTCGATGCCGCAAAAGCGGCTGCGGCGGGAAGCCGCCTTGCCGGCAATCAGGGTACGTCCCTGCCCGGAAAAACAGCCATGGCGGTATCTCCGGATATTCTTGCGCCTCTGGCAGGCCAGGTGCGCAGGAAGATCATTGCCGTCTGCGGCACAAACGGAAAAACAACAACCAATAATATTCTGTGTACGATGCTGGAAGCAGAAGGCCGGAAGGTGGTGTGCAACCGGCTGGGCTCCAATATGCCGGCCGGGATCGCCAGTGCTTTTATCAATGCCGCACATCCGGGCGGACATCTGGATGCCGATTACGCCTGTCTGGAGGTCGATGAAGCCTCCGCAAGGCTTGTTTTTTCCCATGTAAAGCCGGATTACCTGATCCTGACCAATCTGTTCCGGGACCAGCTGGACCGTTATGGAGAGATCGATATCACGATGGACCTTCTGAAGACCGCGATCCGCATGGTGCCGGAAATGAAGCTTATCATCAATGCGGACGATCCCCTGTCCGTCAGTCTCGCCGAAGAGACCGGAAATCCTTTTGTGTGTTACGGGATCAATACGCCGGCAGGCCATGCAATAGAGGAAACCCTTCGCACAGGCGAGGTCCGGGAAGGGCGGTTCTGCAGAAAATGCGGAGCCCTGCTGCAGTATGATTTCTACCAGTACGGACAGATGGGAAAATACCGCTGCCCGGTCTGCGGTTTTAAGCGGCCGGATCCGGTCTATGCCGCATCGGATGTTGTTTTATCGGAAAAACTGCATTTTCTGGCGGAGGGCCTTCCGGTCGAGACGGACCTGAAGGGCCTGTACAGTGTCTACAACCTGCTTGCTGTCTGGAGCTTTCTCCGGGAGGAAGGGTGCAGGCTGCTTTTCCCGGATGCCGATAATGCGGTGATCACAGGCGCCGGACCCAGGATCCGTCCTGATACCACCCGCTTCAACGAGATCCTTTCCCACTATCATGCACAGTTCGGAAGGAATGAGACCTTCTGCATAGACGGCCGCGATGTGGTGCTGAATCTTGCGAAAAACCCGACCGGCTTCAACCAGAACATCGAGGCCATGCTGGAGGACAGCCGGCCCAAAAGGCTGGTCATCGTAATCAATGACAATTCTGCGGACGGAAAAGATGTGTCCTGGCTGTGGGATGTGGACTTTGACCGGATCCGCGATCAGAGTATCCGTGCCGTTACGGTCAGCGGGATCCGGGCGCTGGACATGTGCCTTCGGCTTAAATATGACGGGATCGAGGCAGATCTTGCGGATACGCCGGAGGCTGCCATTGAAAAACACCTGCGGGAGGGAAGCGAAAAGCTCTATGTCCTGGTCAATTACACGGCCCTGTTCTCCATTCACCAGTACCTGCAGGAAAGGACGCGGAAATGAAACTTGAGATCGCACATCTTTTTCCGGATCTCCTGAATCTGTACGGAGACCGGGGCAATATCCGGTGCATGGTCATGCGTCTTAAATGGCGCGGGATCGATGCCAATGTGACGGAATACCGCCTGAACGATCCCATCGATTTTGGCGGGACGGACATTATCCTTCTGGGCGGCGGGTCCGATCGGGAACAGCAGCTCGTCTGCGAAAGGCTGCAAAAGACCCGGGAAGATTTTTCCCGGTATGCGGAAGACGGGGGAACGGTCCTTGCCGTCTGCGGCGGCTACCAGCTGATGGGACATTATTATGAAACAAAGGACGGCCACATGGAGGGGCTCTCCCTCCTCGATCTGTATACAGTGCAGGACAGCCCGCGGCTTACCGGCAACATCATTTTAAAAAACGAGTCTCTTCCCTATGAGATCGTCGGCTTTGAAAACCACGGGGGAAGGACGCATCTCGGCAATGTGACGCCGTTCGGCAGCGTCCTGTACGGATTTGGGAACAACGGAAAGGACGGCCGGGAAGGCGCGATGTATAAAAACATCATCGGGACCTATCTGCACGGACCTCTTCTTCCGAAGAATCCGCATGTCTGCGACCTGCTCCTTGCAAAAGCACTGGACAGGAAATACGGGATCTCCGGCCTGTCCCCTCTGGACGATGAAACGGAGCGGAAGGCGAACCGGTATATCGTGGACCGGTTCCTGTAAAGATCCGTAAAAAAAGCGGACCGTCCACCCGCACTTCCAGATGATGCCGAACCCAAGATGTCGGCGGATGACCGATCCACTACCGGGATTATATCATGACGGGATGTACATGGTTTTGTACATAAATCAAAACGACCGTTCTGTATCGAATACGGTACAGACGGTCGTTTTACAGGCTCCTCCGGAGTCATGGGGACAGGTCCGCTGACTCATTTCAGCAGCGGTACTCCGCACCTGCTGCAGCGGTCTGCTGTGATCGGATTCAGCTTGAGGCAGCTGACACAATAAAGCTGTTTCTCATGGGTTTTGTCATATTTTTCATATGGGAAATTCAGCCGGGGATGATACATGAACCGGTCGCCGATCTCCAGGTAGTTCCAGGCGGAAATCCCCAAAGTCGACGTCTCAACGATCTTTTTCGTCTTTCCGTCAGAGGTCCGCACGTAGGTCACATAGGTCTCCCTGCTTTTATCCGGATCATTCAGCCCCAGTCTCCTCCTCTGGCTGTAAGAAAGCCTGTGGGAGACCTGGTTCAGGATCTCCTTGTTCGTAACGACACCGTCATAGGACTTCTCCGTCCGCCGCTTGAGGGCGCTGCCAATGGCAAATACAAGGAAGATCACGGAAACGATAAAGCCGTTCCTCACAGCTTCTTCTATCTCCATCTCACCGGTGATCGAAGCATAGAGAACAAAGCCGATCAAAGGCATCGGAATAACGAAGAAGCCGAAAATTCCGGAAGCCGCGCTGTTTTTCTTCATGGCCCGCAGGATCTCCGGATCATTTACGCGGCGGGAATACCCCGGTGCGGGAACACCCATATGGACAGCTTCTTTCTGTGCCGCCCCGGCTGTACTTCGCTTTTGCATCACCAGGCTCGCCCCGCAGTTTTCACAGAATTTGTCTTCCGAATTTACCGGCTTACCGCAGTTCGGACAAAAATTTGCCATATCTCTTACCTCACGATCCGAATTATCTTTTTCTGAATGCCTGCGTTATTTCACCTGTATTGTACTCTCCGGGGCACGCCGGGTGACTTTGTGCCATATCTTTGTCAATGACAATGCGCCGCGGCAACACCCCGGCATTCTATAGAAAGCAGACAGGGTCTATCCCGCCTGCTGCACATTAAAATAAAGAGCGGGAAGACGCATCGTCTCTCCGCTCGTTTTTCCTGTATATTCTTAATTCTTTCCGGCCCTGCCGCTTTATATTATGCTGCGCGATCCGCAAGGAGGATGAACCTGTCGATCATCTCCCGCTGGGAATCATTGACCATCGCCGCGAATGTTCCTTCACTTCTGTATAAGACTCTGACGCCGAGATTGATCGCGAATGTCACGATTCCGGATGTCAGGTTTTTGGATCTGAATGTTGCCAGATACATATGTGTTCCTCCTTTCTGTATTCTGGCTACATTATATCGATACAGGCATCATGCCAACCGTCAATCATAGGGTATAACACGACAGATTTTAAAAAAATATCTTCCGGTTTTATCTTCCGGTTTTCAGTACATTAAAAAACCGGGAACCGGGGGGCGGCATCCGCGTCAGATATGTTCTCCTGCTGCCGAAAGCCTTGCCAGGATGCGGCCCTGCATGAATAGATAATAGCCTGCCGTGAAAATCGTGATCAATGTCCAGCTGACGGGATAGCAGATCATGATCTGCCGGAGCGTTCCGTGGGGATAGACAAAGGTGACCCAGATGATCCTGTAAACGCAGATTCCCACCAGGTTGGAGATGGTGCAGGCCAGCACGTGCCCCTCCGCCCGAAGGGCGGCGCCGGTGATCTCAGAAATGGCAAAGACCGCATAGAACGGCGTCAGGATCCGGGCGACCTGCATGCCGATTGTGACAACTTCCGGATCAGATGTGAACATGCCAAGAAGGACAGGCCCGAAGATCCAGAACACCATCGTAATGCACGCGGCGCTTACGATCTCCATGCAAAGGACCTCCCGGACGCCGCGGCGGATCCTGTCCGGAAGATTGGCGCCATAGTTCTGCCCGACAAAAGTGGTGACCGCCGTAGAGAAAGCCTGGTTGATCATCCACCACAGAGCATCTACTTTTCCAAAGGCCGTCCAGGCTGCCACGGTATCGATGCCCATATGGTTAATGGCCGTCTGGAGAATCATATTGGAGATGGAAAACATACTGCCGGCCAGAGCCGTGGGCACGCCGATCGTCAGGATCCTGTGCAGCATCCGGGGATTGATCCGGAGCCTGCGAAGGTCCAATGACATTTCCGGCACTTTATTCATTAAGAGACGGGTGATCAGGAAGGCGCTGAAGGCCTGTGAAATATCCGTCGCAATGGCCGCCCCCAGGACGCCCATATGAAAGACCGCGACGAACAGTACGTCCAGCACGATATTCAGCACACAGCATGCGATCAGCACCTTTAGAGGTCTCTGGGAGTCGCCTACGGCACGCAGGATACCGCTTCCCATGTTGTAAAGCAGCGTAAAGGCAAGTCCTGCCAGGAGGACCCGCACGTAGAGAACGGAATCGTCCAGTAGCTCCTGCGGCGTCTGGAGCAGCACAAGAAGCGGCCGTGTCAGGAAAACACCGACAATGCCAAGAACGATGCCTCCCGCAAGGCCGAAGGCATAGGTCGTATGAAGGGCCTCATCCAAGCTCCGCCGGTCCTTTGCGCCAAAGCACTGCGCGACGATGACGGAGGCTCCCGCAGCCAGCCCCATAAAGAAACTGAAGATGAAATTCAGGATCTGCCCGGAGGATCCGCCGACACTTGCCAGCGCCTCCTTGCCGGCAAACCTGCCGACAACGACAGCGTCCACCGTATTGTATAACTGCTGGAAAAACGCCCCGATCAGAATGGGAAAAAAGAAAAGAAGGATCTGTTTCCAGATCGTTCCCTTTGTCATGGAATTCATTGTTACCGCCTTTGAAACTTTCTGTAGTTGATTCTTTCTATACTCATCCTGTTGGCGGTAAAAGTCAAGGGGATGAGTGAGTCAGGGCGCGTCGGACTGAGGCGGGCTGAGTCGGGCGGGGGCTGAGTCACGGGGACAGGTACGCTGACTCAGGCCTCGGAAAAAGAAGACCAGCCGATATAGTATAAACAGCCTCTGGCCCTTACCGAGTGCCGGCCCTTGGGCGCCGTCTTTTGGCGCCCTAGTGCCGCTGCATCGAGGTATGGAGCGAGAGCGTGCCAGAGGCGTTTATGCTATATGGCTGGTCTCTTTGTGCTGCAATCTGAGTCAGCGTACCTGTCCCCCCGACTCACCCCGCACGGCCATCCCGCCGCTGTCCTCGTATTGACTCCCCTCCGGCCGCTTTATAAAATAGAAGGAAAGGAGCCAAAAGACTGCAGCCATGTATGAAGAAGTACACAAAAACATTTTCCTGATTCGCGTTCCTCTGCCGAACAATCCGCTGAAAGCGACCAACAGCTACTTTATCCGCGGAGATTCCCATGACCTTCTGATCGATACGGGTTTCATGGGGGTACCGGAGTGCCGGGAGGCGCTGGATACTGCCATGGAAGAGCTCAAATCGGATCCTGCAAGAAGGGATGTTCTCCTCACTCACATGCATGCCGATCACGCGGGTCTCGCGGGTGTCTACTGCGGCGAAGACCGGCATATCTACATGAACATCACGGATATCGGATATATGAACATGTACTTTTCCGGCGATGTGGATGAAGCGATGCTCAGAAGATACCGGAAAGAAGGCGTGCCGGAGGAACTGAATCAGGCAGTCAATGCCCGGTTCCGGAAAGGAAAAGAGAAGCTGAAGCTTGATCCGCGCTACAATGGACTTACACACGGAAGTGTCGTGGAGTGCGGCGACTATTCCCTGCGCCTTATCTCGGTTCCCGGCCACTGCCCGGGCAACAGCATGTTCTACATTTCCAATGAGAAGATCATGTTCACGGGAGACCATATCCTGTTCGATATTTCTCCCAACATCACCTGTTTTCCCTTTATAAGAGATTCTCTTGGCAATTACATCAACAGCCTGGCCCGCTCTTATCGGTATGATGTGAAAACAGCCTTCCCCGGACACCGGGAAAGCGGCGATTACAGTAAACGGATCTCCGAGCTCCTCCATCACCACCGCTCCCGGCTGGACGAAGTCCTGCGGATCATCCATGAAATGCCGGGAAGCAGCGCCTACGAGATCGCATCCTATATGCAGTGGCGCATCCATGCAAGGAACTGGGAGACCTTCCCCATCATGCAGAAGTACTTCGCCCTGGGCGAGTGCCTGGCGCATATTGATTATCTTACGAACCGCAGCCAGATCTTCTGCCGGTCAGAAGACGGAAAAAGAAAGTATTATCCGGCATAAAAGGCATAAAAAAGAAACATAAAAGCAGCTACATTAAAGGAGCATATTTATGAAAAAGTATTGTTACGACGGAACCGGACACTTTGATATCAACAAGGCATCCACAGACGAAACGGAGCTTTGCCCGGACAGGGCCGAAGCCGAAGCCCGCATTGAAAAGAACAACGAGAAGATCGACGAACTGCAGCAGAAGCTCTATGCGGACAAGAAGGAAGGCGTTATCTTCCTTTTCCAGGCCATGGATGCCGCCGGAAAGGACGGAACGATCCGTGCGGTCCTTACCTGCCTCTCTCCCCACGGCGTGCACGAGGCAGCCTTCAAGGCGCCCAGCTCCGAAGACCTGGCCCATGATTTCCTGTGGAGGATCATGAAGGAGGTGCCCGCCAAGGGCGAGATCGCCATTTTCAACCGTTCCCATTACGAGGACGTCCTGATCGGCAAGGTCAAGGAACTGTATAAGACCCAGGCAAACGCCCGCCGCATCGACCTCGACAAGGTGATCGAGAACCGCTACGAAGACATCCGCGGCTTTGAAAAATATCTCTATCACAACAACATCCGGGTCGTGAAGATCTTCCTGCATGTTTCCAAAAAGGAGCAAGCAAAGCGCTTCCTCTCCCGTATCGAAGAGCCCGAGAAGCACTGGAAGTTCAGCGCCGGCGACTATGAGGAAAGAAAGTACTGGGATGCCTATCAGGAAGCCTTTGAATCGGCCATCAACGAGACCGCGACGAAACACTCTCCCTGGTACATCGTCCCGGCCGACCACAAGTGGTACATGCGCTACATTGTATCCGAGATCATCCTGAAGACACTGGAAGACATGGATCCGCAGTTCCCCGTCGTGACAAAAGAGCGCCGCGAGACCTTTGAATCCTACCGCGAGGAGCTTACCAAAGAAGTAGGCAAGGTCAAGGACAAGAACAAAGACAAGGATAAAGATAAGAAGAAAAAGAAGAAAACGGACAAGGCAAAGGACAAAGAATAATCGTAAAAGTATGCAGTGCCGGGCAGAGATCTCTGTCCGGCGCTTTTTATCAGATCTTTTATCTTCTCTGTACATCCGTGTCCCTGACTGACACCCCCACTGTTTCACAGTATGGTTTATAATGAATACCGAAACCTGAAACGTATATTATTTATGAATAGGGGCATTCAAAATGGCTATTCGCATCATTACTGATTCATCCAGCGACATTTCCCAGGAGCTCGCCGCGAAATGGGGGATCACCGTCCTTCCTTTGAAGATCCGCTTCGGCGACGAGGAGTATCTGGACGGTGTGACACTCACCAACCGGGAGTTTTATGAAAAACTGGTGGAAACGGACGTCGTGCCGAAGACGAGCCAGATCCCGCCCTATGAATACCAGAAGGCATTCGAAGAGGCGGAAGCTGCCGGGGATGACGTGATCTGCATCTGCATTTCTTCCGGCGTATCCGGCACATACCAGAGCGCCTGTATCGCAGCGCAGGATCACGAAGAGCATGTGACCGTGATCGACTCCCGCCAGTTCTGCATTTCCCTTTATGTCATCGTGGAACGGGCCGTGCAGCTCAGGACGCAGGGCCTTCCGTACCGGGAGATCATAGCAAGACTGACAGAAGAACTGAAAGACGCGCATGTCATAGCCGTCTTCGATACACTGGAATACCTTCGCCTGGGCGGACGGATCGGCAGCATTACCTCCTTTGCCGGAAACCTTCTCTCCATCAAGCCCGTCCTGACCATTGAGGACGGCGTGGTAAAACTGCTTGGAAAAGCAAGAGGCTCCAGGAACCGGAGCAATCTTCTGATGGAGAACATCCAAAAGCTCGGCGGCATTGATTTTGACCGGCCGGTGGCACTGGCCTACTCCGGATTCTCCGATGAGATGCTGAAAAAATATGTGGAAGATTCCCGCGTCCTGTATGAAGGCTATGAGGACCGACTGGAATACACGACTGCCGGCGCTACCATCGGCACTTATGCGGGCCCCGGCGCCATTGCCGTTGCGTTTTTCGCAAAAGGGAAGTGAAACCCGGCACGATCGGCGATAACTTCGAAAGGAACACACCATGGGATCACTTGACGGATTGAAAATACTGGATTTCTCAACGCTCCTGCCCGGCCCTTATGCTTCGCTCATGCTTGCGGATATGGGCGCCGAGGTGCTCAAGATCAGTTCTCCGGGCAGATATGACCTGGCCATGCACCACGGCCCCATCGTCGAGGGGACCGATATGTCCGCCTGCCAGGCCTGGCTGAACCGCAACAAAAAGACCATGTTCCTGAACCTGAAGACAGAGGAGGCAAAGGCCATTGTCAAAGAACTGGTCAAGGAATATGACATTGTCCTGGAACAGTTCCGCCCGGGCGTAATGGACCGGCTGGGACTTGGCTATGAAGACCTGAAAGCCGTCAATCCGGGCGTCATTTACTGTGCCCTCACCGGCTACGGCCAGACAGGCCCGTTAAAGGATGCCGCGGGCCACGACATCAACTATATCTCCCGCAGCGGCATTATCTCCCATGCAGGCAGAAAGGACAGCGGGCCGTCCCTCATGAACTTCCAGATCGCAGACATTGCCGTCGGTTCCATGAACAGCGTGATCGGGATCCTGGCGGCCGTCAACTACCGGCATAACACCGGCAGGGGACAGTTCGTTGACATTGCCATGCTCGACGGCTGCATACCGTTCAACAGCCTCGACGGCGCCGGCTTCCTGGTGGACGGCAGACAGCCGCAGCGGGAAGGCGAGATGCTGAACGGCGGCTGCATGTACGATTATTACGAGACCCGTGACGGCGGATATATGAGCGTCGGCTCGCTGGAGCCGAAATTCTGGAGTCAGTTCTGCACTGCCATCGGCCGGGAAGACCTGATCGAAGGGACCGTCTGGCCGGAAAACAGCGAAGAAGTCAAACGTCAGATCCGCGGGATCTTCCGGACCAGGACCAGGGATGAATGGACCGAAATATTCTCTCATTACGATGCCTGCGTCCAGCCGGTCATGGACCTGAAGGAAGCTTTGCTGGAAGACGGGCAGATCAAAGCCCGCGAAATGGTTGTGGATGTACCCGTGCCTCTTAAAGAAGGAATCACCGTCAGACAGATGGGGACCGCCGTCAAGCTGAGCGAGTGCCCCTGTGAATACCGTTTTGCCGGATATCCCCTGGGATATCATACCCGCGAGATCATCGATAAACTCGGCCTTGACTATGCATCGCTGGAACAGAAAGGCGTATTTGCGTGATATCAAAGCTGTCACTCCGTTGCCGGCCTGTACCCTGCCTTTGTCATCATCCGTGATACGTGTGACATGCATCTGTCATTATCAGATTTCCGTTCTTCATGTTATGATTAATATGTACATTTCGAACTATTGTCTGTCATTTATTCATATATGGAGGATTATCATGAAAAAGATCATTCGCCGGGTGCTGGCAACAGTACTCATTACTGCCCTATTCATGAGCTTTACATTGACCGCCGGCGCAGCGGTCAAAACCATGCCGGACGGAGGTACGTTTGATCCCGCCTTCTACGCCGCGACATACCCCGACGTAGCTGCTGCTTTCGGTACGGACGAGAACCTTCTTTATCAGCATTATGTCATGTTCGGAAAAACAGAGGGAAGGCTGCCTTATGCCGCCGGAGCCCCTGCCGCTCCCAAGGCGGCTCCGCCCGCGGCACCTGCTGCCCCTGCCGCTTCCTTTACGTATGACTATCGCGGAATACGGCTTCCGCTGCCCGCATATGTGGCAAATAAGCTGGCGATCGAACCTGACGGGAGCGTAACTGCTTTTGATGAGCATCCCTCGGGCTCCGTCGGGCTTATTATCACCGGTGATGAAATCGATATTTCCGAGTTCAGGAGGCTTGAGCCCGTTCTGTTTGAAATCTTCCTTGCCGCATTCAATGAAGGCTTCGGACTGCAGAATACAAAAGTCGTAATGTTCAACGATCTGCCGCTCATGGGACTTCCCGCCCGCCAGCTCCTGATGACCGGCAGTATGAACGGACGTCCCGTTACCTTCTACGGTTATATCCTTATCAAAGGCAACCAGCTCATCCTCGTATCCCTGAGCGGTATCGACAATCCTCCCCGTGATTTCTGCAATGACCTGAACCTGACCATGGCGGGCGCAAGGATCATAAACTGACCTTCGGGGAAGGGCCGGACGGACAGCAGGTGCATAAGCGCCCGCACCCCCGGCAGCCATACGGCAACCATACACAGAATATGAATTCCCCGGCCCCGGCAGAAAGGAGCCGGGGCTTTTTATGCATATTTTTATCTAGGAAGTTCCGGGACAACGATTTATAATTCACTTAACTAATTGCCAGGCATCAGACAGTATACGGCATTCCGGAAAAGGAGAAAATATGGATTACTACAAAGCAGCTTTGGAACTACATGAGAAATATAAAGGAAAAATAGCAGTCAGCCCCAAGGTCGAGCTGAAGACCCGGGAAGACCTCAGCACCGAATATACGCCCGGTGTTGCCGCCCCCTGCATGAAAATCGCAGAGAACCCGGAAGATGTGTATAGATATACTGCCAAAGGAAACCTGGTGGCAGTCGTAACAGACGGCACCGCTATCCTGGGCCTGGGAGACATCGGTCCGCAGGCAGGCCTCCCGGTCATGGAAGGCAAGGCCCTTCTCTTCAAGGCCCTGGGAGATGTTGATGCTTTCCCGATCTGTCTTGATACCAAAGACGTGGATGAGATCGTCGAGACCGTCTGCCGCATCGCACCGGGCTTCGGCGGCATCAACCTGGAGGACATCTCCGCACCCCGCTGCTTTGAAGTCGAGGCAAAACTCAAGGAGCGCCTGGATATTCCCGTCTTCCACGATGACCAGCACGGAACGGCGATTATCCTTCTGGCCGCTCTTATCAACGCCCTGAAGGTCGTCGATAAGAAGATCGGAGACATCCGCGTCGTCATTTCCGGCGCAGGATCCGCCGGCACCGCCATCGGCAAGCTGATCATGCGCTACGGCGTCAGGCACCTGGTATACTGCGACAGGAACGGCGTCCTGAACCGGGATACGGCACTCAACAGCGCCCAGCTGGAACTCTGCGATGTCACCAATCCCGAGGATCTCCACGGCACGATCGCGGATGCGCTCAAGGGCGCAGACGTCTTCATCGGCGTATCCGCACCCGGCATCGTCACTTCGGAAATGATCGCAACAATGAACCACGATGCCATTGTTTTCCCCATGGCAAATCCCACTCCCGAGATCATGCCCGACGAAGCATTGAAGGGCGGCGCCAGGGTCGTCGGCACGGGACGCTCCGACTTCCCCAACCAGATCAACAACGTCCTTGTTTTCCCCGGACTCTTCCGCGGCGCGCTCGATGTCCGGGCAAGATCCATTTCCGAGGGCATGAAGCTGGCAGCGGCGGAAGCACTTGCTGCCCTTGTCAGCGATGAAGAAAGAAACGAGCAGTATATCCTTCCCGGCGTTCTCGATCCCCGTGCTGCAAAAGCCGTTGCAAAAGCAGTGGCGGAGGAAGCAAGAAAGACCGGTATTGCAAGGATCTGAAAGAGCAGATAACTGCAATGACACCTGCTGCCGAGCTGTAAAAGGCTGTCAGTCCGCATAACGGATGGCATAAAAGGAGGACGATCATGATATATCGTACATTCCATGATCTGAAGCTTTCACAGCTCGGATTCGGATGCATGCGATTTGCGCTCGATCCGGCGACGGGGGAGATCGACCAGGCCAAGGTAGACGCCATGTTCGACCTGGCGATCCGGGAAGGCGTGAACTATTTTGATACGGCGTACCCCTATCTTGGCGGGAAATCGGAAACCGCCATGGCCGAAGCTCTGTCCCGTTATCCCAGGGACAGCTATTATATCGCCGACAAGTTCCCCGGCCACTCCCTGACGGCGCCCATCGATAACATCGCGCTGTTTCATGTTTCCCTGAAAAAATGCCGTACGGACTATTTCGATTTTTACCTGCTCCACAACATTACGGAATGGTCCGTCAAATACTATGAGAGCGAGGAATACCATATCATCCCGGATATGCTCCGGATGAAAAAGGAAGGAAAAATACGGCACCTCGGCTTTTCATTCCACGGCGGCCCGAAACTCCTCGAAGAATTCCTGACAAGGCACGAGGGCGAATTTGACTTCGTCCAGATCCAGCTCAATTATCTCGACTGGACTCTGCAGCAGGCAAAGGAAAAATATGAGATCATCACCCGTCACGGTCTTGGCGTCTGGGTCATGGAGCCGCTGCGCGGCGGAAAGCTCGCGGTACTTCCGGAGTCAGAATCCGCAAAGCTCCGGCAGAATAATGCGCCTTCAGACAGCGGTCTTCCGGCAAGCGATGCTTCCTATGCCTTCCGCTTCCTTCAGGAGCTGCCGGGCGTAATGGTCATCCTCTCCGGCATGAACGAAGTCTTCCAGGTGGAGGACAACCTCCGGACCTTCCGGGAGCCGAATCCTCTGACGGATAAGGAACGCAGCACCCTCCTGGAGATCGCCGAAGCCCTGAAAACGGGGGTTCCGTGCACATCCTGCAGGTATTGCTGCGACGGATGTCCTGTCGGACTGGACATTCCGTACCTGCTGCAATGCTACAACGATTTTAAATTTGCGAACTCCATGACACCGTCCATGCGGCTCGATGCACTTGCCGAAGATAAACGTCCGGCAGCCTGCATTTCCTGCGGACAATGTGAGCATGCCTGTCCGCATGGGATCAAGGTCCCCGCTGTCCTGGCAGAACTTGCGGACATATATGAGAAGGGCCCTCACTGGGCCGACCAGGTGAAGCTGCGGCAGAAATCCATTCAGGAGGATCTTCGTAGTTAATCATCGGTAAAACAGACTCCCGGCATTTATTGATTCATACGGAGGTCCGGCATGAATATCACCTGTGTTAAAAGCGTATGCTTCAGCCCTACGGGCAATACGGAGTACGCGGTAAAATACATGGCGCGCCGTCTTGCGGAAGCACTTGGCTGTAAAGAAGAACATATCGGCTTTACGCTCCCTGCCGAAAGATCGGAACACTCTTTTTCCAAGTCTGATCTTGTCGTATTCGGGGTGCCGGTCTATGCGGGACGCATTCCCAATAAGGCCCTGCCCTTTGTGCGCTCCCTGTTCAGGGCGGACGGTTCGCCGGCAATTGCCGTCGTGACCTACGGAAACCGCGAATATGAAAGTTCTCTGACAGAGCTTCGGAACGAGCTTACAGACCTTGGATTCCGCGTTTTTGCCGGGGCGGCCCTGGTGGCGCAGCATTCCATGAACGAGAACCTCGCCAAGGGCCGGCCGGACCGGAAAGACCTGGCGGAATGGGACTCTTTCCTTTCCAAGATCCCGAAAAAGCTGACAGCATACGCCCCTGAGGACCTGCCGCGCCTGTCCCTTCCCGGCCGCGAGGAAGTCCTGCCCTATTACATTCCCCTTAACGAGAAGAACGAAAAGGCGAATTTCCTTAAGGCAAAGCCTTTGACCGATGAAAGTAAATGTGACAAATGCGGGATCTGCGCAAAGAAATGCCCGATGGGATCCATCGACTTCGAAGATCCTTTCCTTGTTTCCGGCATCTGCATCAAATGTCAGGCCTGCATTAAATACTGCCCGAAGGGTGCAAAGTATTTCGCGGACGAGGAACTGCTGTCCCACATCCGCCATGTGGCGCAGCACTACGGCGGGAACATAGCTTCCAATTACTTCTTCATGGGCTGAGGCCGCGGCATACGGCATCGGGAAGGCACGGAAATGAACAGAAAACAAGAGGCTGCTGCATCGTACGATGCAGCAGCCTCTCAGCCTTTATCGGAAATCACCACTGAATTGCATGTACTTCATAATCATCGAAATCAAACGATTTGGTGAAGGAGATTTCAAATACTTTTTTAGTCCCCGGACTTACATGATCAACATAAGATGTAGTTCCTCCGATCATTTTCCCGTTTTTCTTAAATATGATAGAAACTGCCGTCATATAAGTGTCAACACTTCCGGTATTGGTAATTTCGCCAGTGATTCGATTGTCGTAGGATCCTTCAATCAGATTCGTGTTTTCGATTACAAAATCCGAGGTCCTGGCATATTGTGAGTCATCCTGCTTCCTGTAATTATTCGTTTCAACATTTATCTCATAACTTGCGGCGTCCGCTATATTATCCATATAGATGCTGTTCCCGTAATATATGGTATCGCCTGCTGCAATACTGTTCAGTGTCTGCTCTTCATTTTTAAGAATCCGGTTTTCTGCATCCTTAATGGTCACAACAATGACCGGATACAGGATGGCATGATCCGGATTGGGGTTTGAGATCTGAACGGCATACGTGGCGGATGAAGAATACGTATTATTGATAATATTGCAGACTGCATCATCCAGGTTCAGGGGCTTGATATCCGCTTCCTCACTTTGCTCCGCCGTGTTGTTTGCTGCCATATTCCTGGAATCAAACCTGCCTACTACTTCTCCGCTTTTTTCATTGATAAACTCCACATGGACATTATCAACGGGTGTCCCGTTAAATGCATTAAACATTCCGCCATACATATATAACGTGATGACACTCAATGATTCCTTAAGATTCAGCTGGTCGGAATTTGTGGTAACTTTGATCTCCGTAAAATCATCATTGGCCGAAATAGCTGAATATGACGGGTATTCTCCGGATTCGACCATATCCTGCAGTGCCGCATCCATATTCGTCTTCATCTCTTCCATTATCTGCTTATGACGGGCCTTTGACATGACGTAAGTAATGCTTCCGTCCTCATTTTTTGTAACACTCTTGACCCCGTCCTGTTCAGAGACTTCGGCGATCTCGTCATCTGAGATATCACCTGCCAGATTTGCGGGAATCGTCACCGTTATATCAAACAGCTTTTTATCTACTTCAATTTTGCCGGAATTTTCTGTCTCACCGGAACTGTTCTCTTCTTTTTTACTGGCAGCTTCTGCTGTATTCTCTGCAGTGTTATTATCCTTTGCTTTATTTCCGCACCCTGCTGCGGAAAGCATGGATACAGTTAATAAAAGAGCTGCTATTGCCTTTTTCATACCTTACCCTCCCGGGCAATTTGCCCATCCGGTATTTTTTTCACCGCTACTCCAGCACCCCGCTCGGCCGCAGGATCCCCATGCGGTTCCTGGCGAGGAGCT
>CAMNCY010000029.1 GCA_946534785.1 uncultured Lachnospiraceae bacterium | reverse complement strand
CACGGTAGACAGTGTGATCGGGGATGCAAAGGGGAGGCTTCCCGCATTCCTGAATGCTTATATTGAAAATGCGGGCGGGATAGAATACCTTCGCGGGCATCTGTATCTGATCGCGGCCGCGGTCATTCTTCTTGCCCTGGCGGGCGGAATTTCCCGCTATCTTTTCCGGCTTTTTGATTCCGCGGGAGCGGAGCGTCTTGTCCGGAATATGCGCAACAGTCTTTTCGGCCACATCCTTTCCCTTCCCTATTCCTGGTACGGTCAGAATCATACGGGCGATATCATCCAGCGGTGCACTTCGGACGTGGAAACGATCAAGGTGTTCATGTCGGAGCAGTTGATCCAGCTCTTCCGCGTTGTGCTGATGATCACGCTCTCCCTGTATTTCATGGCGGGGATCCATGTACAGCTGACCATAGCCAGCGCTGTCTATATTCCCATCATGGTCCTGAGCAGCATTTTCTTCTACGGAAGGATCGGGAATTCCTTTGAAAAGGTCGATTCGGAAGAAGGGAAGCTTTCCAGCATCGCCCAGGAGAATCTGACCGGCATCCGCGTTGTCCGTGCCTTCGGCCGGGAGCGCTATGAGATGGAGCGCTTCGAAAAACAGAACACCTATTATACGGACCTGTGGATCAGGCTGATGCGGATCCTTTCCGCCTTCTGGGTCTCCGGGAACGTGATCGCAACGCTCCGTACGCTTACGATCGCGGTCCTGGGATCGGTCTTCTGCGTGCAGAGGACGCTGACAGCCGGCGGGTTCATCGCTTTCATTTCTTATAATTCACTGCTATCCCTTCCCGTAAGGGGCCTCGGAAGGGTCATTACGGAGATGAGCCGTGCGGGGATCTCCCTGGACAGGCTTTTATATATCATGAACGCACAGCCGGAAGAAGAGGACGAAAATGCAGAATGCGTCCCCCTCGACCGGGATATCTGTTTTGAGAATGTTTCCTTTAAATATGAAGGCAATACAAGGGACATCCTGAAGGACATCACCTTTACGGCCAGGGCCGGTACCACCATGGGGATCCTGGGAACGACCGGCTCCGGAAAGTCCACGATCATGTATCTTCTGGAGCGTCTGTATGAGCTTCCGGAGGATGGCGGAAGGATCACAATCGGCGGTGTGGATATCCGGAAGATCAGCCGCAAATGGCTGCGGAAGAACATCGGCATCGTCCTGCAGGAGCCCTATCTGTTCTCCCGGACTTTGGCGGACAATATCCGGATCGCGGACGAGGACGCGGATATGGACGAGGTCCGTGCGGCCGCCCAGACGGCTGCCCTGACACAGTCTGTCGAACACTTTACGGACGGATATGACACCTTCGTGGGAGAGCGGGGCGTCACCCTTTCCGGCGGGGAAAAACAGCGTACGGCCATCGCCCAGATGCTGGTGCGCCATACCCCTGTCATGATCTTTGACGATTCTCTTTCCGCCGTTGATGCGGCAACGGATGTGAAGATCCGGGAAGCATTGTCGAAAGAAGCCGGGAATGCGACGGTATTCCTGATCGCCCACAGGATCACGACCCTCATGAACGCGGACAGGATCCTGGTCATGGACAAGGGCAGGATCATCGAAGAGGGGACCCACGAAGAACTCCTTGCAAAGAACGGCCTTTACCGCAGGGTCTATGAGATCCAGACGCAGAAAGGAGAAGAAGCATGGACGAACATGTGACGAGAAAGCCGCTTCCTCTCCTCGGGATCCCGAAGCTCCTTCCGTTCCTGAGACCTTATGCGAAGACGGTCATCCTGATGATCGTACTCGGTTTTGCCAGTTCCCTGGCGGACACGATCTATCCTCTTTTCAACAGCTATGCGCTGGACAATTTCATAGCGGAAGGGACCCTGAAAGGCATATCCACCTTTATCCTGATGTACCTTCTGGTCATGGTCCTGCAGGAGCTCGACAACCTGTACTGTCTTTTCCAGTGCGGAAGGGTCGAGATGCTGGTGGACAGGGACCTTCGGAACGCCGCCTTCCATCACCTGCAGACACTGTCTTTTTCCTATTTTAACCAGAACAATGTGGGATATATCCATGCCCGCGTCATGAGCGATACGGGAAAGATCGGCGAGCTGGTCGCATGGCGCATGATGGACGTGGTATGGAATCTTTCCTATATAATCTTCGTCCTGATCGCGATGCTGCGGATCAACCGGTACCTGGCAGGCTATGTCATGGCGCTGATTCCGGTGGCGGTCCTTCTGATCCTCTATTTCCAGAGGAAACTCGTGGAATCCAATCACCGTATCCGCGAGATGAATTCCCGGATCACCTCGGATTTCAACGAAGGGATCACGGGCGCGCGGAGTATCCGGACCCTCGTTATCGAGCAGCTGATCCGCCGGGATTTTGAAAAAGATACCCTGAAGATGGAGAAGGTATCGGTAAAGACGACGCATTACTCGGCGCTGTTCACATCATCCCTGACGCTCCTTTCCTCCGCTGTTCTTGCCATCGTTCTGTGGCGGGGCGGCATGATCACCAGGGAGGGCGTGATCCGGATCGGGACGCTTTCGGTCTTCATGTCCTATGCCGTGGGACTCTTGACGCCGATCCAGGACATTATCACGACGCTGTCTGCCCTGATCGCGATCCAGGTGAATATCGAGCGATTTACGAACCTCCTTGCGGAGGAGAGCGATGTGGCGGATACGCCGGAAGTCACCGCGAAATACGGCGATAATTTCAACGCCATCCGGGAGAACTGGGAACCCATCCGGGGCGATGTGGAATTCCGGGATGTTTCCTTCCATTACCCCGACGGGGAAGAAATGGTGCTGGAGCATTTCAATCTGAAGATCCCGGCCGGCACCAACGCCGCGATCGTAGGGGAGACCGGCGCCGGAAAATCGACTCTCGTCAACCTGGTCTGCCGCTTCTTCGAGCCAACAAAGGGGCAGGTCCTGATCGACGGGAAAGATGCAAGGGAGCGCTCCCAGCTGTGGCTTCACAGCAGCATCGGGTACGTCCTCCAGACACCTCATCTTTTCTCCGGTTCGATCCGGGATAATCTGCGCTACGGAAAACCCGACGCGACGGAAGAGGAGATCTGGGCAGCACTTGACAAGGTCTCTGCCGGCGATGTCGTCCGCAAACTGGAAAAAGGACTGGACAGCGAAGTGGGAGAAGGGGGCGAGAGCCTTTCCGTCGGGGAAAAACAGCTCCTTTCCTTTGCCCGGGCGATCCTTTCGGATCCGAAGATCCTGATCCTGGACGAGGCGACGGCTTCCATCGATACCATGACGGAAAAAGCGATCCAGGATGCGATCCTGACCGTCATTAAAGGGCGCACATCCTTTGTAATCGCCCATCGGCTCTCCACCATCGTCAATGCCGACATCATCCTGGTCGTAATGGGCGGAAAGATCGTGGAGAGAGGGACCCATGAGGAACTCATGCGGAAAAAGGGCACCTATTACGACCTGTATACCAGCCAGAGCTGGATGGGCGGAAACGAAAACTGAGTTCGGACCGGACTGAGGAGTTTGCCGGCAAAAGGAGGAATTATGAGACTGATCACATTTAAGGCAAAAGAAAATGACGCTGTCCCCGCCGTGGGCCTGCTGTCGCCCGACGGAAGCCATGCGGCGCTGCTTTCTTCCTGCGGCGTGGTTTACCGGGATATGAACGGGCTTATTGAAAAGATCACCGGGGAGGAAATGGACATCCTTCGCGAAAAGAGCAAGGATCCTTCCCTTTATACGATCCCGATGGAAGATGTGATCCTGATGTCGCCGATCCCGTATCCTATGCAGGACGTGATCTGCCTTGGCCTGAACTATACCGAGCATGCCATGGAGGCGGCGGCCTATGCCAAAGACTCATTCGTGAGCAAAGACCGGTATCCGGTTTATTTTTCCAAACGTGTCAACTACGCGCCGGGCAGCGGTGAGGCAATTCCTTCCCATGAAGGCCTTGTGGAGCGCCTGGACTATGAGTCGGAGCTTGCCGTGATCATCGGCAAGGACGCTTACGGCGTGGATCCTTCCGATGTCGAAGAATATATTTTCGGATATACCGTTCTCAATGACGTCAGTGCCCGCGTCCTCCAGACCAGGCATACCCAGTGGTATTTCGGGAAGAGCCTGGACGGCTTTACGCCCATGGGTCCCTGCATCACGACAAAGGACGAGATCGCGTTCCCGCCGAAGCTTGCGATCACTTCCCATGTGAACGGGGAGCTTCGCCAGAACAGCACGACGGACATGCTGATCTTCGGAATCGACAGGATCATCAGCGAGCTTTCCCGGGGTATGACACTGAAGGCGGGGACCATCATTTCCACCGGAACCCCCAAGGGCGTCGGAATGGGCTTCGATCCTCCGAAATTCCTGAAAAAAGGCGATGTCGTCACCTGCTCGATCGAAAAGATCGGAGATCTTGTGAACCCCATCGCATAACTTCCTTGTCAAATGCCGGGCAAAACAGTAATATATATACTGCATTTCTATGGTTCAAAAGAAAAATAAGACAGAAAAACACCTCGGAGGTCTTCCCTTGGGCAATTGGTTTGGCAGAATATCCGCGTTCTTACTGGCGGGAGTGATCAGTATATCCTCCTCTGTGACCGCTTATGCGGCCGTAAAGGCAGGCGCGGAAAGAAGAAACGATGAGTACGGCATTACGAAGACGGTGATGCTGAATGATTTCCTGATCAACGGCGGCGCGTCGGTGATCATCAACTATTCCGGTGCGGACGTGAACGTCAACAGCATGGCGGGCGGCGTGGAAGTCATCAGCTGCTTTACCCTGCATTTCCAGGGAGATGCGGGTGAGCTGGCCGTGCAGGGACAGGACGATGTCCTGATCCCTCTTTCCGAAGTCATGAACGGGCGTACGCTCCGCGCCGGCGAACGCGTGCAGGCGCTGTATGACTCGGGAAACGGTACGTATCTTGCACTGCAGACCCAGACCCTGCAGGATACCGTCAAAGTCACGGTGCCGTATTTTCCCGCAGCGACGGATCCTTCGATCTGCTTTATCGTAGCCAAGACAGCCTGGCTTCCGGGCGCGGGATATGATTATTTCGCGATCGGCAACAGCATTACCATGCATCCCAAGCGGGAATTCTGGCCGGATGCCATGGGAATGGGCGCGACCTCCCAGGATAAGGACTACTATCATCTTTTTGCAGGCGGACTTCCCGGAAAGGGAAAGAAAAATATCCACTCCCTGGCCCTGAATTTCGCGATCTGGGAGATCTCCTACGGGAACCGTGCCTCTACTCTGAAACTGATCGACGGCTATCTTACCCCCGCCATGGACTGCGTCAGTATCCAGCTCGGGGACAACGTCAAGTCCATGCTCGGTTTCGAGCAGGATTTTGAACAGCTGGTCGCCTACATCCGCGCAAAATGTCCCAAGGCCCGCATCATCGTGATCGGAAATTACTGGAAGAACGACGCGATCGACGCCGTCAAGAAGGCTGTCTGCGAAAAATACAAGGGGTATTTTGTGGATCTGAGCGCGATCCAGAACAGCCCGAACTACAGCTTCGGACAGGGTGTTGCCGTTGATGCCAACGGCGTTCCCATGAACTGCACGAACGAAGGGACGGCGATCCATCCCAATAATGCGGCAATGCAGTACATTGCGACGCAGATGCTCAGCAAATACAGGTAATACATACCGGCAGAGGCCGGATCACCGCGTGGTATATTGTTTTTACAGTATACCGCGCTTTGTTATACGGAGGAAAAACACCATGCTCGGATTTGCCAGCGACTACATGGAAGGTGCGCACGATAAGATCCTGCAGCGCCTTATCGACATCAACTATGTGCACAACACAGGGTACGGAAGCGATTACTACTGCCGCAAAGCCGCCCGGAAGATCGCAAGGGCCTGCGGTTCGGACGATGTGGAGGTGGAGTTCTTAAGCGGCGGAACGCAGACGAACCAGGTCGTCATCGATGCGCTCCTGCAGCCGTACCAGGGTGTCGTCAGTGCGGCAACGGGGCATGTGGCCGTGCACGAAGCGGGCGCCATCGAATTTACGGGGCACAAGGTCATCGAGCTTCCGGCCCATGACGGCAAGATCGATGCGGAGGAGCTTACGAAGCTGATCGACGATTACTGGAACGATGAGTCCCACGAGCACATGGTCATGCCGGGAATGGTCTATATCTCGCAGCCTACGGAGTACGGAACGCTCTACAGCCTCTCCGAACTGCATGCCATATCCAAAGTCTGCCGTGCCAACGGGCTTCCCCTGTACATGGACGGCGCAAGGCTCGGGTATGCGCTTGCGGCGCAGGAGGAGATGAGTCTTCGGGATATCGTGCGGGAAACCGACGTCTTTTATATCGGCGGGACCAAGGTCGGGGCCCTGATCGGCGAGGCGGTGGTCTTTACCCACCATAACCGGCCCGCCCACTTCCTTTCGATCAAAAAGCAGCACGGTGCGCTTCTTGCCAAGGGGTGGCTCATCGGGATCCAGTTCGATACGCTGTTTTCCGACGATCTTTACATGGAGATCAGCCGTCATGCCGTCCGCATGGCCATGAAGATGAAGGACGGCCTGGAAAGAAAGGGATACAGCTTTTACATAGACTCTCCCACGAACCAGCAGTTCATCATTATCGGCAATGAAAGAATGCAGGAACTTAAGGAAAAGGTGCTTTTCAGCGTCTGGGGGCCGTATGATGCCGGCTCCTCTATCATCCGCCTTGCAACGAGCTGGGCGACGCTGGAGGAGGACGTGGACGCCCTGATCGATCTGATGTGACCGCAGCGCTGTTTCGCAGCGCTGTATCCCGGCCCCAAGCCGGCCGGATTCAAATCCTCCTGTTGACAGAATGACACTTTTGCGCTTTAATGTAGTAAATTGTCCTTCGGCGGACAAACTTTACGACATTAACAGGAGGAGAATGATTATGAAAAAGAAATCCATCGCGCTGATCCTTGCCGGTATGATGGCAGCTCTTACGGCATGCGGATCTTCTGCCGCACAGCCGGCACAGCCCGCAGCACAGCCGCAGCAGGAAGCCGCAGCGGAAGAAAAGAAGGAAGAGGCGGCACCCGCGGCAGAAAGCGATGCATCCGGCAAGACCTTTAAGATCGGCGTATGCCAGCTGATCCAGCATGATGCACTCGATGCGGCAACACAGGGCTTTGTAGATGCCCTGAAGGAAGAGTTCGGCGACAACGTCGAGATCGATGTCCAGAACGCCCAGGGCGAATCCACGACTTGCGCCACCATCGTGACCGGCTTTGTCAGCAACGGATATGACCTGATCATGGCCAATGCGACACCGGCCCTGCAGGCAGCGGCTTCCGCCACCAGCGATATCCCGATCCTCGGCACATCCGTTACGGATTACGGCACGGCACTGGGCATGTCGGATTTTTCCGGCACGACCGGCATCAACATCTCCGGTACGAGTGACCTCGCACCCATCGACCAGCAGGAAGACATGATCCTCGAGCTGGTCCCGGACGTCAAGAAGGTGGCGATCCTGTACTGCTCCTCCGAGCCCAACTCCAAGTTCCAGGCCGATATGATCAAAGGTTATCTGGAAGAGGACGGCATTGCATTCGAAGAGTTCACCTTCTCCGATTCCAATGATATCCAGAGCGTTGCGACACAGGCTGTTTCCGGTGCTGACGCCGTTTACATCCCCACCGACAATACGGCAGCTTCCAACATGACGCTGATCAGCAACATCACGGCTCCGGCAGGCATCCCCGTCATCTGCGGCGAGCAGAACATGTGCATCAAGGGCGGTCTTGCGACCCTTTCCATCAGCTACTATGACCTCGGTACGGCTACCGGAAAGCAGGCCATCGAGATCTTAAAGAACGGCGCGGACGTCTCCGCCATGGAGATCGAGTACGCTTCCGCAACGACCAAGATGTACAATGCGGCAAATGCGGAAACGATCGGTGCCAACGTTCCGGAAGACTATGTCGCGATCGAGGGTTCCGAATCCGAATAAGACGGTCTTTTCGAGCCTGTTCTTATCACGGAATACAGGATTATGTGATATGATAAAGGACAGCGCGGGCCACGGTCCGTGTCTGTCCTTTTAAATACTTTTGAATCGAGGCATTTATGGCAGCTTATTTTTCTTCCCTGAACCCTGTCGCATTGTGGAACGCGGCTCCGGGAGGCCTTGCACAGGGCCTGATCTGGGGCATTATGGCGCTCGGCGTGTATATTTCCTTCCGCGTCCTGAATTTTGCGGATATGACGGTCGACGGATCCTTTTCCCTCGGCGGTGCGACCGCCGTCATGCTGATCCTTGCGGGCTATAATCCGCATGTCGTGCTGGTCGTATCCTCACTGGCCGGCATGTGCGCCGGGATCGTAACGGGCTTTTTGCATACGAAGCTCGGCATTCCCGATATCCTGTCCGGGATCCTGACACAGATCTCGTTATATTCCATCAACCTGAATATTATGGGCAAGGCGAACCAGGCCATCCCCGTGGGACAGGTGCAGGTGTATTTCACATCCAACATCCGGTATCTCGGCCAGACGATCGCCCTTGCACTGGTACTGGACGTTTTCGTCGTGGCGTTCATCTACTGGTTCCTGGGAACAGAGCTGGGCAGCGCCATGCGCGCTACGGGCATCAATCCCAACATGTCCAGGGCCCAGGGCATCAATACAGATTCCATGAAGGTCATCGGCCTTGCGCTCGGAAATGCGGCAGTCGCCCTTGCAGGCGGCATCATTGCGGAATACCAGGGCTTTGCGGACGTCAAGATGGGACAGGGCTCCATCGTCATCGGCCTTGCGGCCCTCATCATCGGCGAGGTCCTTGCGGAAGCGCTTGTCGGCAAAAGACTCAATTTCGTTGTGCGTCTTGCGTTCACGATCATCGGCGCCATTGTTTACTACATGGTCTATGTCTTCGTGCTGTGGCTGAAGTTCCCGGCAGACGACATGAAGCTCTTAACGGCCATCGTGGTCGCGATCTTCCTGGCGGTGCCCTACCTGAAGGAGAAGAAGAACAATTCCTTCTCGGGCCTCGCAAGACGGAACGCAAAAGCGCAGGAAAAGGAGGACTGAGGACATGCTGGAAATCCGTAATATCTGCAAGACCTTCAACCCCGGAACGATCAATGAGAAAAAAGCACTGGACGATGTCAGCCTTACGCTGGCGGACGGCGAGTTCTGCACCGTCATCGGCGGAAACGGCGCCGGCAAGTCCACGATCATGAATGCCGTGGCAGGCGTATGGCCGGTGGATACCGGCAGCATCATCGTAGACGGGACGGACATATCGGGACTTTCCGAATATCAGAGAGCACCTTACTTCGGCCGTGTTTTCCAGGATCCCATGACGGGAACGGCGGCCGATATGTGGATCGAGGAAAATATGGCCCTGGCTTCCCGGAGAGGCAAAAGAAGGACGCTTCGCTGGGGCGTGAACCGTAAGGAAAGGGAAGAGTACAGAAAACTCCTCAAGTCTCTTGACCTTGGCCTGGAATACCGGATGACCTCCAAGGTGGGCCTTCTTTCCGGCGGCCAGCGACAGGCACTGACCCTTCTTATGGCGACCATGCGCAAGCCCAAGGTCCTTCTTCTGGATGAGCATACGGCGGCACTGGATCCCAAGACCGCGGCCAAGGTACTGGAAGCGACGGACCGCGTCGTGAATGAGAACCACCTGACGACCCTGATGGTCACCCACAACATGAAGGACGCCATCAACCACGGGAACCGTCTCATCATGATGAGCGACGGCAGGATCATCTTCGACGTATCCGGCGAAGAGAAGAAAAAGCTGAAGGTCGCGGACCTTCTGGAAAAATTCGAAGAAGCGGGCGGCGAAGTCAGCGACAGAATGGCATTATCTTGAATTTCAGGCGGGCAGTCCCTTGCGGGGCCGCCCGTTATGTGTATAAGGAAAGGAGAATCACCATGGCGAGCATTACCACAGATGTAGTCATTATCGGAGCCGGTACGGCAGGCCTTTCGGCCGCGATCTATGTGCAGCGTGCCGGCAAAAAGGCGCTCGTACTGGAAGGAAACGTGTACGGCGGACAGATCATCAATACGCCCGATATCGAGAATTATCCCGGCATCAAGCACATCTCCGGCTTTGAGTTCGCGACGGGTCTCTATGAGCAGGCAATGGAGCTGGGCGCAAGGATCGAGTTCGAGAGCGTTCTCAGGATCGAGCAGGGCGAGACGGAGAAGATCGTAAAGACCAAGATGAACGATTATGTCTGCAAAGCGGTCATCATCGCCAGCGGTGTCGTAAGAAGAGAGCTCGGGATCGAGCGGGAGAAGGAGCTGACAGGCAGGGGCGTTTCCTACTGCGCGACCTGCGACGGCGCTTTCTATAAAGGAAAGGTCACGGCAGTCAACGGCGGCGGCAATACGGCCCTGGAGGATGCGGAATATCTCACGAATTTCTGCAGCAAGGTCTATCTGATCCACAGAAGGAGCGAATTCCGTGCGGATGCTTCGCAGGTGGCGAAGACACTGGCAAATGACAAGATCGAGACGGTACTGGACTGCACGGTGACAGGCCTTGAAGCAGAGAAGAAGCTGACAGGCGTTGAAGTGACCAATAAGATCACGGGAGAGAAGAGAGTCCTTCCGGTCGACGGGCTTTTCGTTGCCATCGGCCAGATCCCCTCGAACCAGGCATTTGCCGATGTGGTGGAGCTGGATGAGGCAGGCTATATCGCAGCCGGCGAGGACTGCAGGACATCCGCAGAAGGAATCTTTGCAGCCGGCGACTGCAGGACCAAGCAGGTGAGGCAGCTGGCAACGGCAGCGGCAGACGGCGCTGTGGCCGGTCTTGCGGCCTGCAGTTATATCGGCTGATGCGCCGCGGCAAAATGTGACAGAATACGGCCGGCAGCGCACATGCGTGCGGCACGGGAACGCCGGCAGGCAGGAAGGTTGAGTCAGAATGCAGTCAGAAGTCACGACGCTTTGTTATCTGGAGAAAGACGGACAGTATCTCATGCTCCACAGGATCTCCAAGAAAAACGACGTCAACAAGGATAAATGGATCGGTGTCGGCGGACACTGCGAGGACAATGAAAGCCCGGAGGACTGTCTTCTCCGGGAGGTAAAGGAAGAGACGGGCTATACCCTGACGGGATTTGCCCTGCGGGGCGTCGTCACCTTTGTATCCGGCCGGGGCGATTTCGAGTATATGTTCCTGTATACCGCGGACCGCTGGGAAGGGGAGCCCATCCCCTGCACGGAGGGCGTCCTGGAGTGGGTCGACATTGAAAAAGTATGGCAGCTCAACATCTGGGAAGGGGATAAGATCTTTTTCCGGCTGATCGACGAGGGAGCACCGTTTTTCTCTTTAAAGCTTGTCTATGACGGAAACGATGTGCTGAAAGAGGCGGTGCTGGACGGCATCCCGATGGAACTTTTCGACATCATCGATGAGAACGGTAAGAAGACCGGACTTGTCAAGGAAAGGGGCGTTGCCCACCGGGACGGTTCGCGCCACGAGACGGTCCACACCTGGATCCTTCGCGGGAACGACAGGAGCGGTGCAGACATCCTGCTCCAGAAAAGGAGCAGCTGCAAGGATTCCAATCCCGGCTGCTATGATATCTCTTCCGCCGGCCATATGCAGGCCGGTGATGTGCCCGTTCCCGCAGCGCTCCGGGAGCTGGAGGAGGAACTGGGGATCCGGGCAGAGGCGGAAGACCTTACCTTTATCGGGATCCATGAAGGCCGTTTTGAGGCAGAGTTTTACGGAAAGCCCTTCCGCGACTGCGAACGGGCCAATGTCTATGCCTATGTGAAAAAGATCGATGAGAATGCGCTTACGCTCCAGGAATCGGAGGTGGAGAGCGTTCGCTGGATGGATCTGGAGGAATGCAGAAAGGCCGTCCTGGACGGAAGTCTTCCGAACTGCATCTATCCGGACGAGCTGGACCTTGTCCGCAGATACGTGGACCGGTACCGGGACAGTCTAGGCTGAAACGGCGGGACGGAAGACGGTGATCCCCTTCAGGCGGCAGACGGGGCCGGGAATATAGGCCCGGACGCCGCGCCGGTTCCAGTTATCGGCGATCAGCAGGACATTTCTTCCGTCGGAAAGCTGTTCATAGCCCATACAGAGGACCCAGTGCCAGGCGAACAGTCCGGCGCAGACCAGCAGGCCGCAGCAGTTGCCGCGGTCTGTTTCTTTCTGTATAATGGAGAACCAGTCTCCGGAAAGGACCTGCTTTCTGGGGACGACATCGCAGTAAAAGGGAATGCCGTTTTCCCGGAAATACCGGTCGGCACGGGTGCCGAGACGGAATACGGGGCCGTTCCCGATGATCTCGTGGGCGCTCGTGAAAATATGACGGGTGTTGTCAAGACGGCCCGAAGAGCGCAGCGGAAGGGCGCGGCTCTTTAATCGGACGAAGTTCGTGACGGCGGTTGCGGCGCAGTGATTGCGGGCTTCTGTCATGAAATCGCCGGTGACGGACCAGACTTCATCGGGGCTGCAGAGCAGCTTTTTCGCAGTGACTCTGCCCTGCACCGCACCGGGGTCCATAAAGCCGTAATCCTTTTCTGTGAGCTTTTCGAAGATACTTTTTCCGCTTTTCATATGGATATTTTAACAAAAAATTTATACTTTGGAGAGAGTCTTTCGGTAAGAGCGAGAGTTGACACATGGTTACGGAACTGTTATAGTTTTCGGTATAGCGCGTAACAAATTTGTAATAAATCGTAACAAAACGCGCACAAATACCTGAAATCAGGGTAATTCGGAGGAATTGCATGAAGTTTAACGCAGGAAAGACACTGACATATATGACAGCGGGCATCCTTGCTGTCGGAATGTTTACCGGTTCGATCCATGCGGAGGCGGCCAGCGGCTGGAAGAGCCAGGTCTCTCTTCCCAGCGCGGGGATCAGTTACGCCCTCTCGGCGAAAAAGGTCTCTGTCCGTGACGTAAAGAAGAAAGTCGCGACCAAGAACGCGGCTGTCAGCGTTGCCGAGAAGGCGGACGCAAGAGCACAGGAGAAGCAGGCGGCTGCAAAGAGCACGGCTATTTCGGTAGCACCTTTTGCATCAGCGGCAAACAAGACATCATCCAATAACGGCAGCGGCATTGCGGAGCCGATTCCGGAAGAGCCCGTAAGCGCTCCCGCCGCAGAAGAGGTGCCGGAAGAAGAATCCGACATCGTTTCCTGGGAGAAGGTCGATGACAGCGAGATCGTCAATATCTCCGTTGCCAGGGCCGTTAAGGAAGTGGAATCGGACGAGAGCATCCTGGACACGACGCTCACCGAATCACAGGAGAAAGAACATAAGGCTGTCAAACAGGCGGAAGCTTCCGTAGGAGCATCCTCCAAGACCGCCACCGCCAAGGAAGCAGTCGTGGCGGCGGTGGCATCCACGCAGGAAGCCCCCGCAGAAGAAGCGGCAGTCACGGAAGTGCTGGAAGAGGCACCTGTTCCCATGGCAGAAGCACCTGCTGACAGCGCTGAAGATGAATATGCGGATCTCGTGGCATCCATTGCCAACGATTTCCTCAATGTAAGAGCAGAACCCTCCACCGACAGCGAGATCGTCGGCAAGCTGTACGCGAACTCCGTCGGCAAGATCGTCGAAAGAACGGACAACGGCTGGCTGAAGATCCGTTCCGGCGAAGTGGAAGGCTATGTAAAGGAAGACTATGTTGCCAAGGGCTCCGAGGCAAAGGCAATCGCCAGCGAAGTCAGCCAGAAGCATGCGGTGGTCACCACGACAACGCTCCGCGTACGTGCGGCGGCAACGACGGAATCCGACGTTATTTCCCTGATCGGCGAAGGAGAGGAACTGAACATCCTCGAGGAGACGGACGGCTGGTATAAGATCCTTTCTCCCGACGGTGAAGGCTACATCTCCGCCGACTTTGCGGATATAGAAGAAATCTTCCCGGAAGCAGTCTCCATCGAACAGGAGAAGAAGCAGTCCGAGGAAGCGGCGAAGGCGGCTGAGGAACAGCGCAAGGCCGACGAAGCCAAGAGAGCGGCGGAAGCTGCCAAGAGAGAGGCCGAAAAGGCCAGAACAGAAGAAGCAAAGCGTAAGGCACAGGAAGCGCAGGCAGCAGCGGAAGCAGCGCAGAAGGCAGCGAACGATGCAGCTGTTGCGGCGGCCAAGGCGGAAGCGGAAGGAACCGCTACACCGCAGTCCCAGCCGGTCTCCGCACAGGGCCAGGCGGTCGTGAACTACGCAATGCAGTTCATCGGAAATCCTTATGTATGGGGCGGCTCCAGCCTTACCAACGGTACCGACTGCTCCGGCTTCACAATGGCAGTATATGCCCACTTCGGAATCTCCCTGCCTCATTATGACGGCTCCCAGAGATCCTGCGGTACGGCAGTCAACAGCCTTGCGGAAGCACAGCCCGGCGACCTGATCTGCTACTACGGACACGTCGGCATCTATATCGGAAACGGACAGATCGTCCATGCCTCCAACCCGAGGTCCGGTATCATCGTCGGCAGCGCGACATACCGTCAGATCGCGGCAATCAGAAGAATCTTCAACTGATCCGGAATACGGCCGTAAACGAAATATAAGTCTATGAGAGACGCATGTACCTTCGGGTGCATGCGTCTTTTTTTCACGTTCAGGCGCTGAGTCACGGGGACAGGTACACTGACTCACCCCTCTTTTTCGCGTTCCGGCGTTCATTGTGGAATCAGCACGCATATGTGAAAAACATAACGTGATATTTGTACATTACTCACAAAAAATGGCACCAAATCTCTAATCACGGACTGTTCTGCAACTGTGCTATACTGAAATAACCGAAGATGTTTTTTCGGAACAAAAACGCAGCCCGAAAGGCTGCAGCAGGGAGGTATCTATGAAATACAAGATCATCGGGAAAAACATGGAAGTAACACCTGCTCTGGACACAGCAATCAGAGAAAAACTGAGCAAGCTGGAGAAGTTCTTCTCCGCCGACACCGAAGCGCATGTCACGCTCGAGGTCAACAAGGACCGGCATAAGATCGAAGTCACGATCCCCGTACGGGGGAGTGTGATCCGTTCGGAGCAGGTCAGCAATGACATGTATGTTTCGCTTGACCTCGTCGAAGAAGTCATCGAGCGGCAGCTGAAGAAGTATAAGAACAAGATCATCGACCGTCACCAGTCCGGCGATTCCTTCAAGAAGGAATACCTGGAGAAGGATTACATGGATGACGAGGAGATCCGGATCGTCCGTAAGAAACAGTTCGATATGAAGCCTATGTATCCGGAGGATGCATGCGTGGAGATGGAACTTCTGGGACACAGCTTTTATGTTTTCTGCAATGCGGAGACGGAACAGATCAATGTGGTCTACCGCAGGAAGGGCAATAATACCTACGGCCTGATCGAACCGGAGATCTGATTAATTATTTTTGTGCATAATGTCAATTATACATTGAAAATATCATATTTCGATGGTATAATTTGATAGTATGATAATATTTTAACAATTTCATCATTCATTCTATTTTATGGAGGCGTCATTATGGGAAAGAAAATTGTAATCGCTGGTGCATGCCGTACGGCTATCGGTAAAATGGGCGGTGCTCTCAGCACAACTCCGGCAGCGACCCTTGGTTCCATCGTGATCAAGGAAGCAATCAACCGTGCAGGCGTTAAGCCCGAGCAGGTCGATGAAGTCCTCATGGGATGCGTTATCCAGGCCGGCCAGGGCCAGAACGTTGCCAGACAGGCTTCCATCAAGGCAGGCCTTCCGGTCGAAGTTCCGGCTGTTACCATCAACGTAGTCTGCGGCTCCGGCCTTAACTGCGTCAACATGGCAGCAGAGAAGATCCTTGCAGGCGATGCAGACATCGTTGTCGCAGGCGGTATGGAGAACATGTCCATGGCTCCTTTCGCAGCTATGAATGCCCGTTTCGGCTACAGAATGAACAATGGTGTTCTTGTAGATACCATGATCAAGGATGCTCTGTGGGATGCATTCAACGATTACCACATGATCAAGACAGCAGATAACGTTGCGGCTCAGTGGGGACTGACACGTGAAGAACTGGATGAGTTCTCCGTCAACAGCCAGGCCAAGACGGCAGCAGCTATGGAAGCGGGCAAGTTCAAGGATGAGATCGTTCCCGTAGAAGTCAAGCAGAAGAAGAACGTTATCGTAGTCGATACCGATGAAGGCCCTCGTCCCGGCACGACCATCGAGGCTCTTGCAAAGCTTCGCCCGATCAATGCCGACGGCGTTACGACAGCCGGCAACGCATCCGGTATCAATGACGGTGCAGCAGCAGTCGTTGTCATGTCCGAAGAGAAGGCAAAAGAGCTCGGCGTTAAGCCTATGGCTACATGGATCGCAGGCGCACTCGGCGGCGTAGATCCGGCCATCATGGGCGTAGGCCCCGTAGCAGCGACCAAGAAGGTCCTTGCAAGAACAGGCCTTACGATCGATGATTTCGATCTGTATGAAGCAAACGAAGCATTTGCGGCACAGTCCGTAGCAGTCGGCAAGGAACTCGGATTTGATCTTTCCAAGCTCAACGTCAACGGCGGCGCGATCGCTCTGGGCCACCCGGTAGGTGCTTCCGGATGCCGTATCCTGGTAACGCTCCTTCACGAGATGCAGAAGAGAGATGCAAAGCGCGGTCTTGCGACACTTTGCATCGGCGGCGGCATGGGCTGCGCGACCATCGTAGAGAAATACGAAGGCTGATAACGGTTTTGGAATGGTAACGTGTGCCTCCGGAAGGGGGCACACGGGTTATTCATTTTATGGGAGGAAACGAAAATGGGATTTGTAGATTATGAAGTAGAAGGCGCTGTAGGTCTTATTACCATCAATCGTCCCAAGGCTCTGAATGCCCTGAATTCCGAGGTCCTGGATGATCTGGAGAAGGTATTTGACGCAGTGGATCTGGAAACCGTACGTGCACTGATCCTGACAGGTGCGGGAGACAAGTCTTTCGTTGCCGGCGCCGATATCGGCGAGATGAGTACGCTGACCAAGGCGGAAGGCGAGGCCTTCGGCAAGAAGGGTAACGATATCTTCCGTAAGATCGAGACCTTCCCGATTCCCGTGATCGCAGCGATCAACGGCTTCGCACTCGGCGGCGGCAATGAGATCGCCATGAGCTGCGACA
>CAMNCY010000028.1 GCA_946534785.1 uncultured Lachnospiraceae bacterium | reverse complement strand
TCCAACAACTACGGCCCTTATCAGTTCCCGGAGAAGCTGATCCCGCTCATGATCAACAACGCTCTCTCCGGAAAGAAGCTCCCTGTCTACGGAGACGGTCTCAACGTCCGCGACTGGCTCTATGTGGAAGACCACTGCAAGGCCATCAACCTTGTGGAAGAGAAGGGCAAACTCTTTGAGACCTACAATATCGGCGGCCACAACGAGAAGCAGAATATCGAGATCGTAAAGACGATCATCGAAGTCCTGCGGGAAGAGCTTTCCGATGACGATCCGAGGAAGGCAAACGTGACCGAAGACCTGATCACCTATGTGGAAGACCGCAAGGGCCACGACAGACGGTATGCGATCGCACCTGACAAGATCCACGCGGATCTTGGATGGCAGCCCGAGACCATGTTCCGGGAAGGCATCCGCAAGACGATCAACTGGTACTTTGAACACATGGACTGGATGGAGCATATCACGAGCGGCAATTACCAGAAGTACTACGAGGATATGTATGCTTCCAGGCTGGAGAAGTAATAATACGGGGGAAAGAACATGAAAGGTATTATTCTGGCGGGCGGTTCAGGGACAAGACTGTATCCCCTGACAAAGGCAATTTCGAAACAGATCATGCCGGTCTATGACAAGCCGATGATCTATTATCCGCTTTCCACGCTCATGCTGGCGGGGATCCGGGACATCCTGATTATTTCCACGCCCAGGGACCTGCCGGTCTTTGAAGACCTTTTCGGCGACGGTTCCCAGCTGGGCCTCAGCTTCACATACCGCGTCCAGGAGACGCCCAGAGGCCTTGCCGATGCCTTCATCATCGGCGCGGACTTCATCGGCGGCGATTCCTGCGCACTGGTCCTGGGAGACAACATCTTCTACGGACAGAGTTTTTCCAAAGTCCTCCAGAACGCGGCGGCAAGGACGGAAGGCGCGACGATCTTCGGCTACTATGTCAAGGATCCCAGGGCTTACGGCGTCGTTGAGTTCGATGAGAACGGCATGGCGGTCTCCATCGAGGAGAAGCCGGAGCATCCCAAGAGCAATTACGCGGTGCCCGGACTGTATTTCTACGACAATGACGTCGTGGATATCGCAGCCAACGTAAAGCCCTCCGCAAGAGGCGAGATCGAGATCACCAGCATCAACAATGAATACTTAAGAAGAGGGAACCTCCATGTGGAGACCCTCGGGCGCGGTTTTGCCTGGCTTGATACCGGAAACCACGACGATCTTTTAAGCGCGGCCGATTTCGTATCTGCGGTCCAGAAGAGACAGGGCCTGTATATTTCCTGCATCGAGGAGATCGCCTACAAGAGAGGCTTTATCAGCAGGGAACAGCTGATCGAGCTGGCACAGCCCCTGCTCAAGACCAACTACGGGCAGTACCTGATGGAGGTCGCGAACGGGCTTTGACAGATGTGCGGCTTAGCAGCGCATTGACAGTTAATGAATAAGATTTGACAAGAGGTAGGAACAGATGGGACAGATACAAGTGGAAGACTGCGGCAGGATCAAGGGACTGAAGATCATTACCCCTGCCGTTCATAAAGACGCCAGAGGCTATTTTATGGAGACATACCAGCAGCGGGACCTTGCGGAAGCGGGGATCGATGCCGTTTTCGTACAGGACAACCAGTCGGCCTCCGTAAAGGGCGTGCTCCGGGGCCTTCACTTCCAGATCAATTATCCGCAGGCAAAGCTCGTACGCGTCATCAAGGGCGAAGTCTTTGACGTTGCCGTGGACCTTCGCCCCGGCTCCGAGACCTACGGAGAATGGTTCGGCGTCCTCCTTTCCGCGGAAAACCATAAGCAGTTCTTCATTCCGGAGAACTTTGCCCACGGCTTCCTGGTGCTTTCGGAGGAAGCGGAGTTCTGCTATAAAGTAACGGATTTCTGGCATCCCAACGATGAGGGCGGCCTTGCCTGGAACGACCCGAAGATCGGCGTTGCATGGCCGAAGCTTTCGGGAGAGTATTCCGGAAGCGCTTCTGCAGAAGGGTATACGCTGGAAGACGGCACGGCCCTTACCCTTTCCGACAAGGATCAGAAATGGCCGGGAATTGACGAATATACGAAGGACAGGGCAGCTGCAGGTACGCTATGAATCAGAAAGCAGGCAAAAAGAAGATCATCCTCACGGCGCTCTGGATCATCGTCCTTCTCGTCGCGGCGGTCGTGATCTTTCACAACAATCCCCTGGAGGATCCCGATACGGCCCGGCTCAAGAAAATGTCCGGGTGTCTCCTTCTTGGTGCGGGAGCGGTGCTTTTCACCGTGTTTTACGACAAGATCACCGTCCTTCCGCTGGAGCTTTACCAGAACCGGAGACTGATCTGGAGACTGGCAAAAAACGACTTCCGCAAGCGCTATGCCGGCTCCTATCTGGGAACGGTCTGGGCCATGGTGCCGCCGATCGTGACCGTCCTCATGTACTGGTTCGTTTTCGACAGGATCTTCGGGTCCGGCCCGCAGAGAACGGCGGGAGGACTGGACGTTCCCTACGTCCTCTTCCTGACGGCGGGACTGGTGCCGTGGTTCTTTTTCTCGGACGCGGTGCCGGGCGGCATGACCTCCCTTCTGGAATACAACTATCTTGTCAAGAAGGTCGTATTCAAGGTGAGCGTCCTCCCCATCATCAAGATCACCGCCGCCATGTTCGTGCATGTCGGCTTTACGGCGGTCCTTCTTCTGATCGCCGTGTTCTACGGGTATACGCCGACGGTCTATACCCTGCAGCTCCTGTATTATACGTTCTGCGAGTATGTATTCATCCTGGGCCTGACCTATGCGACCTGCTCGGTCGTCGTGTTTTTCCGCGACCTGCAGCAGATCGTGGGCATCATCCTGCAGGTGGGCATCTGGGCGACGCCGATCCTGTGGAATCTCCACACCATGCCCGACAGGGTCAAGACCCTGGTCAAGATCAATCCGATGACCTACATCGTGGAAGGCTACCGCATGTCGGTCTACGGAAACGAATGGTTCTGGGAGCATTTCTACTCCTCGACCTATTTCTGGCTTATTACGGCGCTGATCTTCGTCATTTCGTCGCTGATCTTCAAGCGCCTGAAGCCCATGTTCGCGGATGTCATGTAAAGGGCGCCGCGATGACGGGACGACAATACAGGTGCCGGCGCTGCTCCTTCGGGAATCCGGCGGCGCAGGCAGGAAAGTAAAACAGAATGGATAACAGTAAGATTGCCATCAGGGTCAGTCATCTGAATAAGAAATACAAGCTGTTCGCCCATAACAGGGACAGGATCATCGACGCCCTGGGGCTTTCCAGGAAGCCGCATTACAACGAGCACATGGCCCTGGACGACGTGGACATGACGATCTACCGGGGCGAAACGGTCGGCATCATCGGGACCAACGGCTCCGGGAAGTCGACGATCCTCAAGATCATCACCGGCGTCCTTTCCCCCACCTCCGGCGAAGTGGAGGTGAACGGCAGGATCTCCGCCCTCCTGGAACTGGGCGCGGGCTTCAACCTGGAATACAACGGCATTGAAAATATTTACTTAAACGGCACGATGATCGGTTTTTCCGAGAAGGAGATCGAAGAGAGGATGGACGACATCCTTTCCTTTGCCGACATCGGAGAGTACGTCTACCAGCCGGTGAAGATGTATTCGAGCGGTATGTTCATGCGGCTGGCCTTTGCCGTCGCGATCAATATCGATCCCGAGATCCTGATCGTGGATGAAGCGCTGGCGGTCGGCGACGTGTTTTTCCAGGCCAAGTGCTTCCATAAATTCGAGGAATTCAAGCAGCAGGGAAAAACGGTCCTTTTCGTTTCCCACGACCTCTCCAGCATCAGCAAATACTGCGACAGGGTCGTCCTTCTGAACCAGGGGCACAAGCTCGGCGAGGGCAGCCCCAAGGAGATGATCGACATCTACAAGCAGGTGCTGGTGGGACAGTACGATCCCGACAACCCCGGGGCAAAGCCAAAAGAGGGGACGGTCGTGACCAATCCCAACGCCCTGGAGTACGGCTCCGGAAAGGCCAGGATCCGTTCCTATGAGATCCTGGACGACAAGGGCGTCCGGAATTCGACGATCTTAAAGGGCGCGGAGTGCACCTTCCGGCTGGAGGTGGAATTCCTGGAGGACGTGAAGGCGCCGATCTTTGCCTTTACGGTCAAGAACAAATACGGCGTGGAGATCACCGGCACCAACTCCATGTTTGAAAAGGCGTTCCTGGAGCCGGTGGAAAAGGGAACGGTCAAAAGGATCTCCTTCACCCAGCGGGTGGACCTGCAGGGCGGGGAATACCTGATCTCCCTCGGCGTTACGGGATATGAAGGAGAGACCTTTACGGTCTATCACAGGCTTTACGACGTCATGGACCTGACGGTGGTCTCCAACAAGAACACGGTCGGTTATTATGATATGAATTCACGGGTCGTCATCGACGATGTCTGAGGAACAGGAAAGCATGCAGGAAAAAAAGGAAAAAATCGGCGGCGTTACGCTGGATCTGACATATTATCCGGGACAGGATTTCTACAGTGACGGAGAGATCGAGAACGAACTGCTTTCGATCGTCCAGAACCACACGCCGGATCAGTATGACAGCATCATACGGGAGAAAAAGGAGTGGCCCATTCTGTACCACCTTTCCCCTGCCCGCGGCAATATCGCGGACTGGATCCCGTTCAAAGGGACCGAGAAGGTCCTGGAGATCGGGGCGGGACCGGGTGCCGTTACGGGGACGCTTTCTTCCCGCTGCGGCTCCGTGACCTGCGTCGAGCTTTCGGAAAGACGCTCCCGCATCAATGCATACCGCCATCAGGACCGGGACAACATCACGATCATGGTGGGCAATTTCGAGGATATCGAGCCGCACCTGGATACGGACTATGACTATATTTTCCTGATCGGTGTCCTGGAGTATGCGGGCAGCTACATCCACGGCGTGCAGGATCCCTATTATGAGGAACTGGTCCGGATCATGGCCCACTTAAAGCGGCCGGCAGCCGGCGAGACGGAAGCGGGACGCCTTGTGATCGCCATCGAGAACCGCCTCGGCCTCAAATATTTTGCAGGCTGTGCGGAAGACCATTCGGGACGTTACTTTGACGGGATCGAGTCCTATCTGAACGAGCAGCCCCCGGCAAAGACCTTCTCCCGCACCGCGCTGGAGAAGCTCCTTGCAAAGGCCGGTGCCACAAAGACGAGCTTTTACTATCCGTATCCGGACTATAAATTCATGGAGGCACTGTATTCGGACAGGTACCTTCCTTCTGCCAGCGACCTTTCGGACAATATCCGCAATTTTGACATGGACCGGCTCCTTCTCTTCAATGAGAAGAAGGCTTACCGGGGGATCACGGAGGACGGCCTCTATCCGGTCTTCGCAAATTCCTTCGCGGTCGTCGCAGGGCCGCCGCTGGACGTCATCTACTGCAAGTATTCCGGCGAGCGTGCGGACAGATTCCGGATCCGGACGAAGATCACGCTGGACTCCCTGGCGGGACGCAGCATCCTGGAGGTGGTCAAATCCCCTCTTTCAAAGGAAGCGGAGGAGCATGTGAGCAGCATGGTCCGTCTCGGGGAGAAGCTTACGGAACGATATACGGTGGAAGAGAAGGAAGACGCGGACGGGATCCTGCATTTTTCACAGCCTGTCCTGCATGTCGCCCAGTGCCGGAAGGCAGAGGACGAAAAGAGCGTCATCTTCCCCTTCGTGGAAGGAAAATCCCTGGAAATGCTCCTGGATGAGAGCCTTGCGGCAAATGACGCCCAGGGGTTTATCGCCCTCCTCGACGGCTACCGGGACAGAGTCGGGATCAACGAAGAAGCCGGGATCTCCGATTATGACATGACCTTCTCCAACATCATCGTGGACAGGGATGCCTGGACGGCCATCGATTACGAATGGGCCAGGGAACAGGCAGTCCCCGTAAAGGACCTCCTTTTCCGTGCGCTCCTCGTCTATTATCTGGAGGATGACCGGCGCCGGGAGAAAACGGAAGCCCTTATCGGGAACGACGCCCTCCTGGAGCGCTATGGCATATCGCCGGAGGAAGCGGCACGCCTTGCCGAAGACGAGATGCAGTTCCAGAATTACGTGACCGGCGGAATCGACGCCCTCGGAGAGCTCCGCGCCCAGATGGGTGCCAGGGTCATCAAGCCCGCAGAGCTCCAGTCGGAGAGCGAGAAAAAGAAGATCCGGGAGGCAAAGGAAAAGGAAACGAATTCCCTTGCCGCGATCCAGGTCTATTTTGATACCGGAAGCGGATTCAATGAGAAGGAATCCTATTTTGAAGGAAACACCTACATGGAGGAAGGAGTCTGCGAATTCACGGTGGACGTTCCCAGGAACGTGAAGCGCCTTCGGATCGACCCGGCTCTCTGCCCGTGCATCGTGTTCCTGAAGGATGCGTCCTTCCTGAAGGCGGGACGGGATCAGTTCCTCCGGAAGCTCCGCACGAACGGAACGGCCGTAAAGAACGGCAGTTTTCTGTTTACGACCTCCGATCCCAACATGGTCTGGGATATGGGCCGGCTCCGGAGAAAAGCGGGACTGGGATTCAATCCGAAAGAGGACGGTTCCGCGGATACGATCAGGTTTGTTTTGCAGATGACGGGGATACCGTCCACTATGGCGAAAGGGATTTAAGAGGCGACGACAATGCTCAAGGCAGCCATCAGGAACTATCTTGTCAGAAGACGGGATGAAATGTACGAGAAGGAAGAGCTGGAGAAGAAGAATGTCTACAGCAGCTGGTACCGGGAACACAAAAAGGACCTGGACCGACAGCTTTCCGAGACCGACCACACGGACGGCGACATGCTTTCCAGTGAGGTGGTGCGGTATTCGCATCTACGCAGCTACATCCTTTCCGGGAAACAGATGCCGGATATCATCATCGCGTGTGATGATAACGGAACGCTGACAGACTATGCGGAAACACTGATCCGTGATTTCTTTGCCGCCAACAAAGGCATCGGCATGGTCTACGGCGATGAGGACCGGGTGGGCAGCCAGGGGATCTTGAAGGATCCGTGGCTGAAGGCCGACTGGTCGCCGGACACCTTCCTTTCGACCTTTTATTTCGGCAGCGTCTTCGCCATCCGCAGTTCGGAACTTGCCCTGATCAATCCCGGCCTTCGGAAGGCGGAAGACATCGAGGCACGTGCAAAACTGGCCTTTGACTCCCGGGAGGAAGCAGACGCCAGCAAGAACGACCTGGACGATACCATGAAATCCTGGATCTACGGCAAGCTGTGCCTGAAGCTTGCACAGGCGGAGGGCGGCTTCTCCAGACGCCATAAGAACCGCTTCCCCATAGGACACATCCCTGAGATCCTTTTCCACGCATCCAGAAAGCCCAGGGCCTGGGACAGCGACCTGATCCGCGATTCCCTGACGGGACGGTTCTCCAGCGCCTCCGCGGCGACGAGGCTGATCAGCATCATCATCCCCAGCAAGGACAATCCGGAGATCCTGGGCAAGTGTATCCATTCCATCGAAAAATACACGGGCAATGCACCCTATGAGATCATTGTCGTGGACAACGGCAGCAACGAGAAGAACCGCGCAAAGGTGGAGAAGCTCCTGGAGGCGCACAACGAGAACGGAAGCGCCCGTTATATCTATAAGCCCATGATGTTCAATTTCTCCAAGATGTGCAACATGGGCGCGGAGGAAGCCAACGGAGAGCTTCTTCTTTTCCTGAACGACGACGTGGAGATCGCAAGACCGGGCTGGATGGATTACCTTTCCGAAAAGGCAAAACTGCCCTATGTCGGCGCGGTCGGCATGAAGCTTTTATACCCCAACTCGGACATGATCCAGCATGCGGGCGTTGTGAACGTGCATGCGGGACCGATCCACAAGCTCCAGTACTGCAGCAACCGGGAGGAGCATTATTTCGGATACAACAAGGGCGTGCGCAATGTCATCGCCGTCACCGGCGCCTGCCTGATGGTCAGGACGGAGCTTTACTTCGACGCCGGGTGCATGGACGAGGATAATTTCGCCGTCGCCTTCAACGACGTGGACCTTTGCCTGAAGATCTTCGAGAAGGGCTATTACAACGTGGTCCGCAACAATATGTACCTGTATCACCATGAGTCCCTTTCCAGGGGCGACGACAGGAAGGACCTGGTGAAGTCCAAGCGTCTTTCCATCGAGCAGGAGCATCTCTTAAAGCTCCATCCGGACCTTTTCGTCCGCGATCCCTTCTATCACCAGTACCTGGTGCAGGATCCCGCGGTCACGAAGTTCGAGATCGAGAGCGATGAAGTGCGGCTGCGCAATCCCTTCTATACGGAGGTGCAGCAGCTTACCCGTCCGCTTCCCGCAAAGTGGGAGGACCCGGTCCTTAAACTGGGCGTCGAATTCGCCAACAGCCTGGACAGATGGCTGTGCGGCCCCTACGCCGAGGATCCGGTGGAGGCCGGCAAGGGATATTACCTGAAGGGGTATTCCTTCGTCGTCGGTGCGGACAACGCCGTTTATGACAGATTCCTTCTTTTGAAGCCGCTCTCCGGGGAGGGCAGCATCTGGAAGACGGAAGTGGAGAATGTATACCGCGCGGATATCGCGGAGAACCTGACCGACCAGATCCATGACAAGCTGACCGGTTTCCGCACTGTCATCCGTCCGGACGCGCTTCCGAAGGGAAAATACCTGGTCGGCATGCTGGCAGTGGACAGAACGTCCCGGCAGCGTCTGGTGAACTGGTCGGATGTGGAGCTGAATATACATGGATAATGAGAACAGGGAAACGGATCTGCGGGAGCTGTATGAAAGGGAAAGGGCGAAAGCCGCCTTCCTCGCAGACCGGGTGGCCCAGCTGGAGGACCAGGTAGACGACCTGCAGTTCAAGCTGGACCGTATCAAGAACAATAAGCTCTGGAAGGCCTCCAAGCCGGCCAGGGACGTATATCATTTCGCCCAGAGGCAGGTCGACAGGATCAAAAACCAGGGAGACGCCCGGGGCGTAGTCAAAAAGATCCAGTACAAGATCCGCGAGAAAAAGGCGGAAAAAGGCTACGGCACGGCAAGCTTCCCGGATGAGGCGGAGCGCGCCCGCCAGGCGGAGGAGTCAAAGGGCTTTGAGAAAAGAGTCCTCTTCAGCATCCTGGTGCCGCTCTACAATACGCCGAAGGAATATTTAAAGGACATGATGGATTCCGTCCTGAACCAGACCTACGACAACTGGGAGCTGTGCCTTGCGGACGGATCGGACGATGCCCATGCCTATGTGGGCGAGGTCGTACAGGAATACCGCAGCCGGAACGAGAATCTTGAGCGGCGCATCCGCTATCAGAAGCTGGATAAGAACGGCGGCATCTCCTACAACACCAACGAATGCCTGCGTCTTGCCACCGGGGAATTCATCGCCCCCTTTGACCATGACGATTATCTGCACCCCTCCGTCCTGTATGAATACTGCAAGGCCATCAACGAGCAGGGCGCGGATTATCTGTACTGCGATGAAACGACCTTCAGGGAATCGAATCTCAACCGGTTCGTGACGATCCACTTCAAGCCGGATTATGCGATCGACAACCTCAGGGCCAACAACTATATCTGCCATCTGTCCTGTTTTGACAGGAAGCTCCTGGAGGGAGAGGAACTCTACCGCTCCGAGTTTGACGGAAGCCAGGACCATGACATGATCCTCCGGCTTACGGATAAGGCAAAGAAGATCGTGCACGTGCAGAAGCTCCTGTATTACTGGCGGAGCCATGCCGGTTCCACGGCGGGAAATATCCAGGCCAAGACCTATGCCATCGACGCCGCCAAGGGGGCCGTTGCCGATCACCTGCGGCGCCACGGCTATAAGAATTTCAAGATCACCAGCACGCGGGCCTTTGAGACGATCTTCAAGATCACCTATGAGATCCAGGGCGAGCCGAAGATCTCGATCGTGATCGCCAACAAGGACCACAGCGAGGACCTGAAGAGGTGCCTGACCTCCATCTTCGAAAAATCCACCTATGATAATTACGAGATCATCATCGTGGAGAACGGGAGCACGGAGGAGGCGACCTTCCGTTATTACAAAGAGATCCTTTCCGGCCCCTACAAGGACCGGATCCGGGTAGAGACTTACACGCGCGCAGAAGGCGAGGCCTTCAACTATTCCAGGGTCAACAACATCGGCGCGGCTGCGGCCACGGGAGAATATATCCTGCTCCTCAACAATGACACCGAAGTCATTGCCATCAACTGGATGGAGGAGCTTCTCATGTATGCCCAGAGGCCGGATGTCGCCTGTGTCGGTGCAAAGCTCTACTATCCCGACAAGACGATCCAGCACGCCGGCATCGTCCTGGGACTCGGCGCCCACAGGACAGCGGGCCATACCCACTACAAGCAGCGCAGGGAAAACCTGGGCTACATGGGACGCCTTTGCTATACGCAGGACGTCAGTGCGGTCACCGGCGCCTGCCTGATGGTGAAAAAGAGCATCTACGACGAAGTGGGCGGCCTGGACGAAGGCTTCGAGGTCTCCCTGAACGACGTGGATTTCTGCCTGAAGTGCCGGGAGAAGGGGTATCTCAACGTATTTACGCCTTTTGCGGAGCTTTATCATTATGAATCGGCCTCCCGCGGCTCCGATCTTGCCGGAGAGAACGCGGCCAATGCCGAGCGTTACAACAGAGAATCTGAAAAATTCCGGGCAAAATGGAAGAATGTTCTGGATGCGGGAGATCCGTACTACAATCCGAACTTCACGCTGGACCGCAGCGATTATTCCCTGAAGGTCCAGGACTGAAGTCGGCGGGATAACAGCACATGTCAGTGATCGATAACGTCAGAAAAACGATCCGATACGCCGGAAGGAACGGCGTGATCGAAGCATATTACGCAGCAAAGGAGAGGGTGCGGGACATTGTCACGGACCGGTATGCGTATACGGCTCCGACACAGGAGGAGCTGGAGGCGCAGAGACGGGAATACGAGGCCGAATCCTCCTCTGACCATGCGCAGGACCTGCCTCTTATCAGCATCCTGGTACCTCTGTATATGCCGGACCTTGTGCTGTTCGAAGAGATGATCCGGTCGGTCACGGAACAGACCTACGGCAATTTTGAGCTGATCATCGCCGACGGGAGCCCCGACGATTCCGCCCGGGAGTCCGTGGAGCGTTTTCAGGACAGCCGGATCCGTTATTACCGGCTGGACAAGAACGGCGGCATTTCCGCCAACACGAACGCGGCGGCTTCCCATGCCGGCGGCGATTACCTGGGACTTCTGGACTACGACGATCTTCTTACGCCGGATGCCCTGTATGAAATGGTAAAAGAGATCCGAAAGAGCGCGCCCGAGATCCTCTATTCGGATGAGGACAAGTGCGATGTGACCGCAAAGCACTTTTTCGAGCCCAATATCAAGCCGGATTTCAACCCCGATTACCTTCTGACCAACAACTATATCTGCCATTTCCTGGTGATGAAGACAGAGCTGTTCCTCGCACTGGGACTTCGCCCCGAATTCGACGGCGCACAGGATTACGACCTGATGCTCAGGGCCCCCTGGTCGGGCGTCCGCCATATCCCGAAGGTCCTCTATCACTGGAGGGTGCACGCGGGCTCCACGGCGGGGAATCCGGGCAGCAAGGACTATGCGGTGGAAGCGGGCCTGCAGGCCTTAAAGGATTACTTAAAGTCCGGCCATATCCATGCGGAGGTCTCCCATTCCCGTCACAGGGGATTTTATGATATCACCTATATCCCGGACATCTTTACCCAGCGGCAGGATGTCGGCGTCGTGGGCGGAAAAGTCCTGAACCGGAAGAGACGCATCATCGGCGGCATGATGGACGAGGAAGGGAACGTGATCTTCGAGGGCATGCACGAGAAGGAGAGCGGCCCCGCCCACCGTGCGGACAGCCGGCAGGATGCGGCGGCAGTCGACGTCCGGTGCATGCAGATCCGGGACGAGCTGCAGGACCTGTACAGGGACGTGTTCCGGGCTTCTTATGATGAGCATATCCTGAAGGGGAATGACGAGCTGACGGTCAAAAGCCTGGAATTCTGCCGCAGGGTCAGGGAGAAGGGGTACCTTGTCGTCTGGGATCCTTCCTTTACGCACAGGCTCTGAACCCCGGGGCGTCTGCGGGCGTTTTCCGAAGGCCGTGCGGGGCACCGTCTTTTTCAGGGTGCCGAGCAGGATAAAAGAGCGTATAATACCCTTATGGGCAAAAACAAGGAAAAACTGATTTCGGTCGTAATACCGAATTACAACGGGATGAAGTACATTGAAAGGTGCCTGGATTCGCTCCTTGCCGGTACTTTTATTCCCCATATCATCGTGACAGACAATGATTCCCGGGACGGGAGCAGAGAGCTGATAGAAGAGAAGTACCCGATGGTAACGCTCCTGAAGCTGGGCGCCAACACGGGCTTTTGTCATGCAGTGAACGCCGGGATCCATATCACGAAGACACGGTATGTGATCCTGCTCAACAACGACATTACCGTCGATCCCCGGTGCGTCGAAGAACTGTACACGGCGATCGTCCAGAATAAAAGAGCCTTCAGTGTCCAGGCCAAAATGCTGTCCATGAAAGACCCTTCCGTGATCGACGACGCGGGAGACCTTTTCTGTGCCCTCGGGTGGGCCTTCGGAAGAGGAAAGGCGGCAAGGGCCTCTTTGTACGACAAAGAGGACGAGATCTTTTCCGCCTGCGCGGGCGCTGCGATCTACCGGATGGAAGGCTTTGAGAAGATCGGCCTTTTCGATGAGAGGCATTACTGCTATCTCGAGGACGTGGACATCGGATACCGGGCGGCGATCTACGGCTACCGGAATTTCTATGCGCCGAAGGCCATTGTGTACCATGCGGGAAGCGCATCGAGCGGCAGCATTTACAATCCCTTCAAGGAAGAGATGACGGCCGGCAACAACCGGTATCTTCTCTACAAGAACATGCCGAAGCTCCAGTATGCCCTGAATGCGCCCCTGATCAGCCTGGGGGCTGCCCTCAAGCACTCCTATTTCCGCAAAAAGGGACTCGGAGAGGCCTATGAGAAGGGACTGGAGAGAGGCCTGCGCATACAGGCCAGGGCAGAGGAAGCCGATTATCTGAAAAAATATGACCTTCCCTATAAGAAAGGCTCGATCCCGGAAGAAGCGGCCCTGTCTTCCTCCGATGAGAAGCTTTCCGGCGTCTATCCTCTGTACCTCGGGGGAAAGGTCCCGTTTGAAGTGAGGAATCTGCCGAACTATCTTCGTATCCAGGGAAAACTCTGGGAGAACTGTTTCAGGCGTTTGATGAAATGATCAAGGATAACCAGATTTTTTTCAACAGACTTCATATCGTGCTGGATGCCGTCGTGGTCACGGCCAGCTATGCCTGTGCCTGGGCGATCAAGTTCCTGTCTCCCTGGTCGGATACGACGCCCGGCGAAACGGCTCTTTCTGCGGAAACGTATTTTTCGTTTCTGTATTTTCTGGTACCCGCGCACCTGATCCTCTATTCGATCTATAACCTGTATTCCTCCAAACGCTCGAACCGGTTCCGCACGGAGGTATACGGGATCTTCCGGGCCAACACCGTCGGCATCGTCGGCGTCATGGTCTCGTTCTTCCTGCTGTCCACCAGCGTTGCGGGCGTGATCGACTTTTCCAGGTCCTTCATCTTCATGTTCTATCTGCTGAACATGCTGATGATGATTCTGTACCGCTACGGCGTGCGCAGGGTCCTCCGGCATTTCCGCAAAAAGGGGAACAACCTCAAGCACGTCCTTCTCGTGGGCTATTCCCGCGCGGCAGAGGCGTATCTCGACAGGATCACGGCCAACGCGGAGTGGGGATATGTGGTCCACGGGATCCTCGACGACCATGTCCCGAGGGGAACGACCTACCGGGGCGTCAAAGTGCTGGGCACTCTGGGAAACCTGGAATACATCCTTCCGGAGAACAAACTGGACGAGATCACGATCACCCTTTCCCTGCAGGATTACGACAATCTCGAGAGCATCGTGGACCAGTGCGAAAAGTCCGGTGTCCATACGAAATTCATACCGGACTATAATTCCCTTTTCCCGTCAAGGCCCTACACCGAGGATATCGAAGGACTTCCCGTCATCAGTATCCGGTATGTGGCCCTCACCAATACCTGGAACCTGTTCATGAAGCGGCTTATGGATATCGTGGGATCCCTGTTCCTGATCATCCTGTTCTCGCCGGTCATGATCATAGCGGCCATCGGCACGAAGCTTTCGAGCCCGGGGCCCATTATCTATAAACAGACGCGCATCGGGCTGCACTCCAGGCCCTTTACCATGTTCAAATTCCGGACGATGCGGGTCCAGACGGAGGATGAGGAGAAGAAGGGCTGGACCACCCGGCACGATTCGAGAGTCACGTCCTTCGGAAGCTTCCTGCGCAAGACGAGCATCGATGAGATGCCGCAGTTCTTCAATGTGCTGATGGGGCAGATGAGCCTCGTGGGGCCCCGTCCGGAGCGTCCCCAGTATGTGGAGAAATTCAAGGAGGAGATTCCCCGCTACATGGTCAAGCACCAGGTCCGTCCCGGGATCACCGGCTGGGCACAGATCAACGGCTACCGCGGAGATACGTCGATCCGCAAGAGGATCGAGTACGATCTTTTCTATATCGAGAACTGGAGCTTCGGAATGGATTTCAAGATCCTGTTCCTGACGATCTTCAAAGGTTTTATCAACAAGAACGCGTATTGAGGACCGGCCTGTTCCGGGAGGCATCTGCCCCCGGAGCGGCCGATTTTGCGTGTGAGTACTTGAAGACGGAGGGGAAATAAGGTATCCTAGGATGCAGTATGTTTGAAGAACCTGTCCCGCAGATGTGAGCGGAATAAGGAACTCGGAGGAAGTATGTCCAGAAAGAACAGCAGGTATGACGATCGTTACGACGACAGGTATGATGACGACCGTTATGACGACAGATATGATGACCGATATGACGACGATCCGTTCGAGGTCCGCTATGAGGATCCTTTCGATGACGGATACACCGACGAATACGACACCGACTACCGGGATTACGACGAGGGATACGAAGAATCGTATGACGGAAAGTCCTACAATGACGAGTACGAAGACGACTTCGAGGAATTCGAGAGCAGAAGGCCGGAAAGAAAGCAGAAGGGCGGAAAGAACCGTAAGAAGATCGGAATCGCCCTTCTGATCGCGGAGATCGTGGTGCTCCTGGGCGCCATCGGGATCTTCTACCTCGTTACAAGGGTGGAGAAGGTCGGCAAAGCGGACCTTTCCGAAGAAAAGATCCTGGAGAACGTCAATGAAGAGGTCCGGGAGGACATTGAGACCGGCGCCATGAAGGGGTTCCGTACGATCGCCTTCTTCGGCGTTGACTCCACGAAGGGCGACCTGAAGAAGAACACGCGAAGCGACGCCATCATGATCTGCTGTATCAATGAGGATACCGGGCAGGTCAAGCTGGTCTCCGTCTACCGTGATACGTATCTCAACCTCAGCAACGGCACCTACAACAAGTGCAATACCGCCTATGCCCAGGGCGGTCCGGAGCAGGCCATCAACATGCTGAACCAGAACCTGGACCTTTCCATCACGGACTTCGTGACGGTGGGCTTCGGCGGACTGACCGACGTGATCAATGCCCTCGGCGGTGTTGAGATCGACATCGAAGAGGATGAGATCTCCCACCTTAACAACTACCAGTCCACGATGGCCAAGGAGCTCGGCATGAGCTATACAGAGGTCACACAGCCCGGAAGACAGGTGCTGGACGGCCTGCAGGCAACGGCCTACTGCCGTATCCGTTATACCAGGGGCTGGGACTACAAGCGTGCCGCAAGACAGAGAGAGGTCCTGTACGCGACCATTGCAAAGGCAAAGCAGGCAAATCCCGCACAGCTTGCGGAGATCGCCAATACGGCCTTTGATGAGATCTATACCTCCTATGACCTGACAGACCTTCTGAATGATGTTTCCAACATCGCGAACATCACCGTCATGGAGGAAGAGGATACGGACGATATGAAGAACGGCTTCCCGCAGGAAGACCTCCGCATCCAGGCGAACCTCGGCGGCGCGAAGGGTGACTGCGTCATTCCCAGGGACCTGAAGGAAAACGTGGAATGGCTCCATGGGTTCCTGTATGGCGAAGAAGGGTACCAGGTCTCCGATGCCGTTGCATCCTACAGCAGCAAGATCGCGGAGGATACGCAGGGCGCGGTGCCCGAGGAACTGACGGACGCCGATCACACATAAGGACGCGCGGCCGGCACGATACAATTTAACAGCTGATCTTACGGGGAGAGCCGCTGGCTCTCCCTTTATGCTATACTGTTCTCATGTGCAGAATAAAAACCGATGTCGTGATCCCGCTCTACAGGCCGGGGACACGGCTGATCCAGATTTTGAAAAACCTTTCGGAGCAGTCGCTTCCGCCGGAGAAGGTCTGCCTGATCAATACGGAAAAACCCATCCTGGACCGTTTCCTGGAGGACAACGGCATGGATGAGGCAGCCCTTCTTGCGATCTGTCCCGGGACCGGGATCACGCATATTACGGCAGAGGAGTTCGACCACGCCGGTACGCGGAACCTCGGCATGCGACTCTGCGAAGGGGCGGACTATGTGATCATGCTGACGCAGGATGCGCTCCCGGCGGGCAGAACCTTTATCGAAGACCTGATCCGGCCCCTGGAGGAGATACCGGACCTTGCCGTCAGTTACGGAAGGCAGCTTCCGAATGAGAATGCAAAAGAGGCGGAGCGGTATTCCCGTGCGTTCAATTATCCGCCGGAGCCGCTTGTAAAATCCCAGGAGGATTTTGCAAGGCTCGGGATCAAGACCTATTTCTGCTCGGATGTATGCGCCGCCTACCGTGTGTCCCTTTTCAACGAACTGGGCGGGTTCACGGAGCCCGCGATCTTCAATGAGGACATGATCTTTGCGGGGCGTGCCCTGCAGGCAGGGTACAGGATCCGCTACACGGCGGAAGCACAGGTGTACCATTCCCATAATTATTCGGCCCGGCAGCAGTTCCTGCGGAATTTCGATCTCGGCGTTTCGCAGGCGAAACACCCGGAGATCTTTGCCGGCGCCTCCTCCGAAGGAGAGGGCGTGCGGTATGCCAAAGCGGTGATCCGGCATCTTGCGGGAAACGGCGCCGCCCTCGAGATACCGGGCTTTGTCACAGGATGCGCCGCAAGGCTTCTGGGCTATAAGCTC
>CAMNCY010000027.1 GCA_946534785.1 uncultured Lachnospiraceae bacterium | reverse complement strand
GGCTTGCGCCCGTGGCCGATCTGGCTGCTTTTTCCGATGAGCCTTTTGTACGGATCTATCACCGGTCTACCCTGTACAGCATTACCCAGGCCCTGTTCGAAGAGGCCGGTTTCATGCCCCGGGAACTTTTCACCACCTCCAGTAATACAAGCAAACACCGCATAGTTTCCCTGGGCCTTGGGTGTGCGCTGCTGCCGGCCGTATATGCGGTGAAGGATGGCGGAGCCGTCTACTTCCGCCTGAAGGGCCGCCCCGGATGGCAGGTCACCATGTGCAGCAGAAAGAACGGATACCTCGGAAAGCCGGAGCAATACTATCTGGATCTCTGCCGGGAATACTGGCGGGATTTCGACCTTTGAAACGCAAAATGAAACTATTGTTTCATCTATTTGAAATCTTATAGAATAGTCATAAACGGGACGCCTTCTGTTTTGGCTGTTTCGCAAATAGTTCTATTGCTGCGGGGATGATATGCTTTCCACAGAAAAAGTGAAACCGTCATGACAAAGCCATGATCTTTGCATCCGTTCTGACTGCAGTATGGCTTTTATCCGAAGAATAAGAGGCAGATATGGAAAAACATCTTTGTATTAAAATCAGTGATAAAGATAATGTCGCCGTGGCGATCCGCGACCTTGCAAAAGGCACGGAAGTCCTTCCCGGCGTGGTCACGGCCGTGGATATCCCCCAGGCCCACAAGATCGCCCTGCGGGAAATGAAAAAGGGCGATCCCGTATACCGCTACGGCGTCCTTCTCGGAAATGTGAGCGAGGACATCCCCCTCGGCGGCTGGATCAATGAAAAGAACCTTGTCATGGCCCCGGCGCCTGACCTGGACTCCCTGCAGTTCGCAAAGAATATCGTGACGGACCTTCCGAAGCCCGCAAGGACCACCTGGATGGGATACCGGAACCCCTTAAAGGACGCCGCCCTCTCCGGGGACGAAACGGCACTGAAGAAAGCCGGCATGCTCTGTCCTGCAGGAACCCGCAACATCCTTGCGATCAATACGACCGTGCAGTGCGTAACGGGCGTCCTGAACGTGGCAGTACAGAGGATACGCAATGAGATCCTTCCCAAATATCCCAATGTAGATGATGTCATTGCCGTGAACCACCCCTACGGGTGCGGCGTTGCGATCGATGCACCGGAGGCAAAGGTCCCCCAGAGGATCCTCCGCAACATCGCGATGCACCCGAACTTCGGCGGACAGTTCATGCTGGTCGCCCTGGGCTGTGAAAAGTTCACGGTAGACCGCTTCTGTGAATGGTGGCCCGAACTGAATACCCCGGAGAACGTTATCGTCCTCCAGGAGCACAAAGGGTATGAGGCCATGATGAACGCGATCCTGGAGATGGCGGAAAGAAAGCTCCGGATCCTGAACGAAAGAAAGAGAGAAGAGCTCCCCGTATCCGACCTTGTGGTCGGCATGCAGTGCGGCGGCTCGGATGCCTTCTCCGGCATCACGGCCAACCCCACGGCAGGATATGCGGCGGACCTTATGGTCAGTGCGGGCGGCACGGTGATGTTCTCCGAAGTGACGGAGGTACGGGACGGCGTCCAGTATATTGCCGAGCGCTGTATCAATGAGGAAGTCGGAAAGCGCCTCGTGGAAGAGATGAAATGGTATGACGAATACCTGAAGGCCGGCGGCGTCGACCGCGGCGCGAACACAACGCCCGGGAACAAGAAAGGCGGCCTTTCCAATATCATCGAAAAATCCATGGGCTCCATTGCGAAATCGGGAAGCTCCCCCATCGTGGAAGTCCTCTCCCCCGGAGAGCGGCCGACAAAGTACGGCGAGATCTTTGCGGCAACGCCGGCATCGGATATCGTATGCGGCCCTTCCCAGCTGGCATCGGGGATCGGGCTCCAGGTCTTCATGACGGGAAGAGGAACGCCCTACGGTCTTGCAGCAGCGCCGGTCATCAAGCTGTGCTCCCGGAACGAGATGAAGGAGCAGTGGCCGGACATCATCGATTTCAATGCAGGGCCCGCGGCCGTGGGCGAGCGGACGATCGCGGAGCAGGGAGAAGAGCTTTACAACTATCTGCTGGATGTGGCAAGCGGTATTAAGAAGCCTTATACCGAGCAGTACGGCTTCGCCAATGACCTTTGTATTTTCAACCCGGCACCGATCACCTGATACGGATATTCATCCCGGAAAAAGGGATATGCGGGGAATACAACCGGAATAAACTTACCATCAAGAAAGGAGCAGCAACATGAATACGGATTTTATCAAGGGCGTTGTGGTCCCGATCATAACCGTCATCGACAAGGATGAAAAGATCGACGAGGCCGGAATGCGGGCGCAGGTGGACTACGTCATTAACGGAGGAATGCACGGGATCCTGGCATTCGGTTCGAACGGCGAGTTCTACCAGATCGAAGAAGACGAGATGGAAAGAGGCCTGAAGATCATGGTGGACCAGGCGGCCGGCCGCGTCCCCGTTTACTTCGGCATCGGCGCCATCAATACAAAGAAGTGCGTACGCCTGGCAAAAATGGCGGTTGCAAACGGCGCATCCTGCGTATCCGTCCTGCAGCCCATGTTCTTAAAGCCCACGGCGGACGAGCTGTACCTTCACTTCAAGACGATCGCGGAAGCGATCCCGGAAACACCCGTCCTTATCTATAACAACCCCGGAAGAGTCGGCTACGGCATCACGGCAGACATGATCGACCGCCTTGCCCATACCGTTCCCAACATCGTCGGCATGAAAGACACCTCCGGCGACATCACCCTCACGGAAGAATGCGTACGGCGCTGCCGTGACGTCGGCTTCAAGGTCTTCGGCGGCAAGGACACGCTTCTTTACGCATCCCTGTGCGTCGGCGCGGTAGGCGGCGTCTGCACGGCCGGGAACTTCATGCCGGAGCTGATCGGCGATGTATATGAGAAGTTCGTCGCAGGGGACATCAAGGGTTCCCTGGAAGCCCAGTTCAAACTCAACCCGGTCCGTCTTTCCATGGACGGCGCATCCTTCCCGGTAGCAGCCAAGGACATGGCAAACCTCAGGGGACAGAACGTCGGTGATCCTTATCTCCCGAACCTTCCCACGGCGGAAGGCCCGGTCCTCGATAAGATCCGGAAGGCGATGGAGACCGCAGGACTTCTCTGATACAGGTAACTCATAGTTCATAACTATAATAATGATATAAACAGGAGGAATACACACTATGAAAATCGGTCTGATCGGACTCGGCATCATGGGAAAGCCCATGGCAAAAAATATCTTAAAGGGCGGCTATACAGACCTTCTGGTCAGTGACCTGAACCAGGCAGCTGTAGACGAGGTCGTCTCCTGCGGCGCAAAGCAGGCCACCAATAAAGAGATCGGTGAGAGCTGCGACGTCGTCATGACGATGCTCCCCAACTCTCCTCATGTCAAATCCGTTATGCTCGGTGCAGAAGGCGTTGCATCCTACATGAAGGAAGGCGCTGTCTTCATCGACATGAGCTCCATCAACCCCGTAGCCAGCAAGGAAATCGCAGCTGAGCTTGCAAAGAAGGGCATTGAGATGCTGGATGCACCCGTATCCGGCGGCGAGCCCAAGGCCATCGACGGCACCCTTTCCTTCATGGTCGGCGGCAAGCAGGAAGTCTTTGATAAGTTCAAGCCCCTTCTGGAGACCATGGGCGCTTCCATCGTCCGCTGCGGCGAGGTAGGTGCCGGCAATACGACAAAGCTCGCGAACCAGATCGTTGTCGCCTGCAACATCCAGGCGGTAGCGGAAGCCTTCACGCTGGCCCAGAAGGCAGGCGTTGATCCGCAGCTGGTATTCGAAGCGATCCGCGGCGGCCTTGCAGGCTCCACTGTCATGGATGCGAAGGGCCCGATGATGATCGCTGGCAACGATAAGCCCGGCTTCAAGATCGACCTTCACATCAAGGACCTGAACAATGCCCTTGACTGCGCTCACAGCGTAGGCGCACCGGTTCCGATGACAGCAGCAGTCCAGGAGATCCTGCAGTGGATGCACAGCCATGAAGGCGGCCAGAAGGACCACAGCGCGATCGCCCAGTATTATGAGTACCTGACCGGCATTAAGATCGGCAGATGACAGACTGATAACCGACAGCGAAGCAACAGACAAGATCTAGAAAGGAAGCCCTATGGTACCTGTAATCACAAAAATGGAAGTCTACCCCGTAGCGGGCCATGACTGCATGGAACTGAACCTTTCCGGTGCGCATGCACCGTATTTTACCAGGAACATCGTCATCCTGACGGACTCCACCGGCGCTGAGGGCGTCGGCGAGGTCCCCGGCGGCCAGAAGATCACGGCTGCCCTGGAAGCGGTAGAGCACCTTGTCATCGGCACCAGTATCGCCGACTACAAGCAGACCCTGAACAAGATCCGCAACTGGCTGAACGAGAACATCAAGGACGACGTCAGAGGCCTGCAGACCTTTGACCTTCGTACCGGCGTACATGTCGTCACGGCCGTCGAAGCACCCCTCCTGGACCTTCTGGGCAAGTACCTGGACGTTCCCGCTGCCGCCCTTATGGGCGACGGCATCCAGAGAGAGCGCGTGCGCTTCCTCTCCTACCTGTTCTATGTAGGCGACAGGAAGAAGACAGACCTTCCCTACGAGGAAGAGCCGGATGCTGACTGCGACTGGTACAGGCTGCGCCATGAGGAGGCCATGACCCCCGAGGCGATCGTGGCACTGGCTAAGGCCACCTATGAGAAGTACGGTTTCGAGGACTTCAAGCTCAAGGGCGGCGTCCTGGAGCCCGAGCAGGAACTGGAAGCGGTACGCGCCATCAAGGAAGCTTTCCCGGATGCCCGTGTGGACCTGGATCCCAACGGCTGCTGGTCCCTTGCCAAGGCCCTTGAACTCGCACCCGAGTTCAAGAAGATCCTTGCCTACTGCGAAGATCCCTGCGGTGCGGAAGGACGTTTCTCCGGCCGTGAGATCATGGCGGAGTTCAAGAGAGGCAGCGGTATGCCCACGGCGACCAACATGATCGATACGGACTGGAGAGAGATGGCACACTGCATCGCTCTGAACAGCGTCGACATCCCGCTTGCAGACCCGCACTTCTGGACGATGAACGGCTCTGTCCGTGTCGGACAGCTGTGCAACGACTTCGGCCTGATGTGGGGCTGCCATTCCAACAACCACTTCGACATCAGCCTTGCGATGGTCGTACAGTGCGCGGCGGCAGTACCGGGCAAGCTCAACGGCATCGACACCCACTGGATCTGGCAGGAAGGGCGTGAGAGACTGACGAAGGAGCCCATGCAGATCGTAGACGGCTGCATCGACCTTCCGAAGAAGGGCGGCCTCGGCATCGAGGTCGACCGTGAGCAGGTGATGAAGGCAAACAAGCTCTATGTAGAGAACTGCCTCGGCGCCCGCGATGATGCAAAGGGTATGCAGTACCTGATCCCCGGCTGGACCTTCGACCCCAAGAGGCCCTGCATGGTAAGATAACTGTTTAAGGGGCAATATCACTTGATCAGTGCGGCAGTTTACGGCCAGGGGCTGTAAACTGCCGCATTGAATGAATCAGGTGTTCGGATTTTTCAAAATCGTGAATCTTCAGGAGAGACAATGACAAAAACAGCGATTTTACTTCCCTATCCCGCTCACTATGAGACCATCCTGCGTATGACAGAAGAATATCCTTCTCTCGAGATCATCTGCGTGCAGCGGGCTCACATCGACGAGGTCGTGGGGCTCGGGCGGGATCTGGAGAATAAGGGATGCGAACTGATCGTGACAAGAGGTGTGCTTGCGCAGCTTCTTCATGAGACCCTGACGATCCCGATCGTCGAAATGAAGGTCACCGCACAGGAGATGGGGATGGTGATCCGGGAACTTAAGGAGAGAAATGGACAGGACTGCCGTTCCATAGGCCTGATCGGCTATACGAACATGTTCGGTGCCACGAATCATTACGAAGAGCTGTTTGATGTCAGTCTCCATAAATATTTTGTCCGCAGCCGGGATGAACTGGAACCGGCCGTCGAGCAGGCGCTTCTGGATGGCTGTGCCGCCGTCATCGGCGGCAATACCGTCTGCCGGAAGGCGGAAGAGCTGGGACTCCCGTTCAGCAGTATCCCTTCCGGAATGGAAAGTCTGTCCATTGCTCTGCATAATGCTTCCATGGTCTCCTATGCCATCGAACTTTCCAAGCAGAATAACGCAGAAATCGAAGTCATGCTCAACAACACCTTTGCCGGGATCATGCAGGTGGACCGGGAAGGCGTGATCCGCAGGATCAACAAAAGCGGCTGTGATTTCCTGGAAAGATACCTGGGCGACCCCGTTGGCAAAAAGATCCAGCAGGTCGTTCCCAGTCTTAAGAAAAAAACGCTGGAGGATGCCCTGGAAGAGGGAAAAGAATCCTACTCCATCTATGTGAACAGCAGGAACATGGAGATCGTCCTGAACATAGCGCCGATCCGGATCGACAGCCGTATACAAGGGGCAGTGCTCACCTTCCATGAAGGCAGCAGAATTACCGAGATGGATTCCGAGCTTCATAAAGAGCTCTACCAGAGAGGCTTTATCGCGAATTTTACGGTAAGCCAGATGTATACCGGAAGCAAAGAGACGAAAAGACTGGAGCAGCATATCCTGAAGGTCGCCCGGTATTCCGAACCGGTACTGATCACCGGTGAAAAGGGAAGCGGACTGAATAAGGCGGCAGAAGCGATCCACAATGCCAGTTTCCTGAAAAACAACGCCTTTGTCCCCGTAGACTGCGATGCCTGGCTTCCGGAGACACTGGACGACATGCTGTTCGGACGATACGGCACACGGCCGGGATCCAATCCCTGCCTTGCCGAGCTGGCAGCCGACGGAACGCTTTATCTCAATAATGTTGAAATGCTGTCCCGGGAAAGCCAGTATAAAGTCCTGAACCTGATCCGGGGAAGATTCATGCATAACGGAACGAACGCCGTCCGTCCCATAAAGGTCAGAGTCATCGCCTCTACCAGCACGGACCTTGTCACAAGGATCGACCGCGGCGAATTCCGCCAGGATCTCTACTATGCCCTCAGTACGCTGAGCACGGACGTGCCTCCTGTCCGGCACCAGAAGGAATATGCACAGTACTGGTTCGATCATTATCTGAATCTCTGGCAGAAGAAGTATAAGAGATATCTGAAGGTGACACAGGGCGCGCTGAAGTTCGTCCGGGAATATGAATGGCCCGGCAACCTGGAACAGATCGCCAGTGTATGCGAAAGGATCGTGCTTCTTACAGAGCAGAGAAACATTGATGAGATCTTTGTAAAAAAACAGGTGGATCAGATTCTCTCCCCGGGAATGGATAAGGCCGCCTATACAAGAGATGAAGAGGCGGACCGAATCGCAGAACTCCTCCGGAAGCATCACGGAAACCGCGAAAAGGTCGCCGCTGAACTGGGCGTCAGCAAAACAACGCTCTGGCGCTACATTAAGAAATACGGAATCGAAAAAGACTTCTTCCATTGAATGTGCGCCCGCCGGGCGCACTAAGAAAACGGCTGTCACGCGGTGGCAGCCGTTTTCTTAGTTTCACATATTCTGCTCCTCTTCTGCCTGCACTTTGCGGGTATTTTTCACGCAGGCCGAAGCGACCTTCAGGATATAGTCATATTCGGGGAAGGGATCAAACGTAAGTGAAGCTTCGGTGGGCTTTTGGGAGACCGTAACGGGCCCTGCCAGGAAGCGTCCCCGGATGAAAAGATCCAGTTCATTGCCGTGCAGGCTCATGGCCGAGTAGCCGGGCGTATAGGAGATCAGTTCCTTCAGCGCTTTGAGAACGGCAGGCGAAGGCCTCTGGTCTTCTTCTCCCATCGGCGCGTAAAGGACCGCCTTACCCTTCAGCTCCTGATCATTCAGGAGCGCCTGGAACATCACGGGATCCTTTTCAAAGAAGGCCATCCTGATCGGTGTCGGCACAGCGGTCTCATCGATCACGCAGTACCGGTATCCGGTATCCGCAGGCAGGAGCACATGGGTCCAGACGCCTGTGGAAAAATGCACTCTCTTCTTTCCGCCCTTTTTCAGTTCAAACCTTGCCGGGATCGAAGCATCGGCGATCCGGATATGAAATCTTCCCGCATCTCCTTCCATGCCCCAGAAAAAAGTCGGTTCCCCGTCGCAGGGCATCATGGCGGCCTTTTTCACGGCTGCCGCGGACAGTCCGCCCGTGCCCTTTTCGCTGACATCCTCCGCACCGAGCTTTGGCATGAGCGTAAGGGATATATTTGCGTGGTTTATGCCGGCAGTGTACGCCTTCTGCCGTTTCCGCACAACGAACAGATGAAAGAGGAGCGCTGCAAAAAGCAGCGCGAACACCGCATACCTGTTCACAAAAACACAGACGATGGCAGCCGCCAGGATCAGCAGGACCGCTCCCACGCTCCGCCGGTATTTCCGGTATCCGGACAGCGCCTCTGCAAGAGCCGCCTGTACTCCGGTACGATCTGAATTCATCATTGCAGTCTTCCCCCTGTCTTGAAATGCCGGATCTTTCACGGCCATTTCGGCTGATTATACCATGCTTTCTGCCGCATCGCGCCAATCCTTTCATAATTTGAAATGTTTTAAAACGCAATTGAAATATTCGTTTCATATAGTTGGAAGCATATGCAGGCTTCAATAAAAAGTCCCCGGATGTTCGGGTAGCATTGCCAATGCTTAAAGCAGGACCCTCCCGATATAATGTGCTTACCTGAAACAAACACATAATTCATCATATTGAAAGGGAGAAAACAAATGAGAAAATCTGTTAAAAAAGTCATTGCTTTATTAACAGCCTCTGTCATGGCGCTGGGAATAATGGGATGCTCCGTGGGGGGCGGAAATTCCGGTTCCACCGCTGCTGCACCCGCAGCGAACACAGAGAGCGCAGCAGCCGCTTCTGAAAGCGCACCTGCAGCTGAGTCCGGCACCAGCAGCCTCAAGGGGCAGAACGTCCGTGTCGTGATCGGATCCACTTCCACCTCCGGCGACTCTTACATGATCGCAGATCTGGTGACCCGTTATCTTTCCAAAGAGATGGGCTTCAACGGAAAAGTCGACGCCATCGGCAATGCGGCAGCTCTGGAAGAGATGCAGAACCAGAAGGGTGACGGCACGACCGTCATGATGTTCCACGACATGACCTTCCTCAGCGTCCTGTTCGGCGCAGTTGATGAAGCTTACAGCCTTGAGAACATGACGATCGGACCCCGCATCGGCCAGAACCCCGGCGCATGCTTCGGTGCAGCTGCAGAAAAAGGCTGGCACAGCCTTGCAGACGTAACAAACTACATTAAGGAAAACAACGTGGACGTATCCTTCAACATCGAGTCCGGCGCTACTTCCCACCTGGCATTTGCAGCTTATTATCTCTGGGTCAAGGAAACAGAGGGTGAAGAAGTTGCAAGCCATATCAAGGCAATCGTAGGCGGAACGACCGCTGAAAAGCTCCAGAGACTCTGGGACCGCAACGCAGACGTGATCTACGGCGACACCTCCGCTTTCAAGCAGTACACCGAGGAAGGCGTTGAGGACCAGCTGAAGATGACCATGTTCGGTACCTGCGGCGAAGTTGAAGGCCTTGATGTTACTTCCATGGCATCCGAAGGCGTTACCTTCAACGGCGAGCCTTTCGAATTCGCAAAGGATTTCTGCATGTACTTCCCCAAGGATATGGATGCAAACGTCCTTGCCGAGTATGAAGCTGCCATGAAGAAAGTCACCGAGAATCCTGATTTCCAGAAAGAAATGGCTGCTCTTTTCTACAATACTCTGAGCGCAGACGAAGTTTCTGTTGACGCTTCCCAGGCTTATATCCTTAACAAGAGAGAGACCTGCAAAGAGCTGATCGAAAAGGCTCCCAGCCTGGATGAAATCGCTTTCTGATAAGCAGAGCATTCCCGGGTGACCCCACAGGTCTGACAGGGGAGAGCACGGCCTGCCGGCAGGCCGTGCCTCCCGTTTACCATCCATAAAACGCAGAATCAAGAGGGCAAAAAAATGATTAATGTTGTTTATTCAACAGAACACTGGATCGTTCCCCGCATCATCATGGGCGTTCTGGTCGTACTCCTTCTTGCGATCATCATCACAGAGGGCCGGGCCAGAGTAAAGGCGGGATGTGCTTTCTTCGAAAAGCCGGGGAAATTCTTCCTCGACGGATACGATAAAAAGAAACTCTGGGGAACACTGATCCTGTTCGCAGGTTATATTTTCACCATCGACAAGGTCGGATTCACCGTCACTTCCATGATCTTCGTGTTCCTTTTCAACCTGCTTTATACCGGACTGGGCAAGAAGCAGCTCATTGTCAGTCTGATCATTTCGATCGTTGCGCCGCTCCTTATCTCCATCCTGTTCGGTGTCATCTTCAACATTACCCTGCCGAAGGGCATGTGCAGTGTCACGTTCGTTGATTACGGATTTACGATCTATTAAGGAAGGAGGGACGAAAACATGATCACAGTAACCAAGCTTCTTGTTGGGATCCTGGGCGTTGTCGTCGGCATCGTCTTCGGTGCGATCCCCGGTATGACGGCCACCATGGCCGTTGCGGTCTTCCTTCCCCTGACCTACGCCTATGACCTGGAAACAGCCCTCTGGCTTCTTCTGGCACTCTATGTCGGCGGTATCTCCGGCGGTCTGATCCCCGCGATCCTGATCAACATTCCCGGAACTCCTTCCTCCATTACAACGACCTTTGACGGATATCCGATGGCAAAGAGAGGAGAAGGAGAAAGAGCCCTGAAAATCGGTATCGTATCTTCCCTGTGCGGCGGTCTTATCTCGCTGCTCGCTCTCTGGCTCTTTACGCCCATTCTTTCCTCTGCAGCGCTGAAATTCAGCTCTGTCGAGAAATTCCTGATCATCCTTTTCGCACTGACGGTCATCGCCGCCCTTTCCAAGGGCCAGATGCTTCGCGGTATTTTCGCGGGCTTCCTGGGCGTTCTCGTAACTCTGGCAAACTCTTTCAGTGTCAATAACCAGTACCGTATGGTGCCGGATTTCCTGAAATCCAAGATGTCCGACGGATTCCAGCTTCTTCCCTGTCTGATCGGCCTGTTCGCCATCGCGCAGATCTTCGAGGAAGCGGAAGAAGGCATGAACTTCAAGGTCCAGAAGACGGACTCCGAGCTGGAAGGCGATGTCCGGTTCTCCCTGAAGGATTTCAAGGGACAGGGCGTCAACATTGTCCGTTCCTCCCTGATCGGTACTTTCATGGGCGTTCTTCCGGGCGTCGGCGGATCCGCCGCTTCGATCCTGGCATATGCCCAGGCAAAGAACTTCTCCAAGCATCCTGAGCTTCTCGGTACAGGTACTCCGGAAGGTCTGGTCGCTTCCGAATCTTCCAACAACGGCCTTACCGGCGGCGCACTGATCCCGCTTCTGTCCCTGGGCATTCCCGGTGACTCCACGACCGCAGTCCTGATCTCAGCCTTCATGCTGCAGGGCATTCAGGTAGGACCTCTGTTCATCACACAGAACCCTCATACGTGGAATACGATCCTGGTAGCGCTCCTGGCATCCAATATCATCATGTTCCTGGTAATGTTCTTCCCGATCAAACTGATCAGTAAGATCATCTACATTCCCAGGGCAAGGCTGTATCCCGTCATCATCATGATCTGCATCGTAGGTGCCTACGCGACCAAGAACGGCCGAATCTTCGATGTATGGGCACTCCTGATCTTCGGTGTTCTCGGATACATCTTCGGTAAGATCAAGATCCCCGCATCCTGTTTCCTGATCGGATTCATCCTCGGCGATGACCTGGAGAATTACTTCATCCAGTCCATCTCTGCGGCTAAGGGAAGCCTGGCGGTCTTCTTTACAAGGCCGATCGGCTGGGTCATCTGGCTCATGATCGCAGCATCCATCGCCTATGCGATCTGGGATGACCTGAAAGACAAAAAGAAAAAGGCAGCCGCTGCATAAACGGTCAGCGGACGGTAATCGGCGGTTCGGCCGGGTCCTATGACCGCGGCCGGACCGTTTTCAATACACAGATGACATTGCCCCGCAGTGCCGGAAAGGATACCATGCAGACAGTAGAAAAAAACGGTGTAGTAACAGATCTTCTCAAAGACGTGCAGATTCCCAGGATGTTCCGGGCAAAACAGACTTTTCCAAGGCCCGTGATCACACCGGAACAGATCCCGGATGTGGTATTTAAGGAACTCTCCCGGGAGAAATTCCGGAAAAAGATAAAGCCCGGGATGGAGATCGCCATCACCGCCGGAAGCCGGGGGATCGCCAATGTGGATATCATTACAAAGGCGGTCGTGGACTTCGTAAAAAACTGCGGCGCAACGCCCTTTATCGTGCCCGCCATGGGCAGCCACGGCGGCGCAACGGCCGAAGGACAGCTCGAGATCCTGGCAGGCTATAAGATCACTCCGGAAACCATGGGCTGTGAGATCCGCTCCAGCATGGAGACCGTATATCTGGGACAGTCGGATTCCGGACGTCCCGTATATATGGACAAAAACGCCTTCGGCGCCGACGGGATCATCATTTCCTGCCGGTTAAAGCCCCATAATGCATTCCGGGGAAGCGTCGAAAGCGGCCCCTGCAAAATGATGACGATCGGCCTCGGCAAACAGAAGGGCGCTTCCAACGTACATGCAGACGGCATGGACCGGATGGCGGTCAATATTCCTTCGATGGCAAAGGTCGTTCTGGAAAAAGCTCCCATCCTTTTCGCGATTCCCTGTATGGAAAACGCCTATGACGAGACCTGTAGGATCGAAGCCATTGATGCCTGCGACATCCTCACAAGGGAGCCTGAGCTTTTAAAATATGCTTTTTCCAACATGCCCAGTATCCTGGTGGGCAAAGCGGACGTCCTGGTCGTGGACCTGATTGGAAAGAACTTCTCCGGGACAGGGGTGGACCCCAATATTACGGGGACCTTTTCCACAGACTGCTGCAGCGGCGGTCTGGATGTGCAGAGGACCTGTTTCCTGGACCTTTCGGACGAGTCCCACGGAAATACACTGGGCGTCGGCCTGTCTAATGCGATCACGCAGAGGATATTCGACAAGATGGATCTCAATGCCATGTATCCCAACTGCATTACCAGTACGGTCCTTGCATCGGCAAGGATTCCCTGTATCATGCCGTCGGATAAGACAGCCATTCAGATGTGCATCAAAACCACCAATAAGGTGGACCAGTCTCCCGATAAGCTGCGTATGGTACGCATCCCGAACTCTCTCCATATCGGGGAGATCATGCTGAGCGAAGCATATTATCAGGATGTCCTGGACGGAAAATATCCGAACCTTACGGCGATCGATGCGCCGGCAGATCTGGAATTTGATGAAGAAGGAAATCTCCTGACCCCGACCGTCCTGTGACGGCAACCGGTCGGATCTGAAACAGCAACCCCCTGACCCTCCTCATAGGTAAAAGAAGAACTCCGGCAGAATCTGCCGGAGTTCTTCTCATTTCATGAACGGATGCACAGCCTGACTTATTTCCCGCTGATGATATCGTAAAGTCCCATCTTCTCCTCGCGGAAGATCCGGGGATCCATCTCCTTAAGGTCTTCCGAAATGACAGGCGGTGTTTCCAGATAGGGGAGGATCTCTTTTTCCACATCGATCCCGGGCGCTACTTCGGTCAGGACCAGCTGTTCATTGATCAGCTCGAAGACGCACCGCTCCGTAATGAACAGGACCTTCTGGCCCGTTTCCGCGCTGAAATGGGAACTGAAGGTGATCTGGCCCACTTCCTTTTTGAATTTGACCTTGCCGCCTTCCTGCAGAATCTTCAGCTTTCCGTCCTCGACGGCGATCTTCAGGCCGCCGGCGGTCAGTGTGCCGCAGAAAAGGATCTTGTCTGTTGACTGCGAAATGTCGATAAAGCCGCCGCAGCCGGCGATCCTGCTCCCGAATTTTCCGACGTTGATATTTCCCCTGCCGTCTACCTCGGCAAAGCCAAGGCAGGCAAACGCCAGGTTCCCGCCGTGGTAATAATCGAACTGGACGCTCATCGGAAGCTCTGCCCAGGCATTGGAAGCTGCGCCGAAATCTCCGCCGCCGCTGGGCGTTCCTCCGATCAGGCCGATTTCGACCGTAAGGATCATATCATCTCCCATGCCCTCTTCCTTGGCAACGGCAGCGACGCCTTCCGGTATCCCAATGCCGAGATTGACGACCGCCTCCGGCTTTAGCTCCATCGCGGCGCGCCTTGCGATGATCTTTCTTTCATTTAAAGGAAGGGGCTTAAAGCCGGCTTCCTGTATTTTATAATGGCCGGACAGGACCGGATTGTAGAAAGAGCCCGGTGTCTGCCGGTGCAGTTTTACGGGATCCTCGGACACCACAACGGCATCGACCATGCATCCCGGTACGATCACGCGCTCCCTCGGGATGGATGCCGCAGAGACAAAGTTCTTGACCTGGGCGATCACCTTTCCGCCCATTGCCTTGACGGCCATGGCAACGTCCCGCATATCGACCGTCGACGTTTCCTCTTCCATGGTAATATTGCCGTGTTCATCTGCCGACGTCCCGCGGATCAGGCCGATATCCAGTTTCGGCGTCCTGTAGAAAAGGTATTCTTCGCCGCCGACGTTCGTAAGCTCCACGATATCCTCTTTGGCCGCTTCATTGAGCCTGCCGCCCTGCTCGCGGGGATCGCAGAAGGTATAAAGGCCGATTCTGGTAAGCTCTCCCTGCTTTCCGCCTGCAGCGGCGCGGTACATATGGGTGATGATCCCCTGCGGCAGATTGTAGGCACCCACCTTGTTCTGATTCACCAGTTCCGCCATTTTGTAATTATTATTGAAATGACCGCAGATATATCTGGTGATCAGACCCTCTTCACTCATGGCGACAATACCCTGTTCCTTACCGTCGCCGTTTCCCGCCGCATGCATGACCGTAAGGCCGGCCGGATGGCCGCTCGTACGGTAACTTTCCCCGATTGCCGCATAGATCTCTGTCGGCGTTCCGGAAAGCATGGCACCCGATACGGCGACATTCGCACCGTCCGGTATCATTCTGACAGCTTCTTCCATCGTGACTCTTTTATCCTTCATCTGCTTTTCCTCCTCATGAAAGACCGGATCATATTCCTCTGTCACAGGGAATGCAAGAACCATGCCATATCGCCCTCTTCAGAAAGTCCCCAGAAACCGGGCATTTCTGCATGTTCCGCCAGACTTGATTTGCATTTTTGCAACACGCAGATGTTGCATTGTTGCACATTGCAACTTATTTTGTGGAATGCTAGGATAAAAGAGAAAATACACGAGCGGCACACCGCCGGAAAAACATATACGCCCGGACCGGCAGGACCGTATGAAAGAAGGCGCCGATGAAAAATACTGCAGACATACCCGAACTGATCCTGGAGCATCTTTCCGATGCTGTCGTCCTCACGGATTCCGTGGGGCGCTTTCTGTACGTCAATCCCGCTGCAGAAGAAGCTTTCCGCCTGCCGAAGGAGAAGCTTCTCGGCCATATGCCCGAAGATCTTATCAAAGACGGGATCTACACCGGTTCCACCATTATGAAGGTCCTTGATTCCAAAGCGCCTTCCACCGATATCGTCGACCATTTCAGCCACAAACGCCTCTCCACCAGCATACCCGTCTTAGATGATGAAGGGAATCTGCGCCACGTCCTCACCGTTTCCCGCAGAGATGACGTGCTGAACCGTTACATGGAACTTCTGGAAAAAGAAGCAGACCTGCATTCCAAATATCACACGATCTCCCGCTATCTCTCCCGCCGTTCCGATCCGGGACTGATCTGGAAAAGCATGGAAATGGAGAGCATGATCAGCGAACTGCGCCTTGTCAGCCCCACCGACAGCACGATCTGCCTGGTCGGGGAATCCGGCACCGGGAAGGAGCTGATCGCGCACTATATCCACGAGCACAGCCTTCGATCCGGCGAAGCGTTCATTCCCGTCAACTGCTCGGCCATTCCCCCGGAACTTTTCGAGTCTGAGTTTTTCGGTTACAGCGAAGGCGCCTTCACAGGAGCCAGCCGCTCCGGCAAATACGGCCTTGTAAGAATGGCGAATAAAGGAACTCTTTTCCTGGATGAGATCGGCGACCTTCCGCTTTCCATGCAGACAAAGCTCCTGCGTTTCCTGGAAGAGAGAGAAGTGCGTGCCGTGGGCAGCAGTAAAAGCGAAAAGGTCGATGTGCGGGTCATTGCGGCCACGAACCGCAATCTGGATGAGATGCTGGCAGAAGGGACGTTCCGAAGGGATCTGTATTACCGCCTGATGATCTTTCCCATCCGGATCCCGCCTCTTCGGGAAAGAAAGGCGGACATCCGGCCCCTTGCCGATTATTTTCTGGACCGTTTCGGCCGTAAGTTCAACCGGGATATTCTTCTGGAGGAACGGGAATATGAGCTCCTGGAAGCCTATAACTGGCCCGGAAATGTAAGAGAACTGCGTAACGTTATGGAGCGCCTTGCCCTTCTGTCTGACCGGGGCAATGCCCTCTCCTTCCTGCAGACAGCCCTTGCGCTGCCCGAAGGCCGAAAAGAAGCTGCTGCCCTGCCCGAAGGAACAGGTGCACCGGTGCCCTCCGGCCCGGAAAAATCTCTGGAAGCAGCCCTGCAGGAATACCAGGAGCAGTATATCGAAGAAATGATCCGAAAGTACGAAGGAGACCTGCAGAAGGCCGCAGACGCTCTCGGTATCCACCGGAGTACCCTCTACAGGAAAAGAAAATACAGGCTAAAGGATCCTTTATAGGACCCGGCCGTCTCCGTCTGATCGTGAAGATGAAACAGGATACAACCGCCGCAATCGTTAAAAATCAACGATTGCGGCGGTTTTTACCGGCTCTTTTTGTGATTTCGCTTATAGATCTAAGCCCGCTCCTCTTTAACTACGGACGAAGCTGCTGCCGATTTCCGTTTTCAGATGAGACAATTGCAAGTTCATCCTCCTGATTATGGAAGATGTTCTTCAAATTACGGATACAACTGCCTGCAGACATGATCTGCAGATGACCATATTCCGGCTGCCTGCCTTTCTGAACGGAAATATCTGCAGCCGGCTGCGGATGCAAACTCTTCCAATCACAGGATGCAGATGAAGAATTCCTTTTTCCGGTCTTTAAATGGGAAATGACCAGCTACTCCCGGCATACAATGTCCAGATCGGAGTAGCTGATGAATATATCGCAGTTGTTGATGTGAACCAGTATCGGACAGACATGGACTGCTTTATTCCACTCATGAATA
>CAMNCY010000026.1 GCA_946534785.1 uncultured Lachnospiraceae bacterium | reverse complement strand
TTTTTTTATGTAGTTTTTTGTTTTATCAAGACTTTTTCAGTGGTCTCGGACAGGTACGCTGACTCATGTTCCGGACATAAATATACCCTCCAATACAGTATAAGCAGCTTCGGGCCCTTACCGAGCGCCGGCACTTAGGCGCCGTATTTTGGCGCCTTAGTACCGCTGCGCCGAGGTACGGAGCGAGAGCGTACCCGAAGCGCTTATACTGTATGGAGGGTTTTTAGTTGCGCACGCTGAGTCAGCGTACCTGTCCCCGTGACTCACCCGCTCAGCCGAACCGGCCCGCAGGGCCGCCGCCGCGCCGCCGCGCAGCCGGCGAAGCCCCGGCGGCTCAGTACCCGGCGAAGCACCGCTCGCATATACCATATTCGTAGTTCCACGGCAGTTTCCTGCCGCAGATCCGGCATCTCCGCCCCTGGAAGCGCTGTTTCTCGAGGATGCGGATGATCTCGTGGGTGATGCCGCTCTTGACGGCGGATACTTCGCTCATCAGGGTCCCGACGGGATAGAATTTGCGAAGGTATGCATAGAGAAGGTCGCAGATCCTGAATTTGCGTTCCAGTTTATCGAGGCTTCCGGCGTCGTATCCTGCGGGATTGATGCCCGGGAGCTCTTTTTCCACATCGAAGCGCGTGTCGGCGCATTCCGCCCGCACCATCTGTTTCCAGAGGCCGAGGAGGATCGGATCCTCTTCGTCGAAGGCCATGGTGATCAGGTCGTACTGGAGCTGTTTGTTATCGCCGGGAATGAAGGTGAGAAGGTCCAGCATGCGGTCCGTATCGCCCCGGCTCCAGCCTTCGTGAACGCCGGCCCTGCGCCAGCGGAGGATGGTTTCCTTCAGGCTGAGGTCCACGTTCAGGAGGGATTCGGGGAAATCGATGACGGGGGCACCGATGGGCGGATATTCTGCTTTGACGGCTTTGGCAATGCTGCCTTTGTCCGAAAGCGCCGTGTAATATCCCGTGCTGTAGATCCCGTAACGGCCGGCTCTTCCCGCGATCTGCTTGATCTCCGTTGTCCGGAGGCTCCGAAGTTCGTAGCCGTCATATTTTTCCGTCTCGAGAAAGACGACTCTTTTAATGGGCAGGTTCATGCCAAGGCCGATGGCGTCCGTGGCGACCACGACGTCGTTGTCGCCGCTGGCAAAGAGTCTTGCCTGTTCATGCCGCACGTCGTAGGGCAGGGCGCCGTAGACGACGCTGCACTTGAATCCCCGGTCCCGTACGGTCGCGGCGACGGCGTGGACGCTTCGCCTGGAAAAGACGATGAGGGCGTCTCCTTTGGCAACACCGCCGGGGAAGGAGAAGTGGGCGGTATCCTGGAGAAGCGGCGTCATCCGTTCATGGTGCGTGACGCTTACTTCATCCCCGCACTCTCTGATGATGGAGAGCAGGAGTTCCTCGGCATCCGGCGAACAGCAGACATGGACTTCCTCGGCGCAGATCCCCAGCACCGCATTCGTCCATGCGCCGCCCCGCTGGGTGTCCGTGATCAGCTGGGCCTCATCGATGACAGCCACTTCATAGTAGGCCTGGAGATTCGCCATTTCCACCGTGGATGCGGTGATCATGGCGCCGCTTACGATTTCCTGTTCTTCGCCGGTCACAAGAGAGCAGAGGATGCCTCTTGCGTTCAGGCTCTCGAACTGCTCATAGGCAAGAAGCCGGAGCGGCCCGAGATATACGCCGGAGGAGGCTCTGGCCAGCCGCTTCATGGCTTCGTAGGTCTTGCCGGAATTCGTGGGGCCCACGTGAAGGATAAAGCGCCGGTGCATGGCCCTTGCCCGCGGGTACAGGTCCCGGTAGCGTTCGGGAATGGCGGTCAGCACTTTTTCCTGCTGGGCAAGTTCCTGCTCCATCTTTTTCTTTTTTTCCAGGCGGGCCTTGAGAAGCTTCTTTTCGTGGTCCTTTCTTCGTTGGACAAGATCTGCGTTCCACTTCTGGATCGATTTCTTCTCGCCGGACTTAAGACGAATTTCGCAGGTGTAGGCGGGCACAGTGTTTTCCCGGGCGGCTTCGCGGAGTTTTTCGGAAGCCTGCGACACATACTCCTGCAGGGTCATGGCGCCGCATACGGCGATCATTTTCTCGCGGACGATCAGACGGACGGAGTCGCAGCTTTTATTCAGGCGGCCCCGGATCTGTTCGCGTATGCCGGCGCGCTGCTCCGGTTTTGCGATCCTGTTGACGGTGCCTTCCGTGATGACCTGAAAAGCATCCGTCACGGCTTCGCCCATGGCACGGCTGACACCGCTGGTGCTCCTTTTCAGGACAGACGAAAGCGGCTGCTCCCAGAAGGTCTCCGGCACATTGGTCCTCGTGCAGAGATAATACCGGACCCGGATGTGGGCATACTCCGTGATCGGATCCGTCTGGGAATACAGCTCGTTTATGATATGGGATTTCACGATCCCGGCCAGATTTTCATCGATATATGCGGGATCAAGGAATGAAGGCCGCTCCCGTTTGTCGGAGCGGCGGCTGTTTTTTCTGTGGTTGTTCTGCATACTGACAATATAGCATAGAAGTCGGCGCCTGTATAATCCGCGCCGGAAGAACTGTTATGAATACAATGCATAAATCACAGTCTTTCCAATGATGCATATGGTAAAATAGAGGCAGAATCGTTATCCGGTACCCGGGCGCAGGTACCCGAATACAGGGGATCGTGTCCGGCTTTTCTGAAGGAGGAGCAGTATGTACAGACTTTGGGAAACATTGGACCAGATGAAGCAGCTCAGGTGGGTGGAGCTGTCACACAGCCTGAATAACGAAAGCCCATATTGGAGCGGAATCCCGGAGGGGAGCGTGGAACTTTGCAAAACGGTCTTCGACTGGGGAAATCCCATGCTGGAATGCCTGATCCAGACCTTTAAGTTCCCGGGACAGTTCGGCACGCACATCGATTTCCCCGGACACTTTGTGAAGGATGCGCCCATGTCCGATGCCTACGGCGTCGAAAACGGCGTTTATCCCCTGTGTGTGATCGATATCACGGACAAGGTGAAGGCGGACGTCCATTATGCCGTAACGGCGGAGGATATCCGGGAATATGAGGAAAAATACGGCCCCATTCCGGACGGTGCTTTTGTGGCGCTTCGCACGGACTGGTCCAAACACTGGCCTGACATGAATGCTCTCTCCGGCATTGCGGAGGACGGAAGCGAGAATTTCCCGGGGTGGTCCCTGGATGCCCTGAAATACATTTATGAAGAACGGAATGCGGCTGCAAACGGCCATGAAGCGCTGGATACCGATGCTTCTGCAGAAGCCGCCAAAGCCGGCGACCTTGCCTGCGAGCGGTACGTCCTGGAAAAGGGCAAGCTCCAGATCGAGGTGCTGTGCAATCTTGACAAGGTCGCTCCCGCAGGCGCGATCCTCTTTGCCGCATGGCCCCGCATCGAAGGCGCTACCGGCCTTCCCGCCAGAGTCTGGGCGGTGACGGAGTAAGCCGGGCAGCCGGAAGGTATTACCGATGAACAGAACAATAGAAAGTAAAGAAAAAGGCGCGGCATTTTCCGACCCCTTCATGGGAACGCAGGTCACGGAAAACATCTGGCACTGCCCGGACGGGATCTACCGCTGGTATTATGAGTTCGACATGCTGAAGAACCCGACGATCCTCATCACGGTCTTAAAGGTCATGGGCATCTCGGCGGCGGCCGTTCTGATCTTCGTATTCCTGATCGCGCTGTTTTCCGGAGATGTTTTAGTACCGGATGCCGGGAGTATCAGGATCCTTGTTTACGTGCTCCTGTTCTTTATTCTGCTGGTCCTTCTTTCCTACGGGATCGTTGCATGGAAATACGGCTGGAAATACATTGTCCTGTTCGAAATGGACGAGAAGAAAGTGGCGCATATCCAGCTTCCGAAGCAGTATGAGGCAGCGCAGGCACTGGGATGGCTGACGGCCCTTGCGGGAGGCGCAGCGGGGAATATTACGGCGGCCGGCATCGGAATGAACATACTAAATAAAGACAGGTCCGTCAGCGAGTATACAAAGGTGAAGAAGATCAAGGGTGTGAAGCACCGCCATGTGATCTACGTGAACGAGGGGCTGGAGCACAACCAGGTGTATGCAGACGATGCCGACTATGATTTTGTAATGGACTTTCTTGCGTCCCATTGCCCGGGGGCCAGGGTGTCGGGCTGAGAGAATGACCGCTCTTTCATGAAAAAAACGGATCCCCCGGAAACGACGGTTCTGCCGCGTTCCCGGGGACTTTTTTATCTGCAGGGGGGAAAGCCCCGGCAGAGGAATGTTTTGCCATCGTCAGTGACAGCATGATCTTTTGGAGCATATCTGTATGTCGGAACAGTCTAACAAGCGGAAAGCATTGATGACCATATGGGGAGAGACTCTCGATAAAGAGCATGTCCTTCCGGAGTACCCCAGGCCCCAGCTGATCCGAAAAGCGGGGTATCGGATCCTGAACGGAGAGTGGGAATATGCCTTTACGAAAACAGGAGAGATCCTGCCGCTTCATTATGACGGGAAGATCCTTGTTCCCTTTTCACCGGAGTGTGTTCTCTCCGGTGTCATGCGGCAGCTGCAGCCGGATGAGTATCTGTGGTACCGCAAAAGGGTGATATTGGAGGAACCTGCAGATCCCCGTGCGGACAGGGTCCTTCTGCATTTCGGTGCGGTGGACCAGAACTGCATCGTCTTTATTAACGGAAAGAAGGCGGGGGAGCACACAGGGGGATATCTTCCGTTTTCCTTTGACATTACGGAGCTGACCGGTAAAGAAGAGCAGCAGCTTGAGATCGTGGTCCGGGTGCGGGATCTTTCGGATACTTCCTGGCATGCCCGGGGAAAACAGAAGCTCAAAAGCGGCGGGATGTTCTATACGGCGGTCAGCGGGATCTGGCAGAGTGTATGGCTGGAATGGGCTCCGGAAAAACGCGTGGAAAGCGTTATCGCGGACTGGGACGGAAGGAACGATACGGTCCGGATCACGGTCCTGGGAGAGGGGATATCTGCCTGCAGGATCCGGATCTTTGCGCCGGCCCTCTGCACTGGGGAGGAGGACAATGTCCGAGCCCCCGAAGATGCGGAGCGCTTTCTTGAGAATGAGATTGCCGCATGCGATGCCGTCCCCGGAGAGACTGCCGAAGTTTCCCTCCCGGTGATCAGGCTCTGGTCGCAGGATGCGCCCTGGCTGTATTACTGCCGCGTGAGCGTGCCGGAGGGGGATGAAGTCATCAGCTATTTTGCCTTGCGGAGCTTCACTTTGGAGAAGGAAGGCCGGGTGATCTCGCCGCCCGCGCTGTGTTCGCAGGAAGACGGGCCGGAGAGCGGGAGCAAAGAGCAGGTGAAAGAGTCGCGGGAAAACCAGACAGAAAAGAGTCCGGATCCTGCCGCGCCGCGGATCTGCCTGAATCATCAGGTGCAGTTCCAGTACGGCGTGCTGGATCAGGGATACTGGCCGGACGGAATCTATACGCCGCCTTCGGAAGAGGCCCTTCTGTTCGAGATCGCCGGCATGAAGGAGTTCGGCTTCAACATGGTCCGGAAGCATATCAAGATCGAAACCGAGAGGTGGTATTACCACTGCGACCGCCTGGGCATTGCTGTATGGCAGGACATGGTATGCGGCGGCGGGCCTTTGAAATCCTGGTATGTCACGTACCTGGCAACGCTGTTCACCCAGATCCGGATGCGCATCAGCGACCGGCATCTTTTCCTGCATTCCAGGACGAAGCGGGAAGGCAGGGAGGAATTCGAAAAGGAGATGCTGGAGACGATCGCGCGCCTTCGTTCCCACCCTTCGATCGCGGCGTGGGTGATCTTCAATGAAGGCTGGGGACAGTTCGAGACGCAGCGCCTGACAGAGCTTGCGCGCAGGACGGACCCTTCCCGGCTCATCGATCAGGCCAGCGGCTGGTTTGATCAGGGCGGCGGAGATTTTCGCAGCATCCATCATTATTTCTTCCGCCTTTTGTATGAAAAAGAGGACCGGCGCGGCCTCGTCCTTTCGGAATGCGGGGGCTTCCCCTGGATGGAGCCCGGGCACAGTATGGATCAGAACCAGTACGGCTACGGTAAATTCAAATCGCAAGAGGAGATGAACGGTGCGTTCACTGCTCTTATGGACAGGATCCGCGAACTGGAACAGGACGGCTTCTGCGGCGTGGTCTATACCCAGTGGAGCGATGTGGAAGGAGAAGTCAACGGGATCTGGACCTACGACAGGAAGGTGCGGAAGATCGGAAAGACCGGGGGCTTCTGACGCGATGGGAATAATGGGTTTTTCTATACACGCCGGAGGGTATATAATATAAACTGTGTAACGGCGTGCATTCCCGCTTATCAGCCGGAAAATGCAGACCGTGCGAAATACAGGATGTATGATCCGGGAACATTGTGCTTTATTGAATACCTGTAGGAAGAAAGGAGAGTCATGAAGAAGAAAGTTCTGCTTTATGCTGGTCTGATACTTACGATGGCGGCTCTTGCGGGCTGCGGGAAAAAGAAAGACAAGGAAGCGGCACCGGAAGATGAGGTAGTGACCGAGGAGGCCGGTGAAGTGAAAGAGGAGGCGCCTGCAGAAGCACCTGCGGAAGAGCCGGAAGAAGTGAATCTTACGGTCGAAAACGACCTGTTCTCCATTACCATGCCGGAAGATACCGCCGGAAAATTCGAGGCGGAGGTTTCCGAAAACAGCATTTCCATTTATGACAAAGAAGCAAAGGAAGCGGATTTCGGCGGTTTTGCCTTTTCCGTTGCCGCTTACAGAGAGCCTTCTGAATATTTCGGCGGTATGGAAACCAAGGCCGGCGAACTCACGGATGCGGACGGAAATCTTTATGATATCACGATCCATTATCCCTCCGAGTTCCAGTACGACTATGTAAAGTACGGGGAAAAGATGCCGGAGAGTTATGAGAAGCTGTATAAAGGCGCGGAAGAGATCGTGAAAACGCTCCAGGCCAAGGACGGAGGAAGCTTTGTCTTCGGTGCCGGCACAAAGGGCGAGGACCTTTATCCGGAGATCCTGAAGAAACACATCACTGCGATCGAGCAGGGATGGGATGCGAACCGTCTTGAAGAAGAAGGCATGAGCTCCATGTATTATTCGATTGCTGCAGGCGGTGAGAATGCTCTGGAGCGTATCGGTTATGCGTATGCGGATGCCAACTATGACGGCATCGACGAGCTGTTCATCGGCGAGATCGCAGAAGGTGACTGGAAGGGCGTTGTTTACGATATCTACACAATGGCTGACCGCGCACCTGTGCATGTTGTCAGCGGATGGGGCAGAAGCCGTTATTATATGCTTGATGGCGGAATGATCGTCAATGAATACTCCAGCGGCGCAAACGAGAGCGGCTGGGATATCTACGATATCGAGCCCAACACCGGTGTCCTGCTGCCGCAGGTAAGAATGAAATACGACGGATATGAGAACAGCGAGCAGCCCTGGTTCATCGCTTACGGCCAGGATGAGGAATGGGAAAACGTGACAGAGGAGGAGTTCGAACAGCGCAGGGAGAACTTCAAGGAGTACACACGTTTTGATTACACACCTCTTGCCGAAGCCGCAGCAGAAATGGCGGCAAAGACAGAGAGCGAAGCGGATTACCTCGGCATCGTGGAAGACCATAAGCAGCAGACGGTTTCGAAGGGCTATGCGACCTTCACCGAGATGGTCGACAAATCCCTGCAGGACGGCCAGGGATATACCAATGAAGACCTTGGCGAAGAGGGTGTCCTGCTCGTCAGCAGCAGCACCTTCAGCGGATACGGAAATGATGCTGCAGCCGAGGCGGAGATCTTCGGTTATAAAGACGGCGCTCCCGTTTATCTTGGCTTTGTACAGAGCGGCGGCTCCGGAACACCTCTTGCCGTTTCGGACGGAAAGCTCATGGCAGCAGGCCATCATTATGTAGGCAAGTATGCCGTTGAAGACGGAAAGCTCGTGACCGCGGAAGAAGCATGGGAAGTCACGGATGCGGAAGGTGTTTCCACATATCACTACAATTCCAACAGCGGTGATTACTCGAACATGAGCAGCAATGCAGCCAAAGCTGTCTACGATGCCCTTTATCAGGAATATCTTGATGCGAAGATCCTGGCATTTGATACCATCCGCACAGGAGAAGCTGCAGAAGAGGAAGTGACAGAAGAAGCGGCGGAAGCAGAGGCGGCAGAGGCAGCCGAAGGCGAAGCTGAAACAGAAGAAGCAGCTGAGGCAGCAGAGGCAGAAACCGCCGAGACAGCAGATGCCGTTGCAGAAGCACCTGAAGCCGCAGCGGAAGCAGAGGCAGAAGATGCGGCAGCCGAGGATGCGGCAGCAGCAGAAACAGCAGCAAAGTAATACCAGTCAGATGAAATGGTAATCCTATGAGAATTCGAATGAAGGCACTGCTTCTTGCGGCGGTCTGTGCGATACTTGCGGGCTGCGCATCAGGCGCTGCGGCACCTGCAAAGGAAACTGAGAAAGTTCAGGAGAGCGGACCGGCACAGGCGGGTACGGAGCCGGAAGCTGCGGCGGAAGAAACTGCTGCAGAACCTGCGGCGGAACCGGAAGCTGCGACAGAAGAAAGCGCTGCGGCAGATGACGGCGTTATGACGTATGCGCAGTACATGCGTGCACCGCTGGGCTCACAGGTCGTTGTGGAGACCTATGTGCAGGGCAAGCATGTGCTGGAGGACGGACGCGCCAGTATCTACACGCAGGACGAAGACGGCGGGTATTTCCTGTATGAAGCGGAGATGACGCCGGAAGTCTATGACGAACTGGTCCCCGGCAGAAAGATCCGCGTAAGCGGAGAAAAGTCGGAGTACTCCATGGAACTGGAGATCCTGCATGCGCAGATCACCCCGGAAGAGGGAGAGTACTTTGCCCCCGTGGAGGATGTCACGGATCTCATCGGTACGGACGAGCTCATCTATCAGCAGAACTGTCTCGTTTCCTTTAAGGGACTTACGGTAGAGCCGGCAAAAGAAGGCAGTGAAGAAGCTTACCTTTACCGGTGGGACGGTACGGGCAGCGAAGGCGACGACCTTTACTTCAATGCTTCGAAGGACGGTGTGATCATTCAGTTCACGATCGAAACGGACTTTACCAACAGTGCCAGTGATGTCTACAAGGCGGCAAAGGAACTGAAGGTCGGAGATGTGATCGACCTGGAGGGTGTCCTGTACTGGTACCTGGAACCGAGTCCGCATATTACGAAGATCACAAAACAGCCGTGATTCAGGGACGGAACTACGTAAGAATAATAATCATAAGGAGCGGAAACAGATGAAAAGTGATGTGATTGAAGTGTCCAGCAGGGACGACAGGATCGAGGATGCGCTGAAGCTTACGGAACGGGTAGCTGCCTATAACGAGCTTTCCCCCAAGAACGTGCTGCATTTAAGACTCCTTGCTGAGGAGACGATGTGCCTGGTACGTGCTATTACAGAGGATCTGCGCGGGCAGTTCTGGATCGTAAACAACAAGGATAATTATGAGCTGCATCTTACGGCAAGAACGTCGGTCGATCCGCTGCAGCGGGAAAAACTTCTTTCGGCGTCCTTCAGCGGAAAGAACGAAGCACATCGCGGTTTCATAGGAAAGATCCGCGCATTCTTCGAGCCCATGGAAGGAGTCTATGTGCCGCTGGCAGCAGTTCCGGGCGATGTGGATGCGGACCTCACCTGGTCCATGAGCACTTACCAGCTGCAGGTGCAGCAGGCAATGGAGCAGAAGCAGGATGGCGCCACAGAGGCATGGGACGAGCTGGAGAAATCCGTCCTGGCACATCTGGCAGATGACGTGAAGGTCAGCATCAACGGGTTTGATGTGGAAATGATCGTCTACAAGAAGCTTTCCTGAGCCGGCATTTCCGGAACGGATCGTAAGCTTCGGAAAAAAGAAGAATAAGATGAGATAAGATAAGAAGTGCCCCCGCGGACCGGTAAATGTCTGCGGGGGCATGTCTTTTTTCTGTTCATGGGGAGGACTGTGCAGGAGGTTTTCATCGCCTGTACTGCATCGTCAGCAGGGCTTTAGGATTCAGCCGAGCTTCATGCGCATGACCATGCTGACACGGTTCTTTACAACGCCGACCAGAATGTCTTCCGCAATATTGGCGACAATGGAGTGCTCCAGTTCATCCCATTCTTCGACCTCAGAGGTCTCCTTTACCTGATTGCGGTATTCCTTCAGGGACCAGGAGGGGTTCTCCATGGCAGACGTGGATTCATGCATGCCGAGCATGAAATTCTCGAGGATGTTGCGGACTCTGCCGGAGAAACCGCGGACCGATTCATTCTTTCCGGTAGTGGAAACAGAAAGGAGATCATCCTTCTTGTCAGCGTCCATCGGTGTCTCGAGTTCAAGATGAAGTTCGCAGGTCTTATCCTCGCCTTCGAACCAGAGCTCGGCACGATATTCGCCCGCAAGTTCGCGGAGCATGCCGATCGTTTCTTCCGTAAGGAGCTGCAGGCGCAGTGTCTGCCGCTGATCCATTTTCATTTCTTTCGCAAATTCTTCGGCTTTCTCCAGTGCAATCGGAAGCCTTTTGATTTTCTGTGTGACATAAATGATTCCGGAACGCATATTTTTCTCCAATGTATAATTTGATGAAACCAACCGGTGACCGGTACTGTACCTAAAGTAACTCCGCAAAGGCGGTCGTGTCAAGTGCGCGGGGAACGGGGGCGGAACGCCGTCCGGAAAAGAAGCTTCCAGAGAGGCCGAACGGCTTTCGGATGAGGGGCCTCAGCTGCCTGCACCCAGCATTTCGGGCGTAATGTCAATGGTCACGATACTGACGGGTACCGAGATCTGCATATTGGGATGCGCGCTGTAATCGACGCCCAGCGCCCGGCTCTTAAGATGCAGGGTCTTGGCGATCGCGGTCGCATCCGCGTGGGCAAAAGCGGTGCATGCAAAGACGGGAGAGGGCTCCTTTAGCAGGAAGGCACGGTCCGTCGGATTGTCCAGATAGCAGTGCTCGACAATGGCAGCAGGAATGCCGTACAGGGAAGCGATCCGCAGGATGCCGTAATAATCGGTGACACCGCTTTTTCCAAGCCGGACCCGTACGCCTTTCGGATGCATTCCCAGGGCTGCCAGTTCCTGCAGAGAGTTCCATGCCATCGGGAAGGATCTTTCATACATGGATTTCTGCGCAGAGATGTAGACTTCCGAACCATGATATGTATGTGATCCGGTGGCATTGTAATGAACACTGTACAGGAAATCCGCTCCCACGGATTTTGCGAAATCCACGCGCTGCTGCAGGGTGACCGGCGTATTGGCCGTTCTTGTAAGATATACGGTCACACCGTCGTATAATTCCAGTTCCGCTTTGAGAAGCTGCGCCGTAAAAAGGTCCATATCCTGTTCGGAAAACGGCGGATATACGGCGCCGATATCTTCCGTCAGGTTTCCGCCGTGGCCGGGGTCCAGGACGATGACCGCGGCAAAGACAGGGGAAGAGACGGCAAGGCACAGAAAAACAGAACAGATAAGTGCGGCTGAAAGCCGGCAGAAGCGGATACTGTGCTTACGCATGGAACACCTTCCTTTCCCGGTTCCGGACAAGGTGCTGTCCGGGATCCGTTGACATGCATGCTATACATCCATAATACGGGCAGGAGAGTGGGAAGGCAATTAGGAAATGACTTGCCACAGCCATCGTGATATTATAATTCGTATAATTGCATCGAGGCGTAATCATGATATCGGGAAAAACAGCTGAGAGTAAAACTTATATTTTTGAATCCATGCCTGTGCCGCAGGCGCTTTTCACCATGGGCGTCCCGACGGTCATCAGCCAGCTGATCAATCTGGCCTACAATGTAGTGGATGCGTTCTTTATCGGAAGGACCGGCAGCTCTTATATGATGGCGGCAACAACGCTTGTCCTGACGCTCACCATGATGGTCGTTGCCATCTCCAATCTCTTCGGTGTAGGCGGCGGCAGTCTGTATGCACGGCTCCTCGGAACACATCAGGAAGAAGAAGCGGGAAGGGTAAGTGCCTTTTCCGTATATGGAGCCATAGCGGTAGCGGCCCTGTATTCTGCTCTTGTAGGTATATTCATGGACAGGCTGCTGCGGGCCCTGGGGGCATCTGATGCAACGATCGGATATGCCAGGCAGTATACCTGGATCGTGATCGTGGCAGGAACAATTCCTGCACTTCTTTCACTGGTTCTGGCAAATCTTCTGAGAAACGCCGGATATGCCGGAAAAGCAAGCATCGGCCTCAGTTCCGGCGGCATTCTGAACATGGCGCTGGACCCTCTTTTCATGTTCGTACTGCTTCCGAAGGGCTGTGAAGTCATGGGTGCAGCCATTGCAACGCTCATTTCCAATATTTTTGCCTGCGGTTTCCTGCTGATGGCGTACCGGAATGCTTCCCGGAAGGAGGCCCTGAGCATGCGTTTCAGGGATGCTTCTGGAATCAGCGCAAAAGCGTAAAGACAATATTTGAGGTCGGTGTTCCCGCAGCACTTCTGACGGGTCTGTACGATCTTGCCAATATTTTTACAAACAAACTGGCTGCCGGACACAGCGATTTCGTTCTTGCCGGAATGGGAATCGTCATGAAGATGGAACGTATCCCGAATGCGATCAATATCGGGATCTGCCAGGGAATGATGCCGATCGTGTCCTATAACTATGCTTCCGGGAATCATGAGCGCATGAAAAAGACGATTTCAGGCGCAAGGACTGCAGGGCTGGTGATCACTGCCATGAGCATTATTCTGTACGAGACATTGGCAGTGCCTCTTACATCCGTGTTCCTGAACACAGGAGGAAACGATGCACTGTCAACGATGACCACGCTGGGATATGCAGCCCTTTTCCTGCGGATCCGGTGCCTCGCTGCCCCGGTCCAGCTCATGAATTATCACGGTTCCTTCTGCATGCAGGCCATGGGGAACGGAAAGGGAACACTTGCACATGCTTTTGTAAGAGAGATGGTCTTTTATACATTCTTTGTGTTCCTTCTGGACCATCTTTTCGCAGAGCGGGGACTTGCCTGCGCACTGATCGCGGGAGAGGCATGCGGCACCGTGTTCGTGTCATGGCTGCTGCAGAGAACGATACGTTCTGCAAAGGCGGCAGAAGTACAAAAGGCATGAGGCCGGACGGAAAAAAGTACTTTCCGGCAGGAGGATATGTGTCATGGGTAAGGCAATACAGAGGAATGCGGGAATCTGGATCATCCTGGCGGCCCTGTCCGTTTTTCTGATCACGGGCATTTTCGCGTTTGTCCGGTATCTGGACAGGGAAGCGGCAAAGGAGAACCGGGTCGAGTACGACGAGGTGGTCGAAAAGATCCCGGAGGAAGAGCCGGAGGAAAGCGAGTTCGTCATGGAAGCGAAGGCACAGGCGCCTGCGGAGCCTGTTCTGTCGAAGGAAGAAGAGATGGCACAGAGGATCGACGGGATCATTGCCGGCATGACGGATGAAGAGAAAGCAGCGCAGCTGTTCTTTGTGACGCCGGAGCAGCTGACAAGGGTCGGCGCGGCCGTAGAGGCGGGTGAGACGACGAGACGGATGCTGAATGAATACCCGGTCGGCGGGATCATTTATTCTGCCAGGAACATGAAGGATCCTGCGCAGGCGAAAAAGCTCCTTTCCGATACACAGGCGATCATGCGGGAAAGAAGCGGTTTTCCGGTCTTTATGGGAATCGACGAGGAAGGTGGAAGGGTGGTCAGGATCGCGGATAATGCCGCATTCGGCGTATCCAATCCGGGTTCTTCGAAAAGCCTGGCGGAGTCGGGGGCTTCGGCCTACGGTGCCGGCTCCTACATAGGCGGGTATCTCAAACGGTTCGGGTTCAACCTGGATTTCGCTCCGGTGGCAGATGTGCTCACAGACCCCTCCAATACGGTGATCGGAGAACGTTCCTACGGGTCTGATGCGGCGAAGGTCTCGCAGATGGCCGGGGATTTTGCAAGAGGACTCGGGGATGCGGGAATCATTTCCGTCTATAAGCATTTTCCCGGACACGGGGGCGTGACGGCGGATACACATACAGGCGTTGCGGTGTCACAGAAGACGCTGGAGGAACTGACGGCGGATGAGCTTGTTCCTTTCGCGGATGCTGCCGCAGCCGGCGCGGATATGATCATGGTCTCTTTTGTCGCATATCCGAAGGTCACGAGTGAGAATACGCCGGCGGCCTTATCGCACCTTATCACGACGGGGATTCTCCGGAACCGGCTTGGTTATGACGGCGTAGTCATTACGGACGCCCTGAACATGGGCGCCGTTACGGGCACGTATACATCGGGAGACGCCGCGATCCTTGCCCTGCAGGCAGGCTGCGACATGCTGCTGATGCCCGGGGATTTCGATGCGGCATACAGTGCGGTACTGGAAGGAATCCGTACCGGGACACTGACGAAGGAAAGAATTGAGGAATCCCTGCAGAGGATCCTGAAGCTGAAGCTTGAGAAAACAGAAGAATAAGAAGGGGTGTCAGACGGCATATCCTCGGTAAGCAAGACCGCGGTCATTGAGAGTTCTCAATGACCGTGATCTGGTCTTTGGGATCGATATATTCGCCGTTCATGGACTGGCGGGGAACAGGAATGAAGTGCTCCAGAATGGGGAGCAGGATCATGGCCGTAATCCCTGCCGTAAAACCGCCGTTGTAGAGCATGAGACCGCCGTGGATCGCGGAAGTCGAGGTGCAGATCGCGGCGCTGATCAGGCCGGCCAGGACACCGGCGCGGCGGCCGTAGCGGCCTACTATGGGACAGAGACCTGTGGCGAACGCAGCCGCATTCAGGTATCCCTGGGTGGATACGGTCCAGGTGGGGTGGAAGATCGAAGCCGTATTGCAGATCCTTGCAGCCAGGTACAGAAGCTCGTATCCTGCCAGGATCGGCCATGTGTTGGCAAAGTGCTGTCCCATTGCGGCAAAGGTCAGGGAGGCCAGGATGATGCCGGTCGTAGGACCGGTGAAACCGGCGCCGTCCGTGAACAGTGTCGTCAGATCCATGTACAGCAGCATCATGGAGCCGTAGATGCCCATGTTGATGAGGCAAAGCGGCATGCCGTAGCGCTCGGCAAAATTGCTCTGATAACCGGTGTCTGTGATCAGAAGGCGCAGCCCCTTAAAGCTGTTGTCATTCAGATACCAGCCGGCGGCAAGGCACACGGCGAAGATCAGAATATAGAAAATATTCACGAATACGATATAGTTCCGTCCGAAGCTTTCATACACAGGGTTGTTGAAGTGAAGGACCGTCGGGACTTCTGCGCCGAAGGAACGGTAGAGCAGTGTGTAAAGAAGAAAACCGAAGAGTCCGAAGGCCAGGCCGCCGTTATAAAGGTTGTACCCTTTATGCCAGGCACGGGCACCCGGCAGGATGGCCGGCGCCACATAGGCAACGAGAAAGGTGAACAGGATCGTAAGCAGGACAGCGGGGACCGTGATCCGGATATGGTCGATCTCGTAGGTGCTGCCGAGGGTATAGCGGAAGAGAAGCTCGCTGACAAAGGGACTGAAGCAGGTGCAGAACATGCAGACATGCACGTTGTTGTTGAAATTCAGCTTATGGAGTTTCAGGTACAGGAGCGGTGCCAGGAAGCAGGGCCACATGTTCAGGAAATTCAGCCCGTAAAAAGCATGGGCGACCACCAGAAAATAGCCCGCAAAGGAATTGGCGTGGGACGGGCCCTTGAAGAAATGCATGAAAAAGAACATGGCCATGCCGCAGGCGCCCGCATTGAGAAAACCGGCGCCGAGGCTTCCGATCTCGAAATAGTCGGTGACCAGCGGACAGGGCGTTGTCATGATGCGGATCCAGTCGGGAATCAGATACGGAAGACTGTTGGTATAAACGGCACCCGCGACCCCCGCGATTATCATATGCAATGAGAGAAAAAATGCAATGCCGTCAATGATCCTGCTGTTGTTTTCCGTTACGCTGCTCATGATGCCGTTCCCCCCGATACCGCATACATGCCTTCTGTTCCTGCTTTCCCCGCTGATGGGGACCCCTGTTCCATTATACGGTAAGCGGGGACGATATTGGCAGAAAACTGCAAAAAAAACATCGGAATATAGCAAAAAAGAAAGAGCGTATCTGATATACTGAAAATCAGTACGATATATCATGATCCTGTGAGGAGCGGAGGATAATCATATGAAAGTTTTAATACTGGGAAGCCAGAACCGTTTTGAAAAGTTCATGCCGAAATCTGCGTTCGCGGAAAAGGCCGAGAAAATCTATCTTCCGAAGGATACGCCGGAAGAGGAGATCCTGGCCGCGGCCGGCGATGCCGAGGCGATCGCAGTGGATGCCATCGGCAGGGTGCCGGGCTCTCTGATCCGCAAGATGCCGGCTCTTAAGATCATTTATTCAGAGGGTGTCGCTTTCAACGGTATCGACTGTGAAGCGGCTAAAGAGTGCGGCGTATATGTCTGCAATAACAAGGGATTCAATTCGACAGCAGTGGCGGAGCAGGTCATCCTCCTGATGCTGGGACTTCTGCGTTCCGTGATCCCGGGACATAAGGCAGTCCTGGAAGGCGGACAGATCGAGATGAAGGAACGGCTCATGTTCGAAGGGATCCAGGAGCTGGGAGACCTGAAGGTCGGTCTCATCGGTTTTGGTGATGTGGCAAAGGCAACCGCCAGGATGCTGGCGCCTTTCGGACCGGAGATCTGCTACTGCGACATCTTCCGTGCAAAAGAAGAAGTGGAGAAGGAACTGAATGTTACCTTTGTTCCGCAGGATGAGCTGGTCAGGACCTGCGATATCATCAGCATCCATGTACCGGTAACGGAACAGACTAAGGGCATGGTCAACGAAGCCTTCCTTTCCGCCATGAAGCCCACGGCATATCTGATCAATACCGCCCGCGGCGAGATGGTGGATAATGAGGCGCTCTGCAAGGCACTGATCAATGGAACCATAGCGGGAGCCGGCATCGACACCATCGCACCCGAGCCGGTCACAAAGGACAATCCGCTTGTCAACCTTCCGGAAGAGGCCATGAAGAAGGTCCTGTATTCCCCGCATCTTGGCGGCATCACAACGAGCACCTTCCGCCGCGGACACGTGAATATCTGGAAGGCCTTCGAGACTGTCGCAGAGGGCGGAAGACCGGCCAATATCGTAAACGGACTCTGATCCTGCGGATCCTGCGATCCGGTTTCGGACGCTGCGACCGCCGCAATGTTCCCCTGCCTGAAACGGCAGGGGAAGAGATACTCCGGTATCTGTATATGCATGAAATAAAGACGGCCGCCGATCGCTGTGATCGGCGGCCATCTGATTCTTATCAGATCTTATGGTTGATTCCGGGTATCCCGGTTCTCGCGGGTACAGGTCTTATGGAATGACCTTTATTTTGCAGGCTTGGCTTCTTTTGCGGTTTCTGCTTCAGCAGGAGCTTCTTCAGCCGGAGCTTCCTCCTCAGCCGGAGCTTCCTCAGAGGCCTCTGCTTCTTCTTCCGCAGGAGCTTCCTCGGCGGCCTCTATAGCCGCAGCATCTGCAGGCTCTGCTTCAGCTTCCAGAGCTTCGTCCTCTTTCGCTGCATCTTCGGCTTCAGCACCTTCAGCAGCTTCTTCTGCCTCGGCATCTTCAGC
>CAMNCY010000025.1 GCA_946534785.1 uncultured Lachnospiraceae bacterium | reverse complement strand
TACAATAAATACATGCGTGGCAGATAGTTTTTTCTCTTGCAGAACGGGAGCCATATAGAATATAATAATGCGTACCGCAGAGCAACACCGGATCGAAGGATACGGGGCTGCTGCACAGGATGGAGGATTACCCAAGCGGTTCAAGGGGGCGCACTCGAAATGCGTTAGGCCGGTCAAACGGCGCGTGGGTTCGAATCCCATGTCCTCCGCTCATACAAAAAGGACCTGCAAAGGCAGGTCCTTTTTGCTGCTTTGTCATATTTTATCCCGTCAGTCCGCAAGTTCAAATATAAGCTTCACCGGATTATGGTCGGACCACAGGTACTGTGTGTCGATCGTATGGTACTCCACGATCCGTACATTGTCCGAGATCATAAAGCCGTCCACCGTGAACACTTCATTGGAAGGTTCGTAGGGCACATCGCAGTTGCGGCAGGTATCCGCCAGGGCATCCCGCTCCTCTTTGGGAAGAAGATCCGGTGCAAAATCAAATCCTTCCGGTACGTATTCCCGCGGGAACGGCTGTGCCCATCCGAAAGCCGAATCCGCTTCCGTCTCCCTGAGTTCATGATTCCAGTCGCCGCCGCAGATGACATAGTTGCCCGCGTCGTATTCTTCCTTCATGTCCTCCATCAGCATCCGCTTCTGCCCCTCCCGCACCGCATCGGAGTGGCCGTAGGCGGACAGATGCACGGTATACACGATCAGCTCCTTCCCGTTCTGTACGGGAAGACGGCTTACGGAATAACACCTGTCCAGATCCACCAGTTTCGAGACACTCTCCGAGATCGGAAGGCTCCTTCTTTCCGCCTCCGATACGTCAAAGCGGGAAAACATGGCGATTCCGGAACGGGACTTGCCGTGGGGCTGCGTAAAAGGATACATCAGGAACGGCGAATCGTAATTGACCGCAAAGACCAGATCCCTGTCCGGGAATGCTTCCCGGAGCATGGCAAGCTGATCCACGTGATAGCTCCTCGTGGAATCAAAATCCACCTCTTCGATCAGCATCAGGTCGGGATCTTCCTCTGCAAGGAGCCCGATCGCGCCGCCGACCGTTTCGATCACGCTCTCTTTGCTCTTTGCCCAGGAGGACTTTCCGCCGTCCATGAAGAAGGTAAAGTCCGGCGTATATGCGCCGAAACCGATATTATAGGTGACCGCTTTATAGGTCGTCCCCGTTTCCAGGGATGCATTCTCCGTGCCCTGTTCCACCGCAAGGGAAAGGTGATCCCCTATCCTGTAATAGGAAGTAAACACGTAGACCACATATCCGGCTGCTGTCAGGAGCAGGACGGCCAGAAGACACAGAAGGGCCTTCAGGACTTTTTTCATGGCAGAAAGCTCCTTCCTGTTTTCAGATATAGCTTACGGTCTCCTCCAGAGGTTTCCTGGAAAAATGATTCGGAAGAGGGCCCGCGCCTTCTGCCGCATAACCCAGATCCAGAAGCATCAGGATCTCCTCATTCTCAGGAAGTCCCATCTCCCCTGCCAGCTTATCGGGATCAAAATTGTTGACCCAGCAGCTGTCCACGCCTTCATTGCAGGCCGCAAGAGTAAGGTGCGTTGCTACGATGGTGGCGTCCTCGATCCCGGAATTTCTCTTTCCGCCGGGATATGTAAAGACATTCTCCTTATTGAACGCGACCACAAGGACCGTGCCCGCGCCGTACCGGCAGGGGGTGACGGCATCGATCTTTGCAAGGCCTTCCGCACTCCTTACCACATAAATATGCTGCTCCTGCAGGTTCTTTGCAGTCGGCGCCGCCTGTCCCGCTTCCAGGATGGCGCGAAGCTTCTCCTCTTCCACCGGCTTCGGACCATATTTCTTACAGGAATACCGTTTCGTGACCACTTCCCTGAATTCCATGACGAACCTCCTAAAATCCTTAATAAATATTCAGAATACTATTCTATTATAACGCCCCGGTCCAGTTTCTTCATCTGCCGGCGGTAAGCAAAGAACAGCGCGATGCAGGTCACCGCCCAGCTGATGGGATAAATGATCATCAGGCTCCCCAGCGTGCGGATCCTTGAAAAAACAAGAAAGACCCAGGTGATTCGCGTCCCGCAGACTCCTATGAAGGTCATGAGGGCAGGTGCGGCGGAATTTCCGTAGCCGCGCATGGCACCGGAGATCACCTCCATGAAGGTGTTCAGGAATTCACCCGCAACGATGTACCGCAGGCGGATCATGCCAAGGGCAATGACACTGGGATCATCGGTAAAGAAGCCCAGAAGGAAGTTTCCCGCGGACAGGATCAGGATGACAATAATGACCGTCGCGGCCATGCCCTGGAGGAGTGCCAGCCGGACGCTTCTGCGGCATCTGTCCGTGCTGCCGGCACCGTAATTCTGTCCGACAAAGGTCGTGGAAGCCTGCCCGAAGGCGTTGAGAATATAGTAGGCAAAGATCTCGATATTGAACGCCGCGGAGGATGCTGCCATGACATCCGCGCCGAGGGAATTGACCGCCGACTGTATCACGATGTTGGAAACGGAAAAGACCATTCCCTGGAGGCCTGCCGGGAGTCCGATCAGCAGCATCTGGCGGAATACGTCCTTTACGATCCGGAGCCTTTTAAGGCTCACTCTGATCATGCCGTCATACTTAAAGAGCCGCAGAAGGAGAAGTCCGGAGCTCAGCACATTGGAAAGGAGCGTTGCCAGCGCCACGCCTTCCACAGTCATTCCGAGAACGACAACGAAGAAAACATTCAGGATGACGTTCGTTACACCGGAGATCATCAGACAGATCAGGGGCGTCCTTGTATCGCCCTGGCTCCGGAAGATCGCCGATTCGAAATTATAGAGGAAGATCACCGGCGCGCCGGCTGTATAGACGCGAAGGTAAAGGACCGCCATAGGCAGGACTTCCTCCGGGACGCCCATCCTTGTCAGGAGCGGCCTTGCGATGACCTGCCCCAGAAGACAGACGAAAAGACCGCTGAGCACGGAAAACAGCAGCGCCGTATGGACGGCTTCCTCAATCTTCTTTGCGTTGTCCTGGCCCGTGTAGCCGGAGATCACGACATTGGCGCCGACGGAAATCCCGACGAAAAGGTTGACCAGGAGCCCCACAACCGGCGAGTTGCTGCCGACGGCGGCCATGGCGTTCTTTCCGACGAACCTTCCGACAACGGCGATGTCCGCCGCATTGAAAAGCTGCTGGAGGATCCCGGTCACTGCCAGCGGCAGTACGAACAGCAGGATCTTATCCCCGATGCTCCCGTGGATCATATCGATTTCATGGCGTGTTTTTTTCTCTGGCCGGTTCAATGGTCTTCCTCATATTCTGTGCAAAGCCGTATAAATGATGTAAGTTATCATACTCCTGCCCTTTGAGGCTTGTCCATGCGGTCCGGGCCCATTCCCGAAAGTTATTTTATTATCAGGATGCAGGAGCACCTGCCTTCTGCAGGCATCTGCATTCATCCGCGCTCTTGAAAGCGCCCGCAGCCGCTGATAGAATATATCTGTACTTTATAAACCACTTTTTAAAAGCAAGGCCCCGATATGAAAGAAAGACTGAACAGCGCGGAAATAAAGCATCATAACAAACAGTTCATCTACCGGACACTCCTTGCCCTCGGCAGTTCCACAAAAACCGAGATCGCCGCAAGGACCCGGCTCTCCATTCCCACTGCGACCCAGGCCATAGAAGAGCTGACGGCCGCCGGCCTGATCGAAGAGACCGGCTACCAGGCTTCCAGCGGAGGAAGAAGGGCCGTTTCCTTCCGGGCCCTCCGGAATGCGCGGCTTTCCGTGGGCGTCGACGTTTCCAGGAATCACCTGAACCTGGCCCTTGTCAACCTGGCAGGAGAAGTCGTTGCCTCCCGCCGTATCCGCACGGCCATAACGCCCGGCCCGTCTTTCTATGAAGATATCCGAGGACCCCTTCTGGACTTCCTTTCGGAAGAGTCCGTCCGGCTGTCTTCCCTTGCGGGGCTTGGTGTTTCCCTGCCGGGCATCATCAGCAGGGACCAGACAAAGCTCCTCTACTCCCATGTCCTGGGACTGGACCGTCCCCTTGGCCTGAAGCCAATCCTTCCGGAAGCGGGGATCCCGGTGCGCTTTTTCAATGACGCCACCAGTGCCTGCATGGCAGAGCTCTATACCGGGACCGCTCCCTCGGATTTCTGTTTTGTCTTTCTCGGAAATTCCGTCGGCGGCGCCTTTGTAAATGACAAAAAAATACTCCCGGGATACCATGAGCGGTCCGGAGAGATCGGACACATCCTCATAGTACCGGGAGGAAGAAAATGCTATTGCGGAAAATGCGGCCATTATGATCCTTACGGCTCCGCGCTTCTTCTTTCGGAACCGGCAGGCGGACAGCTGTCCGTCTTCTTCCGCGGCCTGGAAGAAGGCAATGCGGAATACGCTGCGATCTTTGACGAGTATCTGCAGCATCTGGCCCTTCTGATCTATGATCTTGGCGTCATGACCGACACGCCCGTGATCCTCGGCGGGTATGTGGCCGGGTACCTCACCCCGTACCTGGACCGGCTGAGCGGCCTTGTACGGGACCTGAACATCTTTGAGGGCTCCGACAACATGATCCTCTTAAGCCACTACCAGTTCGAAGCCTCTGCCGTCGGCAGCGCCAGGTACTTCATCGAGGACTTTATCTCATCCCTCTGAGTGAAAAACAGCATGCCGCCCGCTGCTGATCCTGCGGGAGAAAAGTAAAGAAAAGTAAAGCGTCCCTCTCCGGGACGTTTTTTTACGTATCCAGGGTCATAAAGGTGAACATGCCTTCTGCCAGTTCCGTTCCCTTATCATCTCTGATCGTTGCGCGGACAAAGAGGAGTTTCTTTCCCCGCTTGATCACTTCGGCTTCCCCTGTGATCATGCTGATGCCAAGTCCTGCCCTCATAAAGGAGAAAGAGCTGTCGACCGTCGTAACCGGCTGTCCGTAGGAAGCAGCCGCCGCGCCGCAGGCCACGTCCGCGGTCGTATAGATGCATCCGCCGTGTACGGAACCGACCGGATTGACGCTGGTCCCGTCGATCAGGGTCTGTGCTTTTGCATATCCTTCTCTCACTTCTGTCAGCTGACAGTGCACGTGGCGCGCGAACTGGTTGATACTGTTCCTGTGTTCCATGAACTCCCGGTAATTCATTCCTTAATGTCTCCTTTATGCTTCCTGTACCATAATGCAAAACAGACGATCCCGTAAATACTCAGGCAGATCCAGCCGACAAGGCAGGCCCACGGGACCGCTTCGATCCCCATATGCCGTACGGCAATAAAATAAAAACAGCTTGCAAAGCGCATGCCCATATTCAGGATGCTGCCGACAAGTGTCACCTTCAGGTCACCCACACCGCGGAAGAAGCCCTGCATTCCGTTGGTGAACGCGGGAAGAAAATACATCAGCGCTATGAGCTTTAAATAAGTCATGCCTTCTTCAATGACAGGTGTCTCGCCGGTGAAGAGTCCCATAACGGGCCGTGATACCACAAGCAGAAGGATCCCGGCCAGAAGGCCGAAACTCAGTTCCATGAGGATCCCGATCCGGAAGGTATCCATGACCCTCTTCTTTTTCCCGGCTCCCATGTTCTGGGCCATGACGGATGTCATGGCATTCGCCATGTTCCTCCCGGGGATCAGGGCGTAATCATCGATCCGGTTCGCCGCAGAGAAAGCCGCCGTTGCCGTAACGCCGAGGGAATTGACCAGTCCCTGCACGCCGACGATGCCCATCTGGACCGTTGACTGCTGGATGGCGCTGACAAAGCCGTACTGGAGCGTCTTCTTCAGCATGGCCGGTTCGAATATGAGCCATTCCTTCCCCATATCCAGGAGCGGGATCTTCTTTTTGATATACAGCCAGCAGAGAAGACAGCTCAGAGCTTCGCTCAGGACCGTGCTGACAGCGCATCCCATGATCCCTCCGTTTAAGCAGAGGACAAAGAACAGGTCGCCGATCACGTTGATCACCGAGCTGATCCCCAGAAAATACAGAGGTGACCTGGAATCTCCGAGCGCCCGCAGGGTGCTGGCAAGGAAATTGTAGATAAAATTGAAAATCAGACCGCAGGCAATGATCCTCAGATACAGGCAGGCCGACGGAATGATCACCTCATCCACCTTCAGGATCCGGAAAAGATGTTCCGCACATGCGATGACGGCCAGTGCGATCACAGCGGAAAAGACGCTGCCGGAGATCATGGCCGTGCTGATCTGGCGGCGCAGTTTTTCATATTCATGCGCTCCGTAGAGCATGCCGATCAGGATCCCCGCACCGATGCTGATCCCCTGCACGAACATGATGATCAGCGTCATCATGGGATTGCTGGTCCCGACAGCGGCCAGCGCGACGGAACCGACATGCCGGCCGACAATGATGCTGTCCACCGCATTATAAGTAAGCTGGAGGATATTTCCGATAAGAAGCGGTATCGTGAATTTGACAAGAATGGGAAAAAGCCGTCCCTGTGTGAGATCATGCGTCATGGATTCGCAATTCTCCTGCATGCTCTGCGGGCAGGCCGGCGCATCGCCGGCCGCTGCAGATAGTCAAAACCATGCCGGCAGCTGCGGGAGGAACTCCCGTGCTGCCGGCATGACCATATCTCTCTCTATGAGGCCGGAGCCCCGGGCCTTTATCAGAACAGTCCGGTGATCAGACCATCCTCATTGATGTCGATCCTCTCTGCAGCCGGCACTCTCGGAAGACCGGGCATCTGGATGATATCACCGGTCAGTACGACGACAAAGCCGGCGCCTGCGGAAATATAAGCATCCCGGACGGTCAGTTTGTAGTTCACGGGGCGTCCCAGCTTATGCTGGTCGTCGGAAAGGGAATACTGCGTCTTGGCAACACAGATGGGAAGCTCTCCGAAGCCCTGCTCCTGCAGCGTCTTAAGGGACTTTCTGGCTGCCGGAAGGAGCTCGATCCCGTCCGCACCGTAGATCGTGGTCGCGATCTTTTCGATCTTTTCTTCCAGTGTGCTTCCCAGCTCATAGATCGGATGATACTGGGTAGGCTTGTTCTCGATCGTGGCAAGGACCTTTTCTGCCAGGTCTTCTCCGCCGGCGCCGCCGTTCGCCCATACCGTCGCCTTGGAGAATTCGCAGCCGCGCTCTTTGCAGAAAGCTTCCACGAATGCGGATTCTTCATCTGTATCGGTAATGAAGGAATTGAGCGCGATGATCGCGGGAACACCGAATTCCTTAATGTTCTCGATGTGCTTTTCCAGGTTCACGATACCCTTTTTCAGCGCTTCGACATTGGGTGTCTTAAGGTCAGCCTTTGCAACGCCGCCGTTGTACTTCAGGGCCTGGATGCTGGCAACGATGACGATCGCATCGGGCTTAAGGCCTGCCATGCGGCACTTGATATCCAGGAACTTCTCCGCACCGAGGTCTGCGCCGAAGCCGGCTTCCGTGATCGTATAATCCGAAAGCTTCAGGGCTGCGCGGGTCGCTCTTACGGAGTTGCATCCGTGGGCGATGTTGGCGAAGGGGCCGCCGTGCACAAGGGCCGGTGTGTGTTCGATCGTCTGCAGAAGGTTCGGCTGCAGCGCATCCTTCAGGACAGCGCACATCGCGCCGACAACGTTCAGCTGCTCCGCGCGGACCGGCTTGCCGTCATAGTCATAACCGACTACGATCCTGCCGAGCCTTACGCGAAGATCTTCCATGTCATCCGCAAGACAGAGGATCGCCATGATCTCGGAAGCAGCCGTAATAACGAAATGATCCTCTCTTACAGGACCGTTGGACTTTCCGCCGAGGCCTACCGTGATATTGCGGAGTGCCCTGTCGTTCATGTCCATGCAGCGCTTCCATACGATCCTGGTGGGGTCGATCCGGAGTGCGTTGCCGAAATGAAGGTGATTGTCGATCGCCGCAGCCAGAAGGTTGTTGGCCGTCGTGATCGCATGGAAATCACCGGTCAGATGCAGGTTGATGTCCTCCATCGGTACGACCTGTGCATATCCGCCGCCGGCAGCGCCGCCCTTGACGCCGAAGCAGGGTCCCAGAGAGGGCTCTCTTAATGCCAGCATGACGTTCTTCCCGAGACGGTGCATGGCATCCGCAAGCCCGATACTGATCGTTGTCTTGCCTTCACCCGCAGGCGTGGGATTGATCGCCGTTACCAGAACGAGTTTTCCGTCTTTCTTATCCTTCAGGCCGTTCAGGAAATCCTCGGAAAGCTTTGCCTTATACTTGCCGTATAATTCCAGCGCATCCTCCGGAATACCGCAGGATCCCGCAATGTCCTTTATCAGGTCTTTTTTTGCTTCCTGTGCTATTTCGATATCTGTTTTCATTCTTCATCTCCTCTTAAATGAATGCCCTACCTTTTACTGCCTTTTTCATTTCAGTGCGGAACGAAGATCCCGGTATGCCCAAAGGAGCCGGTAATATATATAGAATTTAAGCGGCGATTCCATCTGCATGGCGATCAGTTTCTTCTCTTCCGCATCTGTCCTGTCCAAATAGTACCGGTTCTTCTGAAATTCCGGGAACACGGTCTTCATCCTTCGGGCAAGCTCCGTTACGAACGGATAGCAGCCCTTCTCCTTCATCGCCTGCATGGCGGAAAAAAGGGTGTTCTTGTAAAAAAGGACCGTGAAAGAATACTCAAGTTCCGGCAGGTATTTCTCATAATAACCGTATTGTCTTGCTTCTGCAAGCATAAGTCTTCCGCTTTCCATACGATCTTCCAGCCTTCTTTTCGTGATCGTATGGACCGTGGAGGCATCATGCTGATAATAGTAATACAGCGGCTCGGGAATATACTCGAAATGCTTCATCCGGCTGATCCAGGTCTTCGCCAGCGCGTTGTCCTCGTAGAAGATATCCTCCGGAAAACGCGAAGGACAGTCGAGAATGATCTCCCGGCGGTAGATCTTCACGCAGAGCGACCCGAAATCCAGCATAAGGGACCGGTATTTTTCCTCGTCCAGGACCCCCGCCTGCTCCGGCCGGTTATTATGCACCTGCTGCCCCGGCGTCATCGTGTGCTCATAGACAAGACTGTAATCCGTGCCGACACAGTCGGCGCCGGTCTCTTCTGCTTTTCCGATCAGCCGTTCATAATAATCCGGAACGACCCAGTCATCGGCGTCGATAAAGCCGATCCACTCGCCCGCGGCATGGGCAAGGCCTACATTCTTCGCACCGCCCTGATGACGGTTCCGGTCATTCCGGAATGCCTTTACCTTATCCGGGAATGTCCTTGCGTATTCCTCCAGGATCCCGTAGGATCCGTCCGAAGAACAGTCATCCACGGCCAGGATCTCATAGTCCTCCAGGGTCTGGCCCACCAGGGAATCCATGCAGTATTTCAGTTTATCGCCCGCCTCCATATTGTAGACAGGCACTATGATACTGAGCTTCATTTTCTGTACCAGGTCACGATCTTTGTGACGGCCCGGATGACATCCTCCACATCTTTATCGCTCATGCCGGCATACAGCGGGATCGTCAGCATCTCGTCATAAAGACTTTCCGCCTCCGGGCAGAGTCCCTTCCGATAGCCCAGCCGTTCATAATGCGGGAAGTAATAGACCGGGATATAGTGCACGTTGCAGATGATGTTTTCCTTTTCCAGCGCTCTGTAAAGGCCGAGCCTGTCCAGGGAAAGATGCTCTTTGTCGATCCGGAGGATGTAAAGATGGCGCACCGTATCGGATCCTTCCGTCTCCTTCTGCAGGATGATGCCTTCAAGCTTCCCGAAGGCCTCGTCATAGCGGCGCACGATCTCCTTCTTTCTTGCGGCAAATTCAGGAAGCCGGTTCAGCTGGCTTTCGATCAGGGCCGCCTGCATGTCCGTGATGCGGTAGTTGGGTGCAAGATCCACCTGCTCATAGTACCAGGGGCCGTCCGGTTCATGCTCCATCATCGAAGGATCCCGGGTGATGCCGTGGGTCCTGTAAAGAAGGAGCTTTTTATAATACTCTTCATTGTCTGTCAGTACCGCGCCGCCTTCTCCGCCGGTGATCGTCTTGACGGCGTGGAAGGAAAGCGTCGTCATATCCGCAAAGCTTCCGTTGGGCTTTCCTTTGTAGGAAGTACCGATCACATGGGCGCCGTCCTCGATATAGACGAGGCCGTATTCGTCCCGGATTGCCAGAAAAGCATCCTCATCCACGGACTGTCCGCCGAAATCCACGGCCACAAATGCCTTTGTCCTGTCCGTGATATGGGCCCTTACCGATTCCGGATCCAGGTTCCAGGTATTTCTGTCGATATCCGCGAAGACCGGGGTCGCGCCCACATACAGGGCGCAGTTTGCAGATGCCGCAAAGGTGATGGGCGTCGTGATGACCTCATCTCCCTTTCCGATTCCCGCCGCCATGCAGGCAATGTGGAGCGCCGCCGTTCCGTTGCTGCACAGTACGGCGTACTTTGCGCCCGTCACCTCGCAGAGCTTTTTCTCCGCACTTGCGATATGGGGCCCTGTTGTCAGATAATCGCTTTTCAGCACATCCACGACCGCGCGGATATCATCTTCATTTATATCCTGGTGAGAATAATAAAGCCTGGTGTCCCGGACGGGTTCTCCTCCGAGGATCGCCGGCATTTCCTTTACCGTCTTTGTCATATTTTTCCTGCCTTATCCTGTTTCTTTATCACGCAATGCCGGCAGCTGCGGATCCTCCGATCCTCACTGCCGGCACGGTACATCAATGTTCTTCTACGGTTTTGAGTAATTCCCTGATCTGTTCCACGCTGAGCCATTCCTTATTGTTTCCGGAGGAGTAGACAAATCCCTCTTCTACCGGTATACCGGTCGGGTCCGGCGTCTGTCTGGTATTGAACGTGATCTGCGGGTAAATAATATAATTCTTCTCGAATTCCCTGGTATTGGGCGCATCTTCCGCCGTTACCATGACTTCATGAAGCTTCTCGCCGGGACGGATCCCGGTCTCGACCGTCTTGCAGCCGGGAAGGAGCGCCTCTGCCAGATCCTTTACATAGAAGGAAGGGATCTTGCTGATGAAGGTCTCACCGCCCTTTGCCTCTTCCAGTGCCTTGACGACCAGCTGGACGCCCTGGTCAAGGCTGATCCAGAATCTTGTCATCCGGTAATCGGTAATGGGAAGCGTTGTCTCTCCCCTGGCGATCAGTTCGCGGAAGAAGGGAATGACGGATCCCCGGCTTCCGGCAACATTTCCGTAACGCACAATGGAGAAGTTGATATCCTTGCTGCCCGCATAGGCATTGGCGGCAATGAAGAGCTTGTCGGAGACCAGCTTGGTACCGCCGTAGAGATTGACCGGGTTGACTGCCTTGTCTGTGGAAAGGGCCACCACCTTCTTCACGCCCTTGTCCAGGGAAGCGTCGATGACGTTCATGGCGCCGTGCACATTGGTCTTGATCGCCTCTGCCGGGTTGTATTCACAGGCCGGGACCTGCTTGAGAGCAGCGGCATGAACGACATAGTCCACGCCCTCCATGGCCCGCAGGAGCCTCTCCTTATCCCTGACGTCGCCGATGAAGAAGCGCATCTGCGCCGCGTTCTCCTTGAACGGGGATTCATTGGCCATGACGAACTGTTTGTATTCGTCTCTTGAATAGATAATGATCTTCCGCGGCTTATAGTTCGCCAGGATATATCTGGTGAAGCATTTGCCGAAGGACCCTGTCCCGCCGGTGATCAGTATCGTCTTTCCATCTAACAGCTTTGTTTCTGTCATGCTGTGCGCATTTTCCTTTCCTTGATGATCATTTCATATGCGCTTCATAGTAGCGCAGCAGTTTTTCATAGGTATCTTCGTTGATGCAGTGCTCGATCTTGCAGCCTTCATCCTCCGCCGTCTCGGGATCGACACCGATTGCCATCAGCACCTTCTGGAGCAGCCTGTGACGGGCATAAATACGCTCCGCGATCTCACGGCCGCGCGTAAGGAGCGTTATGTAACCGTTGTTGTCCATCTCGATATAGCCGTTCTCCCGCAGCTTCTTCATGGCGATGCTGATACTGGGCTTGGAAAAATTCATCTCATTGACGATATCGATGGATCTTACATTTCCGTTCCTTTCCTGGAGCATCAGGATCGTCTCAAGATAATCTTCTGCTGATTCATGGATCTGCATGGCATTCCTCTCTTTCACACGGTGATCCGGCGGGGTCCGCTGTTTCAGTATTCAAAGATCAGCGCTCCGTATGCCGGAAGGTTGAATTCCAGGTACTGCGGCTTGTAATCACAGTCTCCCTTTACCGCTTTGATCCTTGCGGGAACATCCGTATATACCGTTCCGCCGAACTCTTCCAGGGCACTGTTGAGCAGGAGCTTATAGGATTTGAGTTCCGGCACGCCGATACGGTAATCCTTGTATTCCACAGGCGTCATGTTCAGGATGAACAGGAGCTTCTTCCCTTCGCCTTCCGGCTTGCGGATGAAGCTGTAGATGCTTCTGTCCTTGTCGTCGGCGTTGATCCATTCAAAGCCGGACCAGTCATTGTCCAGCTCATACATGCAGGGATATTTTCTGTAGATCTTCAGCAGCTCGGCAAAATACTTCTGCATTCCGCTGTTGAGCTTGTTCTGCAGAAGGAACCAGTCCAGTTCCCTTGCTTCGCTCCACTCTCTTTCCTGGGCAAATTCCTGGCCCATGAAAAGGAGCTTCTTTCCGGCGTGGCCCATCATGAAGGTGTAGCCGACGCGGAGGTTCGCATATTTGTCCACTTCATAGCCGGGCATCTTCTCGACCATGGAGCACTTCAGGTGTACGACCTCGTCATGGGAAAGCGGGAGGATGTAGTTCTCCGCGCTGTTGTAGCTCATGGCAAAGGTCATGGAATAGTGGGAGCCGCTGCGCATGACGGGATCCAGCTTCATATATTCGCAGAAGTCATGCATCCAGCCCATGTTCCATTTGAAGGAGAAGCCGAGTCCGTCTTCCTCCACCTTGCCCGTGACCTTCGGCCATGCGGTGGATTCCTCCGCAATGGTGATAAAGCCGGGATATGTGCCCCTGACCACGGAATTCATATGCTTGAAGAATTCGATGGCTTCCAGGTTCTTGTTCCCGCCGTAGATATTGGGGAGCCACTGTCCGTCCTTCTTGCCGTAATCCAGATACAGCATGGAAGCGACGGCGTCCACGCGGATACCGTCCACATGGAACTCGCGGAGCCAGTAAAGCACGTTGGCGATCAGGAAATTCTTGACCTCCGGCTTTCCGAGATTGAAGATCTTGGTGCCCCAGTCCGGGTGCTCGCCTCTCCTCGGATCCGGATCTTCGAAGATGCACTGGCCGTCAAAGCGGGCAAGGCCGTGGGCGTCCGGGCAGAAGTGTGCCGGTACCCAGTCCAGGATCACGCCGATGTTGTGCCGGTGAAGGGTATTGACAAGATACATGAAGTCTTCCGGCTTCCCGTAGCGGGAAGTGGGCGCATAGTATCCTGTCACCTGATATCCCCAGGAGCCGTCAAAGGGATGCTCCAGGATCCCCATCAGCTCGATATGGGTGAATTTCATTTCCTTCAGATAGGAGACGATCCTGTCCGCGAACTCACGGTAATTATAGAAGCCGTCCCCGCCGTCGGGATGTTTCATCCAGGAACCGATATGGCATTCATAGATCGCGATGGGATCCCGGAAGTAATTCCTGTCATCCCTGCCCTTCATCCATTTGCCGTCGGTCCAGCGGAAACCGGAAATATCCGCCGTTACGGATGCGGTGCCGGGGCGGAGCTCCGCGCTGTTCGCAAAAGGATCCGCCTTGTAGATCTTCTCGCCTTCCGGCGTTGTGATCAGGTATTTGTAAAGCTCTCCCGTGCCAATGCCCGGAATGAACAGTTCCCAGATACCGCCGTCGTTGACCTTTGTCATGCCGTACTGGTCTTCATTCCATCCGTTGAATGTGCCGACCACATGGACAGCTGCCGCATTGGGCGCCCATACACCGAAATGCATGCCTCTTGTGCCGTCCTCTTCCGAAGGATGCGCCCCCAGCTTTTTATAGATATCATAATGTGTTCCCTGTCCGAAAAGATAGCAGTCATCTTCCGAAATAAACACTCTGTTCTGTTCTTTCATAATCTTTGCCTTTCCCCCGATCTGTAATGCCCCCCGATGTGCCGATCAGTTCTTAATTGGTGAAGTCCTTCTCATGAAGGATGATCCTGTCTTCCTCGTCGTAACGCTTGCCGGTGAGTCTTCCCAGAAGAGCATTCGGTGTCTTTCTGGATGCTCTTGCGATCGCCTCATCGACCATGTCGCGGACTTCCTTGAGCGTCACGTGATGCTTGGGTGTCTGGAGTGCCGCGATCCTTGCGCGAAGCGCCATCTCGGCGAATTCATCCAGGGAATACCCGCTGTTGTTCGCGTAATCCTTGGCATACTGGATGAGTGCCTTATCCGTAAGAGGCTTGATGTCGATCCTCGCGTTAAAGCTTTCCGTCTGCTTTGCATGGGCAGCCAGGAACTGATCCATGGAAGTGCGGGCATCCGTCAGGATCACGATCAGGCCGTGCTCACGCATCTCAAGTTCTTTGTACAGGGCCGCAACGGCATCGTCGGATAAGGATGCCGCCTGGCTGATGACCATGGCGCCATTCTCAAATCTTTCCATGGTGGAAGAGATCTGCTCCGCGCTCCTCTTGTTAAGGGACTCCGCGCTTGCCTTTGCCACCTTTCCGCTGAAGTTGGCATCGCTCTTCTTGATGATCTCAAGAACGCCGGTCGCAACTCTCTGCGCCGTCTGTTCGTTGCCGGTGATGACAAGGTTGCCCGTATAGGATGCAAGGCTGATCTTGTCAAGGGCCGCTGCCAGCTGCTGGCGGTTCTCCTTTACTCTGCTGAAAGGACCGAACAGCCGCAGATCCTCTTTGCTGAGGGCATGGGTGCTGACCTTGCCGGTTTCATCTCTTACCGTGCGTTCGGATGCCGCAGGCTCTGCTGCCGCCTCATCCGCTGCTGCTTCCGCTTCTTTTACAGGCTCTGCTGCCGGTACTTCAACGGGCTCCTCTGCAGGAGAAGCGGGAATTTCAACTTCTTCCGCAGGTGCTGCGGCGATTCTTTCCGCCGGGCGCTCCTCTTGTGCGGGCTCTTCCTCTTCTCCGAAGACAGGAAGCTCTGCTTCCGAAAGGTCTGTGACCGCTTCCGCAGCAATACGTGCTTCTTCGGCCTTTCTGGCTTCTTCTGCCGCTATGCGCTCTTCCTCGGCTCTTCTTGCTTCTGCCGCAAGACGTGCTTCTTCCGCCTTTCTGGCTTCCTCTGCAAGACGCGCTTCCTCAGCCTTTCTCGCTTCTTCGGCGGCAAGACGCTCTTCTTCGGCTCTTCTTGCTTCCTCGGCCGCGCGGCGGGCTCTTTCTCTTGCCGCTTCCTCGGCTGCGATACGGCTCCGTTCCCTGGCTGCGGCTTCCTCTGCAAGACGCTGCTCCTCGGCTCTTCTTGCTTCTTCCGCAAGGCGGGCTTCCTCAGCCCTTCTTGCTTCCTCGGCAAGACGCTCTTCCTCGGCTCTTCTTGCTTCTTCCGCAAGGCGCTCTTCCTCGGCTCTTCTTGCCTCTTCCGCAAGGCGTGCTTCTTCGGCCTTTCTGGCTTCTTCTGCCGCACGGCGCTCTTCTTCGGCCTTTCTGGCTTCTTCAACCGCACGGCGCTTTATCTCGGCCATCCTGGCTTCTTCCGCCGCGGCCTGCTCTTCTTTTCTTCTGGCTTCTTCCGCTGCGATCCGTTCTTCTTCCTCACGGGAAGCACGTCTTCTCTCGTAGGGATCGTTTACGTAATCATCGTATCTGTCTGCCGCGGAATGGCTGACCGCCCTTCTGACCGAATGGGGATCCCAGCGGCGGGTAGCCGCATCATCGTCCTCTTCCGCTTCATATCTTACATAATCCCTGTAGCCGCTGCGGACTGCCCTGCGGCTCCTGTCCGTGCCTCTCTCGATATCTTCCAGAAGGCCGTGCTGTGCGGTCTTGTCAAAGTCCTCCAGGATCGGTCCCGTATCCTCCAGGATACGCTGCGCACGCTTCTCGTCATTGGCGCGGGTGATGCCCCTGCGGATCTTCTCCCACTCATCCATGACCTCGCCGATGGAAAGCTGGCCTTCGACCTGCGTCTCCTCGGGCTTTTCCTCTTCCATGACCATGGCGTACTGTCCGCTGGTCTCCTGTGCAAGGTGCGCATCATAAGGACGGTCGTAGATCCGTTCCATGCTCTTTGCGATGGTCTTTTCTACACTGTCCTTTCCTTCCTGTTCATCCGGTGTCGTGATCGGAAGATCCGCTTCGTGAACAGACTCTTCGGCGCTCTCTTCTGCGGCCTTTTCTTCCTTCACTTCTTCCTGCTGTGCTTCTTCCGGCTCGGGGCTTTCGTCAGCTGCAGGCTCTTCCTCCGCCTTTTCCGGCTCCGCGTCCTCTTCCTTTTCGTCCCCGGCGTGTTCCCCGTCCTCTTCTTTGTCCGGGATCCTCTTTGTGTAGTCAGAGGTATCTTCTTCCTCTTCTCTGACCTCTTCCTTTACGACCGGCTCCGGCTCGGGCAGTTCTGTCAGGAGATCTGCCGCCGCATCCGCATAACGGCCGTCAAAATTGCGCATGATGTTCCTGCATTCGGCAGCCGCCTTATCGTCCTGGCCCGCCTCATGGTACAGCTCTGCCAGTTCGTAGGCCCATTTTGCCGAATATGCTTCATCCGCCAGCTGTTCCAGGACAGAGATCTTCTCGGCATTGCTGACGGGCGATACCTGGTACATCTTATACTGCAGGATCAGCCGCTTCGGATTGGACGGCTCCATGTTCTGGTATTCCGTCAGAAGCTGCAGTGCGAGCGCAAGGTCGCTCTGCAGGCTGTTCTGGCCGTAAAGATAGATCGTCAGCTCGCACAGAGAATAAATGATGTTCGGATCTCCGGGCCGGCGTGCATTCGCCAGCATCAGGATCTCACGGCTCTTCTCGCACTCTTTGATATATTTGTAAATATCGCTGACCAGGCAAAGTGTTTCCGGTGTCCTGACGCGGTTCCAGTCGATGGTATCCGCGATATCCGCCGCTTCCGGAAAGCGCCGCGCCGCGACTAATCTCTTGATCTCTTTAAGGCTCAGATTAAATTCATATTTATCCAACGCTTCCTACCTCATCTTTTCAACAGGGCTCCCGATCCCGCCGGGCTGTGCAGGATCGCCCAATATCCCAATAATAAATCAAACTAAAGTTTAGCATACTCCTACTGTTTCATCAACTTTGAAAGTCCCGCGAACTGCTCCAGGGAAAGCTTTTCGCCGCGGATATCCCGGGGCAGTCCCATGGCGTCCAGAGCCTTTGCCGCATCCTCCTTGCTGATGGTCATTCCTTTGAAGGCAAGCCCGTGGGAAAGCGCGTTGACCAGCGTTTTGCGCCGCTGGTTGAAGGCCGCGCGGATCAGGGCGAACATCAGCTCCTCCTCCGCATCCACCGGCGGCGTCTCATAGGCCTGCATCGTAAGCACGCTGCTGTAAACGCCCGGACGGGGGATAAAGCAGGACGGAGGAACGTCCCGCGTGATCTTCGGAGAAGCATAATACTGCACTGCCAGCGAGATCGCGCCGTATTCCTTATCGGTCTCCCCGGCACAGATCCTCTCGGCGACCTCTTTCTGGATCATGACGGTAATACTCTCAAAACATCCCTTTTCCTTCAGGAGTTCCATGATGACCGGGGTCGTGATGTAGTAGGGAAGATTGGCGACGCACTTCATGGGCCGTCCTTCATTGTATTCTTTCATGACTTCGGTAAGATCGGTCTTGAGGATATCCTGAAACAGTACTGTCACATTCGGCAGGTCTCCCACCGTCTCCTCCAGCACAGGTTCCAGCGACCGGTCCACCTCGACCGCAACGACGCGCCCTGCCGACTGCGCAAGGAGCTGCGTCATGGTGCCGATACCCGGACCGATCTCAAGGACACAGTCGTCCTCTCCTATGCCGGCCGCTTCCACGATGCCTTCCACGACGCCGGCGTCGATGAGGAAATTCTGTCCGTATTTCTTCTTGGCGCGGATACCGTATTTTTCCAGGATGTATCTTGTTGTTCCCGGATCCGTCAGCAGTTCTTTCATAATATGTTGAGCTCCTTTTCCCTGCGGCCCTATGCCAGGCGGTACAGCCGAAGGGCGTTTTCTTCTGTGATCCCGATGACCTCGTCCGCCGTGATCCCGCGGATGTCGGCAAGCTTCTGAACGACAAGGGGGAGGTTCAGGGAGCTGTTCCTCTTGCCCCGGTACGGCACAGGCGAAAGATACGGGCAGTCCGTTTCCAGCACGATCCGGTCCATCGGGACGGCCTCTGCCACTTCCACCAGCTTTCTTGCGTTTTTATAAGTGAGGACGCCGCCGATCCCGATGTAGAATCCCATCCGGATGAAGGCCTCCGCCATCTCCCTGCTGTAGGAGAAGCAGTGCACGACGCCGCCCGTTTTTTCCGCATGCATTTCTTTCATAATATCATAGGTATCGGCCGCCGCTTCCCGGGAATGTATGATGACCGGCCGGTCCACTTCCTGCGCAAGAAGGAGCTGCTCCCGGAACCAGTGCTTCTGAAGCTCGCGCTCCGGCTCGTCCCAGTAATAATCCAGTCCGATCTCCCCGACCGCAACCGCCTTGGGATCCGTAAGAAGAAGCTCCCGGATCTTTGCCAGGTGTTCTTCGTTCATGGGCGCACATTCCGTGGGGTGTATCCCGTATGCCGCATAGACATGGGCGAAACGCTCCGCAAGGTCCTTTACCTTCTGAATACTGGCAAGGTCCGACGATACCTCCGTCACCCGTCCGATCCCCTTTTCGGGGAGCGATGCCAGAAGAAGCTCCCGGTCCCCGTCAAACGCCTCATCATCATAATGCGCATGCGTGTCAAAGATCATATGTCAAATCTCCATAAAAAAGTAAAGTGTCAGCCGAAAAAACTGGCTATTTTTTTTCTTGCCAAATAAAAAGCCGTATACTATAATAACACTTGCGTCACAAATGACGAGGTCAAAAACTTCGGTTTTGAAAATTTTATAACATGCGCTTCTAGCTCAGCTGGTAGAGCACCTGACTCTTAATCAGGGTGTCCAGG
>CAMNCY010000024.1 GCA_946534785.1 uncultured Lachnospiraceae bacterium | reverse complement strand
CCCGATGAAGTACTGCCGGACGAGAAGCTTCCCGATGAAACTCTGCCGGATGAAAAGCTTCCCGATGAAGTGTTGCCGGATGAGAAGCTTCCGGATGAAAAGCTTCCCGATGAGAAGCTGCACGACGAAATACTGCCGGATGAGAAGCTCCCCGATGAGATCATTCCCGATCCTGTGCTTCCCGACGAGGTCATTCCCGAAGAAAAGTTCAGCGACGAAGTGCCTTCGGACGAAGTATTCCCGGATGAGCCGGCGGCTTCATCTGCAGCTGCGGATACGGTCGATGTTGAGATCGTACGGGAGAAGCAGGAAGGTCCCCTGACCACCGTTACGGAAGAAGGAAAGGATCTGCTGGAGAGCTCCGGGGAGCACGATGCTTACGCTCCTTCGAAAGATGTAAGGCCGGCAGCGGTAATGCCCGCACCTCCCAGGCCGGAGAAGCGTCCTTATGTATATCCGCCGCTTTCCCTTTTGAAAGAAGGCTCCCACAGCTCCCATTCCGGATCGGACGAAGAGCTGCGTGAAACGGCGGCCACTCTGCAGAATACGCTGAAGACCTTCGGCGTCAACATCCGGATCACCAATATTTCGCAGGGCCCTGCGGTCACGAGATATGAAATGCAGCCCGAACAGGGCGTCAAGGTAAGCCGGATCGTCAACCTGAGCGATGATATCAAGCTCGCGCTGGCCGCAACGGATATCCGTATAGAAGCGCCCATACCGGGCAAATCCGCCATCGGTATTGAAGTGCCCAACAAGATCACTTCCATGGTCGCCCTGCACGATATCCTCGATACGGAAGCCTTCCGAAGCCACAAGAGCAAGCTGGCTTTTGCCGTCGGTAAGGACATTGCCGGCCAGGCAGTCGTGACGGACATCGCAAAGATGCCCCACGTCCTGATCGCCGGTGCGACCGGTTCCGGTAAATCCGTATGCATCAATACGATCATCATGAGTATCCTGTATCATGCCTCCCCGGAGGATGTACGGCTGATCATGATCGATCCCAAGGTCGTTGAGCTTTCGGTCTATAACGGCATCCCGCACCTGATGATTCCGGTCGTCACCGATCCCCAGAAGGCGGCAGCGGCACTGAACTGGGCCGTCCAGGAGATGCTGAACCGTTTCGAGAAATTCGCCCAGGCGCATGTGCGTGACCTCAAGGGCTACAACGCGCTGGTAAAGAGCAAGCTCGATGCCGGCGAAGAGACGGATATGAAGATGATCCCGCAGCTTGTCGTGATCGTGGACGAGCTGGCCGACCTTATGATGGTGGCAAAGAGCGATGTGGAAACGGCGATCTGCCGTCTGGCACAGCTGGCAAGAGCAGCCGGCATCCACCTGATCATCGCGACCCAGCGTCCTTCCGTGGATGTCATTACGGGCCTCATCAAGGCCAATATGCCGTCCCGTATCGCGTTTGCCGTTACATCCGGAACGGACAGCCGTACGATCCTCGACAGAGTCGGTGCAGAAAAGCTCCTCGGAAAGGGCGATATGCTGTTCTTTCCCCAGAGCCTGCCAAAGCCCTCCCGTATCCAGGGCGCCTTTGTCTCGGATGAAGAAGTTTCCGCTGTCGTTGACTTCCTCATCGCTAACAATCCGGTCGGAAACGATACGAACGAAGTACAGAAGAAGATCGATTCCCTTGCCGGCGGCGGAACAGGAGAGGCGGATGACCTTTCCGGCCAGGGCCAGGGGTCTGACATCGATGAGTTGTTTGCAGATGCCGGAAGCTTTATCATAGAAAAGAATTCCGCTTCCATCGGTCTGCTCCAGAGAAGATTCCGGATCGGTTTCAACCGTGCCGCCCGCATCATGGACCAGCTCTGTGACGCCGGCGTTGTCGGAGAAGCGGAAGGGACCAAGTCCCGCCGCATCCTGATGACACCGCTGGAATTCGAACAGTATGTGGAGGAGAATCTCTGATATGACGAATATTATCGACGGCAAGAAGATCTCGGGAGAGATCAAAGACGAAGTAAAGGAACAGGTCGCGGCCCTGAAGGAAAAAGGCGTGACCGTCACGCTGGCCGTTGTCCTTGTGGGCAATGATCCCGCCAGCGCCGTGTATGTGAGGAACAAGAAAAAATCCTGCGAATACTGCGGGATCGTTTCCCGCTCCATCGACCTTCCGGAGGAGACCACCGAGGAAGCGCTGCTGGATGTGGTAAAGCAGCTGAATGAGGATCCTGCCGTCAACGGGATCCTGGTGCAGCTTCCCCTGCCGAAGCATATCGATGCGGACAGAGTCCTTCGTGCCATTTCCCCTTACAAGGATGTGGACGGCTTCCATCCGCAGAATGTCGGCGCACTTTCCATCGGCATTGACGGGTTCCGCTCCTGCACGCCGGCCGGCATCATCGAGCTTCTGAAAAGAAGCGGGATCAATGCAGAAGGCAGGGAATGCGTGATCGTTGGAAGAAGCAATATCGTCGGAAAGCCCATGGGTATGCTGATGCTCCGGGAGAACGCAACGGTCACGATCGCCCATTCCCGTACAAAAGACCTGCCTGCCGTTGCAAGAAGAGCGGATATCCTGATCACAGCGGTCGGAAAGGCGAAGATGTTCACACGGGACTATGTAAAGCCCGGTGCTGTCGTCATCGACTGCGGCATGAACCGCGACGAGAACGGGAAACTGTGCGGCGACGTGGATTATGAGGATGTTTTCCCGATCGCCGGAGCGATCACACCGGTCCCCGGAGGCGTCGGCCCCATGACGGTGGCCATGCTCATGAAGAACTGTGTGGACGCTATTGCCCTCAATCAGTAAGATAGAGGTAAAACTGTATGAAATGTCCCAGGTGCGGAGCAGACATTCCGGAAGGCTCTCTTTTCTGCGAAAAATGCTTTGCCGACATCCGTGTGGTCCCGACCTATGACTCGCAGATCGAACAGAGGATCTCGGAGACCTTAAGCGGCATCGCCGGCCAGCTGGACAGAGAAGAAAAGCGGGAAGAAAGAAGACTTCGGCGTCACCAGGAGATCCAGCGGTTCAAAAGACGGGCCGCACTGATCTTTATCGGTTTTGCGCTCGCCGTGGTCCTGATGACGGTCTGGTTCCGGTTCCTCCGAAGGGAAGGACCCATGACCGAGTCGGCCTTTGTCGGGAACGCCTACGCCTTTGCGGAGGAGAATAAGTTCCTCGATGCCGCAGAGGAGATCCAGAAAGCGATCGACCTCCAGGAAGAGCCTGATACGCAGCTCCTGCTCAAAAAAGCTGAATATTTGCGAAAAGCCGGTGAATACCGTGCCTCCCTGGATATTTCGGAGAGCATCATTGCAAAGGCGCCGTCAAAGGATGATGTCATCAGTGCCTACCGCAATCTGGTCTCTGTATATTCCGAACAGGGGGAATATGATATAATTGCCGCGGCGATCGCAGACGAAAAGGATGCTTCGGTCCGCCAGGCCTTCAGTGAATACCTGGTGTATGAACCGGAATTCTCCAACACGCCCGGCGAATATGCGGACGTCCTGAATCTTGCCCTGACCTGCCAGGGGATCGGCACGATCTTCTATACGATGGACGGAAGCGTTCCGGATACCGGCTCCATTCTTTACAACAAACCGATCCCGCTCAGGGACGGGGAATATACCATCAGCGCCGTTTTCGTGAACCATTTCGGTGCTGCGAGCGAGCCCGTCACCGGCACGTACGTGATCGGAGAACAGATTCCGGCAAAACCGGAGCTTTTACTGAAACCCGGCTTTTACGATCATCCCGTGGAGATCGGGGTGAAGGCGGAGCTCGGGGAGAATGAGACGATCCGGTATACGACCGACGGTTCGGATCCGACTGCCGATTCCGAAGAATACACAGGGCCCATCCCGCTTCCGGAGGGAACGGCCACTTACCGCTTTGCCGTGATCTCCAAAAACGGCGTCGCCGGAGAGATCGCAGGCGGAGAATACACGTACAGTACCAGAAAGGCAGAGAAGATCAGCCAGGAGGATGCGGCGGCGAGGATCATCGCAGCCCTGACCAAGAGAGGCGAGACCATCGCGCCTGACGGTACCATCGGCGGCGGCATCGCGCGTTTCAGCTATGCCTGCACCGCGACACAGTCGATCGGCAGCTACGGAGATTTCTATATTTTCGAAGAGTACCTGACCGACCAGGCGGGAAATACCGCCCCCACAGGACGTAAATTTGCCGTTAACCAGTTAAATGGCACGGTTAATTTATATGATAATAATGTCATAGCACCCATTTAAACAGGAGGAATAACATGTTCGAGATTGTCAAAAAGGAGCTTTTGGGGCCCAAGGTGTACCGTATGGACATCGTCGCTCCGAGAGTAGCCAGAAAAGCTTTGCCGGGTCAGTTCCTGATCGTGCGCGTTGGTGAGGACGGAGAAAGAATCCCTCTGACCGTATGCGACGACGACAAGGAAAACGGCATCGTAACGATCGTATTCCAGGTAGTAGGCGCAGAGACCAGCAAGATGTCCATGCTGGAAGAAGGCGACTGTTTCGCAGATGTCGTCGGCCCTCTTGGAAACCCGTCTGATCTCGTTTATGAACCAATCGAAGAACTGAAGAAGAAAAAGATCCTTTTCATCGCCGGCGGCGTCGGCACGGCTCCCGTATATCACCAGCTCAAATGGCTTCACGAGCACGGTGTGGATGCAGACTGCATCCAGGGCGCAAGGACCAAGGATATCCTGATCCTGGAAAAGGAAATGGCAGAAGCCTGCGGCAATCTTTATTTTGCTACGGATGACGGATCCTTCGGTATCCACGGAAATGTCTGCGTAGCCCTGCAGCAGCTCTGGGACGAGGGCAAGAGATATGACCACTGCGTCGTCATCGGCCCCATGATCATGATGAAGTTCGCATGTCAGCTGACAAAAGAACTGGGCATCCCCACTGTCGCTTCCATGAATACGATCATGGTGGACGGCACCGGTATGTGCGGCGCATGTCGTCTGATGGTCGGCGGCGAAGTCAAGTTCGCCTGTGTCGACGGACCTGAATTCGACGGATGGAAGATCGATTTCGATCAGGCCATGCAGCGCTCCAAGCTTTATAAGACGGAAGAAGGAAGGCTTATGCTGGCTCTGGAAGAAGGCGATACGCATCACGGCGGATGCGGGAACTGTGGGAGGTAAATATGGCTATTACGGTTGATATGATGAAAAAAGTACCGGTCCGCGAGCAGGACCCTAAGGTACGTGCTCATAATTTTGAAGAAGTATGTCTTGGCTATAACGAAGAAGAGGCCATGGCAGAGGCGACAAGATGCCTCAACTGCAAGAATCCCCGCTGCGTCCAGGGATGTCCTGTCAGCATCAACATTCCTGCGTTCATCCAGGAGATCAAGAACAACAATATCCCCGGCGCCTTCTCCGTCATCAGCGAAAGCAGCGCCCTTCCGGCAGTCTGCGGACGTGTATGTCCCCAGGAGAGCCAGTGCGAGCAGCTCTGCGTAAGAGGCATCAAGGGCGAGGCTGTTGCCATCGGCAAGCTGGAAAGATATGTTGCCGATACCGTTAAGGAAATGGGCATCAAGCCCCAGGCTACCGAGAAGAAGAACGGAAAGAAAGTCGCCGTCATCGGTTCTGGTCCTTCCGGCCTTACCTGCGCAGGCGATCTTGCAAAGATGGGCTATGATGTCACGATCTTCGAAGCTCTGCACAAGGCAGGCGGCGTTCTTGTCTACGGTATTCCCGAGTTCCGTCTTCCCAAGGAGAAGGTCGTTGCCAAGGAAATCGAGAACGTAAAGGCCCTCGGCGTCAAGATCGAGACCGACTGCGTCGTCGGACGTTCCACCACCATCGACGAACTGATGAAGGAAGAAGGGTTTGACGCTGTCTTCGTAGGATCCGGCGCAGGCCTTCCCAAGTTCATGCACATTCCCGGAGAGCAGGCCCTCGGCGTATTCTCCGCCAATGAATATCTGACAAGAAGCAACCTGATGGGCGCTTTCGACGAGAGCTCTTCCACACCGATCATGCGGGCTAAGAAGGCTGTCATCGTCGGCGGCGGCAACGTTGCGATGGATGCTGCAAGAACAGCTCTGCGTCTTGGCGCAGAAGTCCACATCGTCTACAGAAGATCCGAAGCGGAGCTTCCCGCACGTGTGGAGGAAGTGCACCATGCCAAGGAAGAAGGAATCATCTTTGACCTTCTGACCAATCCCATCGAGATCACACAGGATGAGAACGGCTGGGTCAACGGCATCACCTGCATCCGCATGGAGCTGGGCGAGCCTGATGCTTCCGGCAGAAGACGTCCCGTTGAGATCCCCGGCAGCGAGTTCCATATCGATTGCGACGCTGTCATCATGTCCCTCGGCACAAGCCCGAACCCGCTTATCAAGCAGACGACGGAAGGCCTTGAGACGAACCGCCACGGCGGCATCATCGTAACCGAAGGCACCGAAATGACGACCAAGGCCGGCGTTTTCGCAGGCGGCGACGCCGTTACGGGCGCTGCAACGGTCATTCTTGCCATGGGTGCAGGCAAAGCTGCCGCAAAGGGAATCGACGAGTACCTTAAAGGATAAGAACAGTAAGATTCATGGTAAATGAACTCAACTATTCCGCTGATATCCAGCGGGAAATATTCGGGAAGCATGATGGTCATATCCGGAAGATCGAAGATGACCTTCATGTTTCCATCATTCCGCGAAACGGCACGATCAAGGTCAGCGGAGATGATGCGGGGGTAAGGAGTGCTGTCCTTATCCTCGATCAGCTCGCAGGCCTTGCCGGAAGCGGGGGTGAAATCGAGGATCACAGTGTGGATTACGCGCTGGAAATGAAGGAAGAGGAAAGACCGGATATGCTCAGCTCACTGGATGGCGATATCATCTGCCATACGGTGAGCGGCAAGCCGGTCAAACCCAAAACGCTCGGACAGCAGAAGTATATCGAGGCGATCCGGGACAACCTGATCGTATTCGCGAACGGTCCTGCCGGTACCGGCAAGACCTACCTTGCCATGGCCATGGCGATCACAGCCTTCCAGAACAAGGAGGTCGAAAGGATCATCCTGACGCGTCCCGCCATCGAAGCAGGGGAAAAGCTGGGCTTTCTTCCCGGCGACCTCCAGAGCAAGGTGGATCCGTACCTTCGTCCTCTCTACGACGCCCTGTACCAGATCATGGGCGCCGAAAAATTCCAGGCCAACATGGAGAAAGGCCTGATCGAGGTCGCGCCTCTTGCCTATATGCGCGGCAGGACGCTCGACAATGCCTATATCATCCTGGATGAGGCGCAGAACACGACGCCGGAGCAGATGAAAATGTTCCTCACAAGATTCGGCTTCGGTTCCCATGCCGTCATTACGGGTGATTCCACGCAGAAGGACCTGGCGGCCGGCTCCATGTCGGGGCTTGACGTCGCGACAAAAGTCCTTTCCCGCAAAAAGATCGAAGGGATCCGCTTTATTACACTGGATTCCCATGATGTCGTAAGACATCCCATTGTGCAGAAGATCGTCAAAGCATACGAGGATTATGAGCAGAGTCACACTGTACACAGAAACAGAGTCAGAAGACAGGTTTGATTTTTCCGTAAAACAGCAGGCCGGAAAGGTCTGCCGCGCCGTCCTGAAGGACCGGAAATTCCCCTATAACGCGGAGATCTCCCTCCTTCTTGTGGATAATGAAGCGATCCGTATCCTGAACCGGGATCACCGAGGGATCGACCGGGTGACCGACGTCCTTTCCTTTCCGAATCTTTCCTATGAGGAGCCGGCAGGATTTGAATTAGCCGTGAGCGAGCAGGCGGACTGCATCGATCCGGACAACGGATATGTGGTCCTCGGCGACATCGTCCTGAATACGGCCAGGGTCAAAGAGCAGGCGGCGGAGTACGGGCACAGCGAGCTGCGGGAATTCTCATTCCTGATTGCCCACAGTATGCTTCATCTTTGCGGCTACGACCACATGGAGGAAGAGGAAGCGAAGGTCATGGAGGCTCTGCAGGAAAAGATCCTCAATGACATGGGCATTACCAGGGACTGACCGACAGAATAAACAGGATCAACAGGAGGAAAAGTGGCCGGAAGAAAATTAAGGAGCGGCCGGTTCGACGCCGATACAACTTCATTTCTCATCGTAGTGGCAGTCATTGCAATGGAGCTTCTTTTCATCTCTGCACTGACAGGAGCAGAGACGGCTTATTTTGCACTTCTTCCCATCGTTTTTGCCGTATCGTACCTCGTGGTGTTCGTCCAGATCACCGGAGACGTTGCGGCCAGACAGGCTGGGATGCGCCTTAAGAGATCCCGGTACACGGATGCTATGGAATTCCTCCGTGCCGGGAGTATTTTTGCGTTTGCAGCCGGTATTGTCTTAAGCATTTTCTGCAGTATCCTGGGCAGTTTTACGGCGGAAAAGATCATCGGCAGCCATGAGGCCGCCCTGGTCCTGTATGCCCTGATCCCCACGCTGGTCTTCGGCGGACAGCTGGGAAATTTAAAAGGCTTCCTGGAATGCTCCGGCCTGACCTTTGTCACACGTCTTGGCATGTATATCCTGGCCGGATCCTCCGTGCTGTTCTCCATCCTTTTCGGGATCCGGGGCAGCCATTACGGAGATAAAGTCGGTGCGCTCCTCCGGTATGACGGATACCGGGGCGTCTACGCCGCGGCAGGCCTGGTCGCCGGCATCAGCACAGGCGTCTTTATTACTTTTCTGTATTATTTCGTCCTTTCCATGATGGTGGGGCGCCGCGTCCTGGACAGGGAGGATTACCTGGGAATCGATAATGAAGAGCGTCTCAGTGAGCTGGTCCGTTATTACGCTTTAAAGCTCCTTCCGGAATCCGTGCCCGGTCTCATTCCTTTCCTGGCCTTTGCCGCCGACTTCAAGATGTCCTTTTCCGAAAATGCGGGGAAAAAGATGACCCTGGATGCCATGAGCGGCTTTGCGGGCGTGACCGTGCCGGTCCTGTGCATTGCATCCCTTGTCTGTGCCATGTTCTTTACGGGGCTCGTAAGTCTTCTGCAGCAGGATTTCCTGAAAGAGAAGAAGCGGTCTTTACGCCTGCGCCTGAGCATGACGCTGCGGCTTTCCGCATATCTTTCCATTCCGGTCTGCCTGTTCCTGTTCGGAAGCGCCAAGCCGATCGTACAGATCTTCCGGCGCGGCCTGAACAATGCCGCAAGGGAAGGGGCGGTCCTCAGCCTGAAGACGGGCTGCATGATCCCGTTCCTTCTGTCCACGGCTGTCCTTATGGTCTTCTTTTATTACGGCTGTTATTACCGGGAGATCGTGACCATTTCCGCCTGCACCTCCTTTGTCGTGCAGACGATCGTCATGTTCCTGCTTGTCCGTTTCACGGGACTCGGGATCATGAGTTTCTCCCTTTCCCTGACGGTCTTTGCGATGACCTGTCTTCTTACGGCCTTCATTCTGGGGCGGCGGGAGCTCCTTCGGCTCACCGACACCTCCTTCTTCGTGGATTACGGCATGATCCTCGCAGCATCGGTCGTATCGTCCATACCGGTCATCCTGACCAATGATTTCATGACGGATGAGATCATTCCGGTGGGCGGCGTGATCCTTCAGCTGATCATCTTCATTCCGCTGTACTGGATCATCTCCATCATGGTCCGGGCGGCAGATTTGAAAAACATCCGGCGCGTGCCGGGCGGCAGCTATGTGCTTGCCATCGCGCGGCTTCTGAGAATGTGGTAAGAGGCGGCGTATGGACGGCAGAAAGATGATCACGACAGATATCGTCATTATCGGGGGCGGCGCAGCCGGCCTGATGGCAGCCGCCGGTGCCGGAAAAAGCGGTGCCGGCGCCTTCCTGATGGAAGCCCTTGATGAATGTGCAAAAAAGATCCATGTCACCGGAAACGGCCGGTGCAACCTGACGAACCTACACATGGAAGAGGACTGTTTCTTCACAGGCGGGAAAGAAGGCGTTCTTGAACGGCTTTCCGGCTTCGGCCACAGGGAACTGATGGCGTACTTTGAAGAAGCAGGCGTCCTGCTCCATGACAGGAACGGGTACGTCTATCCGCGGACCGACCAGGCAGCCGTGATCGCAAGGTGCCTTGTCCGCAAAGCAAAGGGACGGATCCTGACCGGGCAGCGCGTTCTGCCTTCGGAGATCACCTTTCCCGAAGCGCCGGGCGCACCTTTTCTCATTGAAACAAAGGACGCTGCGATCCGGTGCAGGGCACTTGTCCTTGCCACGGGCGGAAGGTGCGGACAATCCTTCGGCTGCCGCGGAGACGGATACGGGATCGCGGAAAAAGCAGGGCATACGGTCCGCACGGCGGTCCCCGCGCTGACACCGCTTATGACCGATCTTCCGTATCTTTCGATCGCAGCCGGTGTCCGGGCAGGCGGCGCCATCCGGCTTTATCGAAGCGGCCGCCTTGCGGCCTCAGCGGAAGGGGAGATCCAGCTTCTTTCGGATGCGGTCTCCGGGATCCCCGCTTTCCAGGTCTCAAGGGAGGCTTCCTATGCGGTCTTAAACAAAGAGACCTGCAGCGCCGTGATCGATTTCCTGCCGGAGCTTTCCTCTGAGGAATGGGAGAAGATCCGTACAGAGCGGCTTTCTTCGGCCGGATATTCTGAAGGAAGCTCTTCTCCGGAGAGCCTTTTCATGACAGGCGGCACGGTCGCGGATCTTACCGACGGCCTCGTCCATCCGAAGATCGCTTCGATGGCGGCAAGGTCTCTTGGCCTTGTCGATGAGAAGAAGCTCCGGAACCTTTCTAAAGAGCAGAAGGAACTTCTTCCGAAACTCCTGGATCTTCTCCGGGAATTTCCCGTTCCGGTCCGCGGGACGGCAGGCTTTGAAAAAGCGCAGGTGACGGCGGGCGGTATCCCGCTTGATGAAATCAACAGACATTTCGGATCCGAGAAGTGTCCCGGGCTTTTCCTTGCGGGAGAGCTTCTGGACGTCGACGGGCTCTGCGGCGGCTATAACCTGACCTGGGCCATGTGCTCCGGGTATCTTGCGGGGGCGGCGGCAGGCGCCTTTGTTTCCGGATCCGGAAAGGAAGCATTATGATCAGGATCAGCCAGATCCGGCTTCGCTGCGGCGAAGGAAAGAGCAGGAACGGAGAAGATCCCCGTCCTTTTCTTGCCGCCGCAAAGGCAAGGCGCCTTCTTCGCCTGAAAGATGATGCGAAGGCGGAGTTTCGTATTCTCCGGCACGGGGTAGACGCCAGGAAGAAGCCGGAGCTTTATGATGTATATACCCTCGGTGTCCGCACCGGACTGTCTGAGGAAGAAGAAATGCGGCTCGTAAGCCGGCTTCACAATAAAGACATACAGTTCTTCCGGGAAGAGGAATGGGTTTTTCCCGGGCACTTGCCTGATGCACAGGTGCTTTCGGAACGTCCCGTCATCGCAGGCTTCGGTCCTGCCGGAATCTTTGCGGCCCTTGCCCTCGCAGAGAACGGGTACCGTCCCATCATCCTGGAACGGGGCCGGGCGATGGAGGATCGCATCCGGGATGTGGACCGTTTCTGGGAAAGCGGAGAGCTGGATGAGAAGTCCAATATTCAGTTCGGGGAAGGCGGTGCAGGCACGTTTTCCGACGGTAAGCTCAATACGGGTGTAAAGGACCGGGCAGGACGCACTAAGAAGGTCCTGCAGAGCTTTGTGGAAAGCGGCGCACCGGAGGATATTCTGTATGAATTCCATCCGCATATCGGGACGGATCTTCTCAGGAAGATCATTGTAAACCTCAGGAACAGGATCCTTTCCCTGGGCGGTGAGATCCGCTTTGAAACGAAACTGACGGGACTGATCACGGAGAACGGAAGCGTTGTCGGCGTACGAACAAAGGGCCCGGAGGGAATCGGCGAGATCCCGGCGAAGGTCGTGATCCTTGCCTGCGGCCACAGTGCCCGCGATACGATCCGGAGCCTTTATGCGCAGAAGATCCCCATGCAGCGGAAGGATTTTGCCATCGGGATGCGCGTTTCGCACCCCCAGGCCATGATCGATGCCGGGCAGTACGGCGTCTCCGATCCGGAGGAAATGAAGCGCCTCCGGCTTTCTCCCGCAAGCTATAAGCTTACATATAAAGCTTCTTCCGGGCGCGGCGTCTACAGCTTCTGCATGTGCCCCGGCGGTTATATCATCAATGCATCTTCCGAAAAGGGGCGCCTTGCCGTGAACGGCATGAGCGACCATGCCCGGGACTCGAAGCGGGCCAACAGCGCCATCGTTGTGACCATCGGGGAAAAGGAAACGGGAGGGGACGTCCTTTCCGGCCTGCTTCTCCAGGAGAAGATGGAGGAAGAATGCCACCGCCTGGCGGAAGGAAATATCCCGGTGGAATGTTTTTCCGACTTTGAAGACAAGAGTCTTCGCATGACGGAAACCAAAGAGGATCTCTGTATCCGCGGACGCTTTTCCTTCGCGCCGCTCCATGAGCTCTTTTCCGAAGATCTCCACAGAGATCTTGCGGAAGCCCTGCGGTATTTTGACAGGATCCTCCCGGGCTTTGATTCTGAAAAAGCATTTGCGGCGGGCCTTGAAAGCCGCACCTCTTCGCCGGTCAGGATCCTTCGCGGGGAAGATCTTTCTTCGGAGATCCGGGGACTGTATCCCTGCGGCGAGGGCGCGGGATATGCCGGCGGCATCACCTCTGCCGCGATCGACGGCCTGAAGGTCGCGGAAGCGGTGGGGAAAAAATATATTCCGGACATCGGATAGCAAAGGACTGGACAGACATGACGAATTTGGAATACCGAAGCCGGCTGAAGGACAGAAAAAGGATCGTGGTAAAAGTCGGATCCTCCTCCCTCCTTCACCCGGAGACGCAGAGGCTCGATTATCATAAGATCGACCGGCTGACAAGGGAGCTTTCCGACCTGAAGAACAGCGGAAAGGATATCATCCTCGTTTCCTCCGGCGCTGCCGCCGCAGGGCGGGAGGCGCTGCATGTGGACATGGACGTATACCGCCAGGAAAGCCCCATGAACATCAAACAGGCCTGCGCGGCCGTCGGCCAGGCGCGCCTGATCATGATCTACCAGAAATTCTTCGAGCAGTACAACCAGATGACGGCGCAGGTCCTGATGACGCGCGACACCGTTGTGGATGATATCAGCAAGAAGAACCTGATCACGACCTTTACGGAGCTCCTCAGGATGAACGTGATCCCGATCGTGAACGAGAACGACTCGGTCGCTACATCGGAATTCAATCTCGGCGATAACGACAAGCTCTCCGCAATCGTTGCCTCGATCCTGGACGCGGACCTTCTGGTCCTTCTTTCGGACGTGGACGGTCTGTATACCGACGATCCCCGCAGCAATGCGAATGCGCAGTTCCTGGAATTCATCCCCAGGCTGGACGATTCGATCCTCCATATGGGAAAATCCTCCACGGGGAGCGGCGCCGGAACGGGCGGCATGCACGCCAAGCTCCAGGCAGCCAGGATCGCATCTGCAAGCGGGTGCGACATGGTCATCGTCAACAGCCGCCACGGCATGGGGATTCTCTATGACGTTGTACACGGAAAGAACGTGGGGACGCTGTTCTGCAGCGATCCGCAGCCGGGCCTTTCCCTTACGGATTTCCTTGACGATTAAACAAATATGATTATGAGAAAGTGCAGAGAAACACTATGAATGAAGATCTGAGAGCTGTAAAACAGGAATTCCGGATCCGGGCCCTGGCCGCGCGGGACAATATCCCGGAAAGCGTACGGGCAGAGCAGAGCCGCGCGATCACCGGCATGATCCTGCAGACAGAGCTGTATGAAAAGGCCAGGTATATCCTGAGCTATGTCAGCTTCGGGAGCGAAGTGGATACCCGGGAGCTGATCCGCCGCGCCATCCGGGACCAGAAGCGCGTATATATTCCCCGGATCATGGATGAGAAGCGGATGGAATTCTTCGAGATTCAGGACCTTGGCTCCCTAAAGCGCAATACCTTCGGGATCCTGGAGCCGGAACCCGATCCGGTCCGTCTTTTCCCGTATAACTGGCACCTCAGCCTGGACCGCGCGGAGGAGTGCGTCGTCCTGGTGCCGGGGCTTGCATTCGACGAAAAGCTTCACCGCATCGGATACGGACGCGGCTATTATGACCGCTTCCTAGCCGGTTTCCGGAAAAAGATGTCCATTGCCCTTGCCTTCAACGAACAGATTGCGGACGATGTGCCGGTCCGGGAAACGGATGAGCCGGTGGATCTTATCGTAACGCAGGAGAGAGCATATTTCTGATAAGAATTCTTATAAAAGGAGGTCCCTCATGTCGGTCGATGTTGAGAAACTCTGCAGCGCCGCTGCCGCGGTGCGTTTCGATATCCAGTCCCTGCCGGAAGAGGCAAGGAACCATGCCCTTATGCATGCCGCAGAGCTCCTGGAAAGCTCTGCGGACGATATCCTTTCCGCCAATGAAACGGACCTTTCCGCTGCCAGGGAAAACGGAATGAGCAAAGGCATGCTGGACCGTCTTACCCTTACGAAAGACCGGATCCGGCAGATGGCGGACGGGATCCGCGTCGTCGTATCCCTCCCGGATCCCCTCGGGGAAGTCCTGGATGAGTTCGATCGTCCCTCCGGCATCCATATCAAAAAGGTGCGGGTCCCTCTGGGCGTTATCGGCATCATTTACGAATCAAGACCCAATGTCACGGCAGACGCCTTCGCACTGACCTTCAAGACCGGCAACTGCGTCGTCTTAAAGGGCGGAAGCGATGCCCTGTATTCGAATATCGCGATCACCGCCGTCCTTCGGAAGGCGCTTTCCGACTGCGGGATCCCGGAGGATGCCGTGGTCCTGATCCCCTCTGCGGACCGGGAGGATACCGCCCGCTTCATGCAGATGCGGGAATACATCGATGTCCTCATTCCCCGCGGAAGTGCGGGCCTCATCCGCGCCGTTGTCGAGAACAGCCGGATCCCCGTGATCGAGACCGGAAGCGGCAACTGCCATATCTATGTGGACAAGGATGCCGACATCGACATGGCCGTACGGATTATTCTCAATGCCAAGACCCAGAGGATCGGCGTCTGCAATGCGGCGGAATCCCTGGTCGTACATAGGGAGATCGAAGAAAAATTCCTGCCTGTCCTTGCCAAAGCCATGAAGGACGCAGGCGTGCTCCTTTATGCGGACGAAGAGTCCATTGCCTTCCTTCCCGGGAGCGAAGCCGCAACGGAAGAGGATTTTGCCAGGGAATACCTGGACCTGAAGATGTCCGTCAAAGTCGTCGGCAGCACCGAAGAAGCCATTGCACATATCAACCGCTATCATACACGGCACTCCGACTGCATCATTACCGAAAACAGGGATGCCGCCGCGCTCTTTTTGGAAAAGATCGACTCTGCCTGTGTCTACTGGAACGCTTCGACCCGCTTTACGGACGGGTTCGAATTCGGCTTCGGCGCGGAGATCGGCATCAGCACCCAGATGCTGCACGCAAGAGGTCCCATGGGCCTGAAAGAGCTGACCGGCTACAAATACCTGATCGAAGGCACCGGCCAGGTCCGCGCATAAAGGAGGCCTCCCATGGTCGATATGAAGAAAGCACATGAAAAAGCCGATGCGCTGATGGCGTATCTTAAGGAACAGGGGAGCGCTGCCATTGCCTTTTCCGGCGGCGTCGATTCCACGCTCCTTCTGTATCTGGCAAAACAGGCGCTGGGAGATAAGACAGCGGCCATTACCGCTTCCTCCCCTTCCTTCCCCGCAAGGGAAGCAAAGGAAGCCGCGGATTTCTGCAAAGAACACGGGATCCGGCAGATCACTTTCGAATCCCATGAGATCGACCTTCCCGGCTACCGGCAGAATCCCGTCGACCGCTGCTATATCTGCAAGAAGGGCCTTTTCGGAAAAATGCTCTCCCTTGCTTCCGAGAACGGCTTTTCCTGCGTGGCGGAAGGCTCGAACATGGATGATAACGGCGATTACCGCCCGGGCCTTATGGCCATCAAAGAGCTGGGCATTTTAAGTCCCCTCCGGCACGCCGGTCTTTACAAAGAAGAGATCCGGGCGCTTTCGGAGAAATACGGGCTTCCCACCTGGAATAAACAGTCCTTCGCCTGCCTTGCGAGCCGTTTCGTCTACGGAGAGGAGATCTCGGAGGAGAAACTCCTCATGGTGGAACGGGCGGAGAGCCTGCTCCTTACACTGGGGCTTTCGCAGCTGCGCGTCAGGATCCACGACAGGATCGCGCGGATCGAAGTTTTTCCGGAGGATTTCGGAAAAATTCTGGAGAATCGGGAGAAGATCAATACGGCCCTGCGTTCCTACGGTTTTTCCTATGTCACGCTGGACCTTACGGGATACCGGAGCGGCAGCATGAATGAAACACTGGATAAGGCCACCCTGGAAAAAGGGCTTCACAAAGAGGATATACAATGACAACAAGAGAGATCCTGGAAGGATTCCGGGAAGGCAGCATCACACTGGAAGAGGCGGAAGGGTATTTCCGCAAAAAGCCGTTCGAGGACCTTGGCTATGCCAGGCTGGACCTGCACCGGCAGGTACGGTCCGGTTTTCCGGAGGTCGTTTACTGCAGCGGCAAGGACGATGCCTTTATCGGCAGGATCTTCCAGAGGCTCTATGAGGAAAACGGCAGGGTCATGGGGACCCGTGCCACCAAGCACCAGTATGAGATCGTGCGGGAAGTCCTTCCGGAGATCACCTATGACCCGGTGAGCCGCATCCTGAAGGCGCAGAAGGAAGAAGCTTCCGGAAAGACCACTGAAAACACCTGCGGGCGCATCACGGTGTGCTGTGCGGGAACCAGCGACATCCCGGTCGCGGAGGAAGCCGCGGCAACCGCGGAGTTTCTCGGCGCAGAAGTCACGCGCGTCTATGACGCCGGCGTCTCCGGGCTCCACAGGCTTTTATCGAGCCTGGATGAGATCCAGACCGCGGACTGCGTGATCGCCGTCGCCGGTATGGAGGGCGCCCTTGTCAGCGTGATCGGCGGCCTTGTGCAGAATCCCGTGATCGCGGTCCCGACATCGGTGGGGTACGGCGCTTCCTTCGGGGGCGTATCCGCCCTTCTTACCATGATCAATTCCTGCGCCAACGGCATTTCCGTCGTCAACATCGACAACGGGTACGGCGCAGGCTACATTGCCGCCCAGATCGGGCGCCTTGCCGCAGGAGCCGGCAGGTCCGGACAGGAATGAGAATGGTACAGGCAGGAACAGCAGCTGTACAGGCCGAAACGGCAGCTGTACAGGCCGGAACGGCAGCAGCAGAGGAACATAAAGGAGCAAGTACACGATGATCTTATACATCATGCGTCACGGAGAGACAGATTATAACATCCGCCATCTTTTTCAGGGGCAGATCGACATCCCGCTGAATGCGACGGGGCTGAAACAGGCCGAGGCCGCCCGGGAAAGATTCCGCAATATCGGCATCGAATACGACAGGATCTTCTGCAGTCCGCTGCAGAGAGCGCGGAAGACCCTGGAGATCGTAACGGGAGAGCCCGAGGAGAGCTTTACCCTGGATGAGCGGGTCATGGAGATGGAATTCGGTCCCCTGAACCACACGCCCTTTGATATCAACGCGCCGGGCGTCGGCTGTCTTTTTACCGATCCCGAGAATTACGAGCCTCTGGAGGGTGCGGAGAGCTTTGAAGAAGCCCTCTATCGGACGGATGCCTTCTATACGGAGCTTGCGGCAAAACATCCCGGCGAAAAGATCCTGGTCGGGACCCACGGCGCGATCATGAAGGTCCTCACGGTATGGACCGGGAACAATCCCCTTTCCAATGTCTGGGAGCAGCTGTTCGGAAACTGCGCGATCATGGAAGTCACGGTGGATGATGCGGTATTTGCAAAGGAATACCGGAAGGAAGATATTCCCGCGCCGGATCCCAAAGACCGGTGCAGCGCGGCGTACCGGGAGCGCTACAGATACCTGCGGGGCCGCGGCGGGAAGCTCGGCTTTACCGTCACGAACCTCTATGATACGCAGGAAATCATCATGCCCGGAAAGTGAGGAAAATCATGGCAGATACAAAGGATAAATACATAGCATACGTCTCTTCCTATACGACGACTTCCCGGGACAATTACGGGATCCGCATCTTTGACGTGGATATGGATTCGGGAAAATTCACCGAGAAGGAGAAGGTGGAGATCAGCAACTCCTCCTACATCACGATCAGCCACGACGGCAGGATCCTGTATTCCATCACCGATATCGGCGTGGAAGCCTACCGGATCTCGAAGGGCGGCAGCCTTGCATTCCTGAACACGGCGTTCATCAACGGCATGCGCGGCTGTTACATTTCCCTGGACTATACGAATACATGGCTGTTCGTTGCCGGCTACCATGACGGAAAGATCACGGTCCTGAAGCTGAAAGAGGACGGCAGCATCGATTATATCGCGGACGAGATCTGGCACCGCGGCATGGGAAGCATTGCAGAGCGGAACTTCCATCCCCATGTCCAGTGTGTCAAGATGACGCGGGACAACCGCTTCCTTCTTGCAGCCGATCTCGGGCTTGACCATATCAACGTCTACAAGCTGAACCATACGACGGGAAAGCTCAAGCAGGTCGACATCATCCACAGCGACATGAATTCCGCTCCGCGCCACATCAAGATCTCACAGGACGGTCATTTCATCTATGTCGTTAATGAGATGATGCGCACGATCGATGTTTTTACCTATGACTACATCGACGGCATGCCCGAATTCGAAAGGATCCAGACGATCTCCACGCTGAACAATTACCATGCGGCCGACGCGGCAGCCAGCGCCCTTAATATCACGGACGATTACCGGTATCTGGTCAGTTCCAACGCGGGCGACAATTCCGCCGCTGTCTTTAAGATCGATCAGTCCACGGGAAAACTGGAAAGAGTATTCTGTCTGCCCGTAAGCGGCGATTATCCCAAGGACTGCGCGCTGTATCCGGACAACCGGCACCTGGTCTCCTTAAACCACGAGTCCAATACCATGACCTTCTTTAATGTAAACCTGGAGAAGGGCATCATGGTGATGTGCGATAAGGAATACAAAGTAGACAGGCCCAACTGCATTATTTTCCATAAGCTTTCAAAGGAGCAGCAATAATATGGCAGGATCCACATTCGGCAACATCCTGAAAGTAACGACCTTCGGCGAATCCCACGGCCCCGCTATCGGCGCCGTCCTGGACGGGATGCCGGCCGGCATGCCGCTTTCGGAAGAGGATATCCAGGTCTATCTGGACAGGAGAAAGCCCGGCCAGTCACAGCTTACGACCAGCCGGAAAGAGTCGGACAAAGTCCGGATCCTGTCCGGCGTTTTCGAAGAAAAGACCACCGGAACGCCGATCGGTCTTCTGATTGAGAACACCGACCAGCATTCGTCGGACTACAGCAATATCAAAGATACCTTCCGGCCCGGCCACGCCGATTATTCTTATACGGAAAAATACGGCTTCCGCGATTACCGCGGCGGCGG
>CAMNCY010000023.1 GCA_946534785.1 uncultured Lachnospiraceae bacterium | reverse complement strand
AGAAGATGCAGAAGAGCGGCGCAAAGGCTTATCTTGTCAACACCGGCTGGAACGGCACAGGCAAGAGAATCTCCATCAAGGATACCCGCGGCATCATCGATGCGATCCTGAACGGTGACGTGCTGAAGGCTCCCACCAAGAAGATCCCGATCTTCGATTTCGAAGTTCCCACAGAGCTTCCGGGCGTTGATCCCGCGATCCTCGATCCCCGCGACACCTACAAGGATGCAGCGGAATGGGATGCAAAGGCAAAGGATCTTGCAGGCAGGTTCATCAAGAACTTCGACAAGTATACAGGAAATGCGGCAGGCAAGGCTCTTGTAGCAGCAGGCCCGAAGCTTGACTGAGTTTTTGAAAGCGCAGCCGCACAGTCCTGCGGGATGCAACTGAATACATGACCATACCAGGAGCTGCCAGCCGTTACGGCCGGCAGCTCTGCTGTCTTATGCGCTTTGCGCGGTTTCCTTTTAATGAGGAGTCTTCGGAAGCCCCCGATCGCTCTTGCGGGAGCTCCTTCGGAACTATATAATTAGGTATCGTTAAGACAAACAAACCAATCGGGATGGTCTGCCCATGTCCATTTATGCGATCGGCGACATTCACGGAGCTTATGATGAGCTCCTGCGCCTTCTTCATAAAATCAATTTCAGATACGACGGCAGTGATGAGCTGTATTTTCTCGGCGATTATATCGACTGGGGCAAAAGATCCATGGATACGCTGCAGTTCATCCGTTCGCTCGATACCCGCTACGGCTTCGTCCACTGTATTCTCGGCAATCATGAGGCCATGTTCCTGGAAACGATCGATTCCGGGTTCGACGGGGAGAACATGAACGGCTTTGCCAGGAACTGGCTTGAAGGCAACCACGGACTCTCCACATGGAACGATTATTTAAAGCTCACCCTTTACGAGAGAGAGGAGCTGATCGAATGGCTGAGGAGCCTGCGGCTTTCCTTTGAGGTCAGCGTCGGCGGCGTGAATTACATGCTGGCCCATGCGTATCCGTATTATTACGACGTGAAAATGACGCCTTCGGAACAGGCCCGCAGAAGGATCGATTCCGTCTGGAGAAGGCTCCTGATCCGGGAGAATCCCTTCGGCGCCTATCCGGGGGACCGGGTGTACCACAGGCTGATCTGCGGCCATACGATCTCCGACTACTATTACCAGCAGCTCAGATACGAGAAGAACTGGCCCTTCCGCAAGCCGGCACAGTCCGTGCGGAACCGGATCTTTTTCGGGGAGATGTTCATTGACATCGACTGTGGCGCAAAATGCCTGAACCTTCCCAGGGAGGAGGGCGGCATCCTGCAGCTGGCGGCCATGCGCGCGCAGCTGGCGGCACTCCGGCTGGATGACCTGCAGGGATTTTATGTCCATCAGAGTACGTCGGATGTTACACAGTCGGTCACGGCAGGCGTTACGCAGAGCCTCACCCAGACCGTCCATAAAATGATGGATCAGCTATGAATACATATACGGCAGTCCTTATTGCGCTCCTGGTGGCGGCTGCCTTTGCGGCTGTCATCTTCGTTCTTTACCGGGACAGGCAGCGAAGGCTCGCGCCTCCGGAAATGGACGAAATGGAAGGACATGATTTTGAATATTACTGTGCGGATATCCTTCGCGGCTGCGGTTTTACCGATGTGCGCGTAACAAGAGGGAGCGGCGATTTCGGTGCGGATATCCTGGCCGGTAAAGACGGCGTCAGCTACGCGGTGCAGTGCAAATGCTACAATGCGCCCGTAGGCGTCCAGGCGGTGCAGGAAGCCTACGCCGGAAAAGGGTTTTATGACGCCATGGTGGGCGCGGTCATGACGAACTGCTATTTCACCCGCCCGGCCGTTACCCTCGCCGGCAAACTGAATATACTTCTGTGGGACCGGGAAGCGCTGGAAGAGATGGCGGAAAGTGCCGATTGATCCCGCATATGATACAATGAAGATCCGGAGGAAAAAGTATGATTCAATATGCAAATACGAAGCTGGACAGAAACGCCAGGTGCTGGTGCGGAAGCGGCAAAAAATACAAGCACTGCCACGAGGCTTTCGATGAACGGATCAGGGAGTTCGAGATAAAGGGAGCGATCGTTCCCGACAGGAGCCTGATCAAGACACCGGCGCAGGTCCAGGGGATCCGGGACAGCGCGAAGATCAACATAGCGGTGCTGGATGAGATCGGGGAAAAGATACGGGCCGGAATGACGACCCAGGAGATCGATGATATCGTTTACAATACGACCGTCAAAATGGGCGGCATTCCCGCGGACCTTCACTATCAGGGATATCCCAAGAGCGTCTGCACTTCCGTGAACGACCAGGTCTGCCATGGGATCCCCTCGAAGGATGTCATCTTAAAGGAAGGAGATATCGTCAACGTGGACTGTTCCACGATCCTGAACGGCTTTTTCTCGGATTCCTCGCGAATGTTCTGCATCGGAGAAGTCTCGGAGGAAAAGAAACGCCTGGTCCGCGTAACGAAAGAGTGTGTGGAGATCGGCCTGGAGCATGTGATCCCCTGGACGTTCATGGGGGACATGGGCCATGCGGTCCATCAGCACGCACTGGACAACGGCTACACGGTCGTCAAGGAGATCGGCGGCCACGGGTGCGGCCTGGAATTCCATGAGGATCCTTATGTAAGCTATGTGTCAAAGCCGGGCACGGAGATGCTGATGGTGCCGGGGATGACCTTCACGATCGAGCCCATGGTCAACATGGGGACCGACGAGATCTTCCAGGATGAAAGCAACGGCTGGTCCATCTACACGAAGGACGGCAAGCCCTCCGCACAGTGGGAGATCCAGGTGCTGGTAACGGAAAACGGACATGAAGTCCTGTCTTATTAAAAACAGGGAGCAGCGATGAAAGAAAAGGGAAAATACTATATTACAACGGCAATTGCATACACATCCGGCAAGCCGCATATCGGCAACACCTATGAGATCATCATGGCGGACAGTATCGCCAGATATAAGAGAGCGGACGGATATGATGTCCATTTCCAGACCGGTTCTGACGAGCATGGCCAGAAGATCGAAGAAAGGGCAAGGAGGGCAGGAAAGACCCCGAAGGCTTTCGTCGATGAGGTCGCGGGCGAGATCAAACGGATCTGGGATGAGATGAACACCTCCTATGACCGCTTTATCCGCACGACCGACGAGGACCATGAAAAACAGGTCCAGAAGATCTTCAAAAAGCTTTATGACAAGGGAGACATCTATCTGGGCTCCTACAGCGGCCTGTACTGCACGGAGTGCGAGGCCTTCTATACGAAGTCCCAGGTCGTGGATGAGGACAAGTGTCCTGTCTGCGGCGGAACGGTCCACCAGGAAGAGGAAGCGGCTTACTTCTTCCGCATGAGCAAATACGCTGACCGCCTGATCGAGCACATCAACACCCATCCGGAGTTCATCCGGCCCGTCTCCCGCAAGAACGAGATGATGAACAACTTCCTCCTGCCGGGACTGCAGGATCTGTGCGTCTCCAGGACCTCCTTCAAGTGGGGGATCCCGGTGGACTTCGATCCGGAGCATGTGGTCTACGTATGGCTGGATGCGCTTTCCAACTATATCACCGGCATCGGGTACGACGCCGACGGCAATTCCTCTGACCAGTTCAACAAATACTGGCCTGCGGACCTGCACCTGATCGGAAAGGATATCATCCGTTTCCATACGATCTACTGGCCGATCTTCCTGATGGCCCTGGATGTTCCGCTGCCGAAGCAGGTATTCGGACACCCGTGGCTTCTGCAGGGCGGCGAGAAGATGTCCAAGACCAAGGGCAATGTCATCTATGCGGATGACCTGGCCGGGATCTTCGGCGTTGATGCCGTGCGGTATTTTGTCCTGCATGAAATGCCTTACGAGAACGACGGCGTCATCACCTGGGAGCTGGTCGTCGAAAGGACGAATTCCGATCTGGCCAATACGATCGGAAACCTCGTAAAGAGGACCATCTCCATGACCAACAAATATTTTGACGGCGTCGTGGAGAACAAGGGTGCGGACGAGCCGGTGGATGAGGACATGAAGAAGGTCCTGACCGGCGTATATGACAAGGTGGAAGAGGATATGGACGAGCTTCGCGTTGCGGATGCCCTGACAGAGATCCTGACTGCCTACAAGCGCCTGAATAAATATATCGACGAGACAGAGCCGTGGGTCCTTGCCAAGGACGAGGCGAAGAAAGACCGTCTTGCCACGGTCCTGTACAACCTGACGGAGGGTATCGTCATGGCGACATCCCTGCTTGCACCCTTCATGCCGGAAACAGGTGAGAAGATCGCGCAGCAGCTGAATACGACGCTCCGCAGCTTCGATCAGCTTTGCGAGTTCGGACTGTATCCTTCCGGAAACCGCGTCACACCGGATCCGGAGATCCTGTTTGCAAGACTCGATGAGAAAGAGGTCCTGGAGAAGGTGGCCGTGATCGTGGAGAAGCAGAAGCAGGAAGCCCTTGCCGCCATGCAGGCGGACGGGGAAGCAGCACCGGCTCCCGCGGAGGAAAAGGAAGAAGCGCCCCTTGACCACAAGGAAGAGATCACCATCGATGACTTCGGAAAGATGGAGATCCGTGTCGGCGAGGTAATTGCGTGCGAAGCTGTTCCGAAGTCCAAAAAGCTCCTCTGCTCCAAGGTGAAGATCGGCAGCGAAGTGAAGCAGATCGTGTCGGGTATCCGGAAGTTCTACTCTCCTGAAGAGATGGTCGGGAAAAAGGTCGCCGTTATCGTGAACCTTAAGCCCGCAAAGCTGGCCGGCATCGTGTCGGAGGGTATGATCCTCTGCGCAGGCGATCCGGAAGGCGGCCTTTCCCTGATGGTGCCGGAAAAGGATATGGAAAGCGGCAGTGAAATATGCTGAAGATAATCGTTAAAACTTGTACGGTAATACTGACGGTGTTCCTCTTTGCGGGAACGCCGTCACTTGCTGTGTCAGTCCGGGCCGCGGACGGCAAGGTCCTGGATGTCCTGAGCGAGGACGGGGATTCCTTCGTCCGGCAGCAGAAGGACCAGATCCTGCGCGCCCTGGATACACTGGCAGAGTACGGCTTCTCCCCCGCAGGGATCGTGGAGCGGTTCCTGAAAGGAGACAGGCCGTCCCTTACGCTGCCCGAAGAGCTTCCGGAAAGCCTGACGGAGCCGATCCCGGAAAGCATAACGCAGGCCGGGCAGGAAGCGGCAAAGAAGGTCCGGGAAGCGGGAGAAGGGATCGCGGAACAGGTAAAAGAGGCCGGGGAGGATGCAGCCAGGGAAACGACGGACACTCTGCGGGAGGAGTCCGAAGGCCTTATTACCAGATGGAAGGACAGTATCAAGGAGACGCTCCATGGTATTGTCGACGGTATCGTAGACGGGATCTGAGGAGGTATCTGCCCTATGAAGGCACTGTTTGATCCGGACAGCCCGATCATGAGGTTCCTGGCCTTACTGGCAGACCTGATGCTGCTGGAGCTTCTCATGCTGATATGCTGTCTGCCCGTTGTGACGGGCGGCGCGGCACTGTCTGCCATGCACTATATACTCCTGAAGATGGTAAGGGATGAGGAGGGGCATATTATCCGTCCGTTCTTCAAAGCATTTAAGGACAACCTGAAGCAGGGGACGCTCCTGTGGCTTTTATTCCTGGCGGCCGGTTTTCTGTTTGTCTGGGATTTCTACCTGGTCCGTACGCAGCCGGAGGTCTTTCCCGGACCCATGAAGTACCTCCTGACAGGCCTGGGCTTCATGCTCCTGATGATCTTTGTATGGGTGTTCCCGCTGCAGTCGCATTTTTACAATCCTGCGAGCATGACCCTGAAGAATGCGCTGATCCTGGCAGTGGGAAGATTTCCCAGGACCCTCGGCATGGCGGCCGTCACCGTACTTCCATTTGTGATCCTTCTGTTCGTGCCGGCGGTGATCCCGCTTCTTATGATGTTCTGGCTTTCCGGGACCGGCTATGTCTGCGCGCTTTTATACGACCCTGTTTTCCGAAGCTTCGAGCCGGAGGAAGAAGGGGAGGAGCTTTCCGGGGAGGAGAGCGGGGAAGAAGACTGACCGGAGGAAGAACGACCTGTTCGGTTGTGCATTCTGTATACAGAATGGCTGCATAAAGAGGTAAACTGCACAAGGCCCGGAAGACGACTGACCGCCTTTTGGTTATTTGCCCATGGATCAGCAAAAAGTTTGTGCCTTTTGGTCATGGTGCGGCGGAATGAGAAAGAATATACTTGTTCCAGTTGGTAAAGAGACGGGAAGAACCCGTAAGCAGGAGGTTATATAATGTCTAGTCTTAATCTGGAACACATTTACAAGAGATATCCCAATGGTTTCGAAGCAGTTAAGGATTTCAACCTGGATATCGCAGATAAGGAATTCATCATTTTCGTAGGACCTTCCGGATGCGGTAAGTCCACCACCCTTCGTATGATCGCAGGTCTGGAAGATATTTCCGAAGGTACCCTGAAGATCGACGGCAAGGTCGTGAACGATGTCGAGCCTAAGGACAGGGATATCGCGATGGTATTCCAGAACTACGCTCTGTATCCTCACATGACCGTTTATGAGAACATGGCATTCGGCCTTAAGCTTCGTAAAGTTCCGAAGGATGAGATCGACAAGAAGGTTAAGCATGCAGCGGAGATCCTGGATCTGTCCAAGCTCCTTGACCGTAAGCCGAAGGCTCTTTCCGGCGGCCAGAGACAGCGTGTTGCCATGGGCCGTGCAATCGTCCGTGATCCCAAGGTATTCCTTATGGACGAGCCTCTGTCCAACCTGGATGCAAAGCTCCGTGTCCAGATGAGATCCGAGATCGCAAAGCTTCACCAGAACCTGGGCACAACGATCATCTACGTTACACATGACCAGACCGAAGCTATGACACTGGGAACCAGGATCGTCGTTATGAAGGACGGTGTCGTTCAGCAGGTCGATACACCTCAGAATCTGTATGACAAGCCGCAGAACCTGTTCGTAGCAGGCTTCATGGGATCTCCCCAGATGAACTTCATCGACGGCACTGTCAAGATCGCAGGCGATCAGGCATGCGTTGAGATCAACGGCGTGGACGTTCCTTTAAATGCTGCTAAGGCAAAGGCTCTCATCGACGGCGGCTACAACGGCAAGAAGGTCACGGTAGGCATCCGTCCCGAGAACATTTCCGATAACGTAGAAGGCGCAAAGGCTGTTTTCGACAGCAAGATCAGCGTATACGAACTGCTCGGCGCAGAAGTATTCCTGTACTTCAATATCGGCGACACACCGATGACAGCACGTGTTGCTCCCAACACGACTGCACGTCCCGGCGACGAAGTCAAGTTCGCGTTCAATACCGAGAAGATCCATCTGTTCGACAAGGAAACAGAGAAGACGATCTGCAACTGATCACCGGTATGACGGACCTGCGGCAGCAGGTAATACAGGCAGAAATGAAAAAGAGGTACCGCGGATGCGGTGCCTCTTTTTTTCGGGATGCATGCGGCGGAAAAACTTTCCTCCCCCGTCCGGCCGGATTTAAGGTAAAATATTTACTGTGACATGTATGACGGTAAAGGAGGTGTATTCATGGTTACCGCCCAGATCATTAAAAACTGTCTTGAAGAACTGACGGTCATTACCAAAGTGGAATTCTGCCTGCAGGATACCGCCGGAACACTGATCGCGAAGACGCCCGGGGCAGTCGTGCCGGATGCGGAGGGCGTCAGCGTCTTCGCTGCTTCCGCCGTGGACAGCCAGATCATCGGGGATCATTATTACATGAAGATCCAGGAGGAAGAGGAGGTCTTCTACATCCTGACCGCCATCGGAACAGGGGAGAACACCCTGATGGTCGCACGGATCGCCGTCAGCGAGATCCGGAACCTGATGAGCGCTTACCGGGAGAAGTACGATCGGAGCAATTTCTTCCAGAATCTTCTTCTGGACAATCTCCTTCCGGTAGATGTCCGCACCAGGGCCAGAAAGCTGCACATCAACCAGACGCAGCCGCGTGCCGTCATCCTGCTGGATATCGCAAAGGATACGGATTCCCTGGCGGAAGAGCTCCTCGGTGGCCTCTTTACGGCCCACAACGGAGATTATCTTGCCGTAGTGGATGAATCGAGCGTGATCGTGATCAAAAGCGTGCGTTCCGAAGAGGATTACGAAACACTGGAGCATGCGTCGACGGTCGCGGTCGACATGCTGAGCGCTGAGGCCATGCTGAATGTGCGGGCCGCCTACGGGACGATCGTATCGGACCTGCAGAATCTTTCCAAATCCTATAAGGAAGCCAGGATGGCCATGGACGTGGGCCGCATCTTCTATGCGGGGAAGAGGGTGAATTCCTATAACGAACTGGGGATCGGACGCCTGATCTACCAGCTGCCTTCCAACCTGTGCAACATCTTCATCCACGAGATCTTCGGCGACAATGTCCCGGATCATCTGGACAACGAGACACTGACCACGATCAATGCTTTCCTGGAGAACAGCCTCAACGTTTCCGAAACGTCCAGGAAACTCTTCATCCACCGGAACACGCTGGTCTACAGGATCGAAAAGCTCGCCAGGAACACCGGACTGGACATCCGCAATTTTGATGATGCCATGACCTTCAAGATCGCGCTGATGGTCCTCAGTTACCTGAAATATCTGAGCAGAAAAGACTACTGAGAAGGAGGCGGGGACGCTTTATCAGGTAAGACCGGTCAGGCCGGTCCCGTCAAAGGCGGGGATAAAGCTGTCGGAAGCGGTCTCTCCTTCCTGAATAAATCCGTTGTTTACACCAAGTGATATGGCGAAGTCTACGACTTCGTCATATTCTTTTTGTGTGACACGCCGGGAAAGAACAGGATCGCCGTCCACCTGCGGCATCGGTGTGTACTGATTCATGATGCTGATGAAAATACTGTCACCGTAGGTCTCATAAAGATACCGGATGATCCTTTTGGAGTCTTCCGCCTGCCCCGGCATGACCATGTGCCGGACAATGACGCCGCGCTCCATGACAGGCGGGGGCGCATCCGGATCATCTGAAAGCGCATGTCCCCCATCGGAGAAAACAGGCTCGGGACACTGGCGCACCATTTCTGCAATGGCGGCTTTGGCAATGGAAAAATAATCCGCGGCGCGGGCCCATTTTCCGGAAAGCAGGCTGCTTTCGAATTTCATATCGGGAATGTAAATATCCACAAGACCTTCCAGAAGCCGCAGGGCCTGTGGTCTTTCATAGGAAGAGGTATTGTAGACGACGGGGATCCCCAGACCTTCCCGCCTTGCTTTTTCAAGGGCCGGGATCAGGACATGCAGATAGTGGGAGGGCGTTACCAGGTTGATGTTGGCGGCCCCCTGTTCCTTCAGGTCAAAGAACACCCGGACAAGATCAGAGCATGAAAGCTCCACGCCCCGTACCGGCCCGTCCTGTCCCGTTGAGATCAGGTGATTCTGGCAGAAGCAGCACCCCAGGCTGCAGCCGTTGAAGAAAACGGCACCGCTCCCCGATTCCGGGGAGATACAGGGCTCCTCATAATACAGGAGCGCTGCCCGGGAGGCGTACAGCGCTGCAGGCTCCCGGCAGAAGCCCGTTTTTCCGTGCAGACGGTCAGCCCGGCACATACGCGGACAGAGGGTGCACGAAGACATATTCAGTAAAGACATATCGGAATTCATATCAGACATATCGGATCGCATATCAGACGTATCGGAACACATAAGACCTTTCGGGATCACAGATCAGTAAAGAGACGAAAAAAAGACTTCGTATGACGGGACCTGCAAAGCGCATCCTGCCCAGGCACCCTTACGGCACATGAAAGGATCTGCTTAGTGCTGCTTCGTTCCCGATCTGACACGGTTCACAGGATTCATTGCGTAAGACCCGAAGCTGGAGCACCTCGCCGGCCCCGCCATGCGAAGTCTTCGCATGCGGGAAAACATAACCATAATAAACAAAGAAAGAGAGCCTGTCAATTGCGGCGAATGCGCAGCGAGCGGAAAAAGCTTTTCAGAAGCGCACGGCACTCTTCGATCATAACGCCCCGCACGACCTCCGCCTTGTGGTTGAAGGCATCGTTCTCCAGGATGTTGAGGACAGAACCGGCACAGCCGGATTTATCGCTGGGCGCGCCGATGACGACCCGTCCGATCCTCGCCTGTTCAATGGCGCCCGCGCACATGGGACAGGGCTCCAGTGTGCAGTACAGGGTGCAGTTATCCAGCCGCCAGTCGCCGGTCCGGGCACAGGCCTTTTTGATGGCGGTCATTTCCGCATGGGCCAGTGTCGTATGATCGGTGTTCCTGCGGTTATACCCGCGGCTTATGACCTGCCCCTCCCGGACGATCACGCACCCGATGGGAACTTCTCCCAGCGCGAGGGCTTTTCCGGCCTGGGTTATGGCAAGACGCATGAAATGCCGGTCTGCCGCCTCCCGGACGACGGATGGATCCGCGGAAGCGCTGCTGTTATTCAGAGATTTTTTATGAATTGCCTCTTGCATTAATCGGCACCATTGATATACTGATACGTGAAACCCTACTGAACCTATAGGAATACCAATAGAATGATCGAGGCCCGGAATGCACTCCGGACCCCCGGATAGTAATCATAACATAAAGGAACAGGCAGAGAAAGTCCGGCAGGACATAAAGACACGCCGGCGAACGTGCCTGCAGCATCAAAAGGGGGACAGACGATGAAAGTTTCGACCAAGGGAAGATATGCACTGCAGCTGATGGTGGACCTGGCGCTCCATGATACGGGGGAATATATCTCGCTGAAGGATATCTCCGAGCGTAAAGGGATCACGGTCAAATACCTGGAACAGATCGTGACGGTGCTTGCCAAGGCCGGTTTTGTGCTTTCCCAGAGAGGGAACAACGGAGGGTACCGGCTGGCCAGGGCACCGAAAGACTACACGGCCGGCGACATCCTGCGGGTGATGGAGGGACCGATGGAGCCGATCGCATGTCTTCAGGGAGAGGAGAACCTGTGCGAGAAGAAAGGGAGCTGCGTTACGCTTCCTTTCTGGAACGATTTTTCGAAGGTGATCAATCGTTTTGTCGACAGCGTCACGCTCCAGGACCTGAAGGATCAGGCGCTTTCGCTGTCCGGCTACGATTATTCCATTTAAGGACCGGGCGGCGGACATATTAACAAGTTGGAGGAATGAGAATGTCAGGACCATTACTGCAGGTAAGCGACCTGTCGGCGGGAATCGAAGGAGCGGAGCTCCTTCATCATATTGATCTTACGATCCGCGAGGGCGAGACGCATGTCCTCATGGGACCGAACGGTGCGGGGAAATCCACGCTGGGCAACACCCTGATGGGGAATCCCGCCTATCACGTTACCGGCGGAAGGATCTTTTTCGGGGGAGAGGATATCACGGAGCTTGGCGCGGACAAACGTGCCGCCATGGGAATGTTCATGTCCTTCCAGAACCCGCTGGAGATCCCGGGCCTTTCCCTGGAGAGCTTTATCCGGAATGCGATCCGGATCAGCACGGGAAAGCCGCTGAAGATCTTTCAGTTCAAAAAGCAGCTGGAGGCGGCCATGGAGATTCTGCAGATGGATGCTTCCTATGTGGAACGTGACCTGAACGTCGGATTCTCGGGCGGCGAAAAGAAAAAGGCGGAGATCCTGCAGCTTCTGATGCTGGACCCGAAGCTTGCGATCCTGGATGAGACGGACTCGGGCCTGGACGTGGACGCGGTCCGTACCGTATCCCGCGGCATCGAGGAATACCAGAAGGAAAGAGGCGGCGCCCTCCTTGTCATCACCCACAGCACCCGGATCCTCGACAGCCTGCACGTTGACAGGACACACGTGCTGGTAAAGGGGCGGATCGCGGAGACAGGCGGTGCGGAGCTGGTGGATGAGATCAACCGGGGCGGTTTCGAAAGGTTTACCGAAGAGTGAGCGGATCCCTCGGGGAACTGCTTCATGGAGTTATCTATGACACAGATCAAGGACATCGACAGAAGTCTTTATGATTTCAAAGACGACGAGTCGGATTTTTACAGACTGCAGGAAGGCCTGACGGAAGAGACCGTGCGGAGGATCTCCGGGGAAAAACACGATCCTGCGTGGATGCTGGAACACAGGCTGCGGTCGCTGGAACTCTACAATAAGATCCCGGTGCCGGACTGGGGGCCGTCCATTGACGGCCTTGATATGGATCATATCTCCTCCTATGTGCGTGCAAACACGGATATGAAAGGTACCTGGGAGGAAGTTCCGGAGGATATCCGGAATACCTTCGAAAAGCTGGGGATCCCGCAGGCGGAGAGAAGGTCTCTTGCGGGCGTCGGCGCCCAGTACGATTCGGAACTTGTCTATCATAACGTGCGGGAAGAGGTCGCGCAGCAGGGCGTCGTCTATACGGACATGGAGAGCGCCCTCACCGGTGAATACGCCGATATGGTGCGGGAGCATTTCATGAAGCTCGTTCCGCCTTCGGATCACAAGTTCGCGGCGCTCCACGGTGCGGTCTGGTCCGGCGGTTCCTTCGTATACGTACCGAAAAACGTTAAGGTGGAGATCCCGCTCCAGTCGTATTTCCGTCTGAACGCCAAAGGCGCCGGACAGTTCGAGCATACCCTGATCATCGTGGACGAGGGCGCAGACCTGCATTTCATAGAAGGGTGCTCTGCGCCGAAATACAACGTGGCGAACCTTCACGCGGGGTGCGTGGAGCTGTATGTGTCGAAAGGCGCAAGGCTCAGGTATTCGACCATCGAGAACTGGTCGAAGAACATGTATAACCTGAATACAAAGCGGGCCGTTGTGGAAGAAGACGCCAGGATGGAATGGGTCTCCGGCTCCTTCGGATCGCATGTCTCTTACCTGTACCCCACGACGATCCTGAAAGGGGACCGTTCCTACTGCGAATTTACGGGCATCACCTTTGCCGGGAACGGCCAGAACCTGGATACCGGCGCGAAGATGATCCATATCGGGAAGGATACTTCTTCCTACATCAATTCCAAGTCCGTCTCCAAAGACGGAGGAATCAGCACCTACCGGAGCAGCATCCAGATCGCAAAATCGGCAAAAGGCTCCAAAAGCACGGTGGACTGCGCTTCCCTGATGCTGGACGATATTTCACGGTCCGATACGATCCCGGCCATGGATATCCGGACGATGGATGCGGACGTGGGGCATGAAGCCAAGATCGGACGCATCAGTGACGAGGCTGTTTTCTACCTGATGTCCAGAGGGATCGACGAGGCGCAGGCGCGGGCGATGATCGTTTCCGGTTTTGCGGATTCGGTCAGCAAGGAACTGCCTCTGGAATATGCGGCGGAAATGAACAACCTGATCAGGCTGGAGATGGAGAACACATGAAGAAAAGGACAGTCAATCATATTCCCGCCCTTACCTGGAATGCACTGCGGGTAAACGGTGCGGTCATTGAAGAGACGCCTGCCCTGCATCCGGAGAAAACGGCAGGCTTCGGAAAGCTTCCGGAAGGCGTATCCTGCCGGGAGATCTCCTTTGCGGAAGCACTGGAGTGGCTTGCAGCTGCCGCTCCGGAGGAGAAGCCGGAGGCAGTCGTTGCGGGAAAGGTCCCGATCTATCATCCGCAGGCCTTTGCAACGGGCCTCGGAGCGGAGTTTGACGAGCTTCTGGAAGAAGGGGGCTGCCGCGTGGAGCTTCTGGAGATCGAAGACAATGTTCGCCTTACAGAGCCCGTCCACCGGAACCTGGATTTTGAAGGGGAGGGGAACACCTTCGTTACGATCCTCCATGTCGGGAAAAATGCGGAAGCGGTGATCCTTCTTGATGAGACCGGGAGAGATGCGGAGAATGCAGGAGCATACATTTCCACCAAAGCCGTACTGGAAGAGGGCGCCCGCCTGACACTGGTCAAGGCCCAGATGCTGGGAAAGGGCCGGAAGTGCTTCGACGATACCGGTGCTTCCCTTCTGAAGGATGCTTCTTTTTCCTTCATCCGGATGGATCTGGGAGAGGGCGACGTCTATGCCGGCGTGCAGGCGGAGCTGGTCGGAAAGGATGCATCTTTTGATGCAAAGACGGCCTATATCGGACGGGGCACCCAGACCATCGATCTGGGATACAATGCGGTCCTTCGCGGGCCGCGGACAAAAGCGGAAATGCTCTTCAACGGTGTCCTCGGCGGCCATGCCTCCAAGACGCTCCGCTTTACCATCGATTTCAGGCGGGGTGCAAAGGCATCCCTGGGAGAGGAGAAGGAAAACCTGCTGGTCCTCGGGGATGATGTCGGCATAAAGACCATGCCGATCATCCTCTGCGGCGAGGAGGATATGGAAGGGCATCACGGTGCCACGATCGGTCAGCTTGATGAAGAAATGCTGTTCTACATGGCATCCCGCGGCATTGACAGAAAGGAAGCGGAAAGGCTCATGGTCCGGGCAAGGCTGGATACGGTCCTCAGGACAGTGCCGGAGGGCGGCTTCCGAACGGGCATCGCAAAATATACGGAAAGGGCTTTGGAAGCATGAACCGGTACAGAAAAGACTTCCCGATCCTGGTCGGGAGCGACGTGATCTATTTCGATAATGCAGCGACGACCCAGCGTCCGGTACAGGTCATGGAGGCCATGCGGCGTTTCAATGATACCTGCAATGCCAATCCCATGCGGGGGCTTTACGGCTGGAGCATCGCGGCCACAGACGCCTATGAGGCGGCGCGGCATACGGCAGCTGCCTTTATCGGGGCAGAAGATGACCGTGAGATCATCTTCACCAGAAACGCGACGGAATCCCTGAATCTTGCGGCGTATACCTACGGCCTTGACAGGCTGAAAGAGAACGACGAGATCGTGATCTCCGTCATGGAACATCATTCCAATATCCTTCCCTGGCAGATGGTCTGCCGCAGGACCGGCGCAAAGCTCGTCTATTTGGAACCGGACCGGGAAGGCTGCCTGAAGGAAGAGGAATACCGCTCGAAGATCACGGACCGGACGAAGATCGTTTCAATCGGACACGTATCCAACGTCATGGGCGTGACCAACCCCGTGAAAGAACTCGCCGCCCTTGCCCATGAGAAGGGGGCCGTACTGATCGCGGACGGCGCGCAGGCGGCGCCCCATATGCCGGTGGACGTAACAAAGCTGGGCGTTGATTTCTATGCTTTTTCCGGGCACAAGCTCCTGGGACCCATGGGGATCGGCGTCCTCTACGGGCGCAAGGACCTCCTGGAAGAGATGCCGCCCTTCCTTTCGGGCGGGGAGATGATCGAATATGTGGACCGGCAGTCAGCGACCTATGCGGAGATCCCGCATAAATTTGAAGCCGGGACCGTCAACGCGCAGGGGGCCGTCGGGCTGAAGGCGGCCATGGAATACCTGAAGGATGTCGGCTTCGATACGGTCATGGAAACGGAGAGAAAGCTTACGGCCCTTCTGATGGAAGGACTCGCCTCCCTCCCCTTTGTCACGGTATACGGGTCTTCTGACCCCGAAAAGCACTGCGGGATCGTCACCTTCAATATCGAGGGGTGCCATCCCCATGACGTTGCCTCCGTCCTGGATACGGAGAGGATCGCGGTCCGCGCGGGACATCACTGCGCACAGCCCCTGATGCGGTTTCTGGACATCCATGCGGCAGTCAGGGCAAGTCTGTATTTTTACAATACGGAGGAAGAGGTCGAACGCTTCGTGGATGCGGTCGGGAAAGTGAGGAAATGGCTTGGATATTAAGGCATTATACAGGGATATCGTAAATGAGCATAACCTGCATCCGTCCCACAAACGGGACCTTGCGTCTCCGACCATCGTGCTGCAGGGCGTGAACCCCAGCTGCGGCGATGACATCAATCTGCAGCTGGAGGTCAAAGATGGTATAATCATAGATGCAGCATTTAACGGAAGCGGCTGCGCAGTCTCCCAGGCCTCCGCGGACATGATGATCGACCTGATCATCGGTAAGAGCAAAGAAGAGGCCCTACGGCTCTCGGAGAGCTTCATGAAGATGATCCGGGGGACTGCCGCTGAAGAAGAGAAGGAAGAACTGGAGGAAGCCGCCTCCCTGGAAGATGTTGCCCATATGCCGGCCAGGGTCAAATGTGCGGTGCTTGGCTGGCGTACCATGAAGGAATGTATCGATAAACTCCAGTCAGGCATCAGCCAGGGATAATGTCAGATTCGAATATCACGAAAAATGCGCTTGCGGCATCCATGAAGAAACTGATGGCACGGCGGCCCTTTGAGAAGATCAGCGTGTCGGATATCTGCAATGACTGCGGGATCAACCGGAAGAGTTTCTATTATCATTTCCGGGACAAGTATGACCTTGTCAACTGGATCTTCGACGTCGGCTTCATCAGCGGGCTGGACCTGGGCTCCTACAGTACCGGCTGGGAGCTCCTGGCGGATATGTGCGAGTATTTTTACAGGGAAAGGACGTTTTATAAAGCGGCGCTGAAGATCGAGGGCCAGAATTCCTTCCGGGATTACCTGATCGAAACGCTGACGCCGATCACCGTCTTCTTCATGCAGGACCTGCTCCCGCACAATGAAGACGACAGCTTTTACATCACCTTCATGACGGACAGTCTGCTGAATGCCCTTGTCAGATGGCTTTCCGGAGGGTATGAGCACGAAATGAACGCTGCGCAGTTCCTGGATAAGATGCGCAGCGTCGTGATAGCGGTCGGGGAGAATGTCTCCCGGAGGACCTGACAGTATTTTTCAGTCGTCCATGCATTCCTTCAGGGCATCCAGAAGAGGAAGATCGAAGGAGAAAGGACGGCCTTCTTTTCCGGAGGGACGGATGATGCGGCCGTCGCACCCGATCTCCAGGATCCTGGAATGCTCGGCCAGCGTCCGGCTGATGCTGACGGCATCTCCGTAATAATCCATCATAATACAGGGATATCGCTGCTCCAGGCGGGAATTGTAACATTCCTCCCGGAGCGATTTTTTTGTCCCGTCATCGGCAATGAGGAAAAACATGCTCGTTGCGGTCGCCAGTACGACCTCCAAGTTGCGGTCCACGGTACCCTTGTCGGTTTCGTCCCGGTAGAGGGCATGCATGGCAAAGGCGATCTTCTGGTCCCTTAAAAGGGCGGCTGTCAGGAGGGATTCGCCATCCTCGACGGGGAGGGAGACCACGGTGTTGGGGCAGACCTTCAGCATCTGGATCTGGGCAGCTGTCAGGCGTCCGTTCCCGCGCATCCAGAAGAAGGCGCAGTCCTTATAGCGTTCGAGAAGTTCGAGGATCTCATAGGAATCCGAGGCCGATCCGCTCTGGCGGATGAAATACGCATAGATCCCGAGGGACTGTCCCTCTTCGATAATGCGTGCCATTCTCTCGATCGTCAGCTCCCGGTCCTCGTCGTAGCGCATCATGATCGTCCAGGGGATCTGTATGCCCGTCTCGTCCTGCCGGCTGCGGAGCCTGCCGGCGCCGTAGGCCCAGCTCATGTATCCGAAGTTCGTGCCGAATTCCCGCACTGCCTCATGATTGATGTTGCTGAGAACGGAACGGACCATATCGTAATAGGCGCTGTCTTCGTTATGAAGGACCTCCTGCATTACGGAGAACACCAGATTGTGGAACCGGTTCTTGGAAAACTGCCGTCCCAGATCACACAGGCGCCTGACGCTCCTCTTGGGGTCCTCATCCAGGTCTTTCATGCCGCGGGTAACGGCAGTCGCGATCATTGCTTTTTTCAATAAATAGGTATTCATACCAAAGATCCCTCCGCATAAAAGTATACCATGAATTGTTTTCACTCAAATGCATCAATAATGCATATGTGTCCTGTTTTCTGTTATAATCAGTAATGATGATGTCTTCGGCAACGCAGCGTACCTGTTTGCCGCAACTGAAGGAAGAATTCTGATTCGGAGGTATCTATGTTACGCGATGGTTTGATTTGGGTTGGAAATAAGGAAGACGGCACAAATATCTGCCTCCTTCCGCAGATGGCTAACAGGCATGGCCTGATCGCAGGCGCGACCGGTACCGGCAAAACGGTGACCCTGAAGGTGCTTGCGGAGACTTTCAGCGACCTGGGTGTTCCCGTATTCCTTGCTGACGTCAAGGGAGACCTGGCCGGAATGGCGGAGCCCGGTAAAGACAGCGAAGACATGCAGGCCAGGATCGCCAGGTTCGGACTTGCGGACGCAGGCTTCGGATATAAGAAGTATCCCGTTACCTTCTGGGATGTCTACGGAGAAAAGGGCATCCAGCTCCGCACGACGATCACGGAAATGGGGCCGCTCCTTCTTGCCCGTATCCTGGACCTGAACGAGCTGCAGACCGATATTCTGTCCATTGCCTTCAAGATCGCAGATGACAACGGCCTCCTGATGTACGATACCAAGGACATTAAGGCAGTCCTGAACTATATCTCCTCCAACCGCTCCGAACTGGAGCAGGAATACGGCAAGATGAGCCCGGCTTCCATCGCGGCGATCCTCCGTGCGATCGTAGCGCTGGAGATCGCGGGCGGCGACCGGTTCTTCGGCGAGCCCGGCCTGGATATCCAGGATCTGTTCACCCAGGGACAGGGCGGAAGAGGCATGATCAACATCCTGGATTCCGAGACGCTGATCAATAACGGAACGCTGTATTCCACATTCCTTCTCTGGCTTCTTTCCGAGCTCTTTGAGACGCTCCCCGAGGTCGGTGATATGGACAAGCCGAAGATGGTCTTCTTCTTTGATGAAGCACACCTTCTGTTCAAGGGCGCATCCAAGAACCTGCTGGACAAGATCGAGCAGGTCGTAAAGCTCGTCCGTTCCAAGGGCGTCGGCGTTTACTTCTGCACACAGAATCCCCGTGATATCCCGGACGGCGTCCTGGCACAGCTGGGCAACAAGATCCAGCATGCCCTGCATGCCTATACCCCTACCGAGCAGAAAGCGGTCCGCGCGGCAGCGGATTCCTTCCGCTCCAATCCGGAGTTCAATACCTATGACGCAATCATGGCGCTGGGCGTAGGCGAAGCGATCGTTTCCGTCCTGGACGACGACGGCGTTCCCACCATCGCACAGAGAGTCAGCATCCTTCCGCCCCAGAGTAAAATGGGCGCGATCGATGACGGTACCCGCGATTCCCTGATCCGCAAGAGCGCGCTTTACGGCCGCTACGCGGAAGCCGTGGATCCCGATTCCGCTTATGAATTCCTGGAAAGAAGAGGCCTGGAGGAAGAAGCGGAGAAGGCAAAGGCAGCCGAGGAAGCGGCAGCCGCAAAGGAAAAGGCAAGGGAAGAAGCCGCTGCGGCAAAGGCAGCGGAGAAAGAGGAAGCAGCCAAGAAGAACCAGTACAAGAAGGCTGCGAAATCCGTGGGAAGCAGCGCAGCAGGCACCATCGGCCGTGAAGTCGGAAAGGCCGTCGGCAGCCAGTTCGGCAGCTTCGGCAAGACCCTCGGCGGAAACCTCGGTGCAAGCCTCGGACGCGGAATCCTGAGCACCCTCTTCAAGCTCTGATATAAAGTCCCGGGGATGTACCCCGGACTGATCCATATCCGAAAGCCGGCGTAAGGCCGGCACTGAGCATACTGAAACAGAAAGATCCCGGAACGGGCTCCTGCCGGAAGGCGGCGGGGAGCAGTCCCGGGATCTTATATTTCGCACCCCGCAAATAAGAGCCGGGGCGTGAGTCAGTGTACCTGTCCCCGTGGCTCAGCCAGCCGGAAAAGGCGAAGAAAGGGGCAACGCAAAAAAAGAACACCGCCCCCATGGATCAAGTCCACGAAAACAGTGCCCAAGTGCGCCTCCAGGGACTCGAACCCTGGACACCCTGATTAAGAGTCAGGTGCT
>CAMNCY010000022.1 GCA_946534785.1 uncultured Lachnospiraceae bacterium | reverse complement strand
GCAAAAGAGCGTATAATATGTCTCTAAAATAAGAATAATTATTCGGGAGGATAAGGAAATGAGCACCAGGATCGGAATATTAGGCTACGGAAATCTGGGACGCGGCGTTGAGAAAGCCATTGCCCTCAATGAGGACCAGGAGCTGGTCGGCGTTTTCACAAGGCGCGACCCTGCGACCGTAAAGATCGCTACGGAAGGCGTAAAAGTGTATCATACTGACGTGCTTGCTTCCATGACAGACGACATTGATGTCCTGATCATCTGCGGCGGAAGCGCTACGGATCTTCCGGAGATGACACCCGGATATGCGGCCCTTTTCAATGTCATCGACAGCTTTGATACCCATGCCCGCATTCCGGAGCATTTCGCCAATGTGGATGCTGCTGCGCAGAAGGCAGGCAAGGTTGGCATCATTTCCGTGGGCTGGGATCCCGGCATGTTCTCCGTAAGCCGCCTGTATGCCAGAAGCATTCTCCCCTGCGGGCAGGATTATACCTTCTGGGGCAGAGGCGTGAGCCAGGGACATTCGGATGCGATCCGCAGGATCCCGGGCGTTTTGGATGCAAGACAGTACACCGTCCCGGTGCCGGAGGCGCTGGAGGCAGTCAGGAGCGGTTCCAATCCCGAGCTTACGACAAGGCAGAAGCATACCAGAGAGTGCTATGTCGTAGCAGCGGAAGGTGCGGATAAGGCGAAGATCGAAGAAGCGATCGTGACGATGCCGAATTACTTCTCGGATTATGATACGACGGTGCATTTCATTTCACAGGAAGAGCTGAACAGGGACCACGCAGGACTCCCTCACGGCGGCTCCGTGATCCGCACCGGCACGACCGGCCCGGATGCAAAGAATACACACGTTATAGAATACAGCCTGAAGCTGGATTCCAATCCGGAATTTACAGGCTCTGTCCTGGCTGCATTTGCACGCGCCGCCCACAGACTGAACCAGGAAGGTGCAAAGGGCGCAAAGACGATCTTCGATATTGCACCGTCTTACCTTTCCCCGCTTTCCGCTGACGAGCTCAGGGCACACTGCCTGTAAGAAGGAAGCGATCCGCAATTTCGGAAGATGAACTGGACCGCCGGTCAACCCTGGTTTCGCGGGATGGCCGGCGGTTTTAAACGATTTTAACTGATACAGAAAAATGGTATGAACGGGAGCGAATATGAAGAAAATCAGTGATTTTGTCGGAAAATACATGGCATGGATCGTACTGGCCATTGCGGCCCTGGCGTTGTTTTTGCCGGGGACATGTCTGTGGATACAGACAAAGTGGATCAATTATCTTCTGATGATCATCATGTTCGGAATGGGTCTGACGATGAAGCTGTCGGATTTTGCCGTTGTTTTCATGCAGCCGCGGGATATCATTGTCGGATGCCTCGCGCAGTTCATCGTAATGCCTTTGCTTGCATTTGCCCTTGGCCGGGCCTTCGGGCTGAGTAATGAGCTCCTTGCGGGAGTGGTCCTTGTCGGGACCTGCCCGGGAGGGACATCCAGCAATGTCATCACTTATCTCTCCAAAGGAGATACCGCTCTTTCCATAGGAATGACAAGCATCAATACACTGCTGGCTCCTTTTTTAACACCCATGCTGACATATCTGTACCTGAGGACTTCGGTGGAAGTAGATGTCAGATCCATGTTCATGTCGATCATTCAGGTCGTGATCATACCGATCGGACTGGGCCTTATTATCAACAGGCTGTTTGAAAAATACATCCGGAAGATCCGGTATTACCTGCCTACGGTATCGGTAACGGCGATCTGCCTGATCGTTGCGGCAGTTGTATCGCATAACAGCGAAAAGATCCTTTCTACGGGACTGATCATATTTGTGATCGTGATCCTGCACAACCTGCTGGGATATTTATGCGGATATCTGATCGGGGTCCTGTTTAAGATGGATATGCCCAGAAAGAAGGCTGTCTCCATTGAGATAGGGATGCAGAATTCGGGACTTGCCACTTCGCTGGCAGCAAGTGCTTTTCCCGATATGGCCATGGCAACAGTGCCGGGGGCGATATTCTCGGTCTGGCATAATATCTCCGGGGCTGTCCTTGCCGGAATATTCAGAAGAATGGATTCTGCGGAAAAGCAAGATTCATGAGCGGTCAGAAGGTATTTATGAAAAAGAAATCTGTTTCGGTATTGTTCTGAACTGCGGCGATGATGTTCTGCCTTTTGGCCTGCGGCTCCAGGGTGGATAAATCATCATGTGCCGCTTTCCGATAGAAGGGACATGCCCACGTCATACACATTGCCTGAAACGGCATCTTCCAGCCATGCGGCCATGGAGGTGCCGTTTTTTCTGTGGTGGTAGAAATAGGGCTGGCGCACGGCGGTGTGGATCGTGCCGCTCCCGGAGCGCAGGATGTTTTTCCAGTCGTAGATGTAGAAACGCATGGAAGGATCGATCTTCTGAAGCTCCCGGATCTCATCGCAGAACTGGCGGTAATAGGTGTCCTGGACTTCCGCATCCGTACGGAAGGTCTCGTGGGCAACGTCATTGTAATAGGCGCTGAGAAGAAAATCATGGGTGGAGCCGGCGAACAGGCAGCGGAAGCGTCCGGGATGCTGCATGGCCAGGTTCCGGTACCAGTCGGTCACGATGTTGTCGGAGGTGACGGGCAGCCAGAACTTCTCGGGGGAGCCCCAGATGTCCTTCACCGTGCGGCGCCATTTATTGAATTTCAGGAGAGCGCTGTCGGAAAGAAGCGTAATGTCTTCGCAGGAGGAATAGTACTGGTCTGCGATCTCGCCGGCAAGGGCGGGGACCGCAAAGGCACCGGCGGAGTCGCCGGCAATGAGGAGCCTCTCCGGCTCCGGGAAGAAGCGCACAGCCGCCATCATGGCGGCATGGAAGTTCTGGTAGCCGTGGAAATGGAGGATTTCGCGGGAGCCGTCTTCTGCCTTGTAATCCAGGGAACCGTTCCCGATATGGAAATCGCCGGTCGCATAGGTGATGACGGCAAAATTCCAGTCGCGGAAGGGGTTTCTCTGGGAGGAAGCTTCCGTGATCCCGACGCCGATGTTCATCATCTGGGTCACGGGGCGGAGATTGTTCCAGTAAAAGCCCGGGGCAGCCGCGGCGGCTGTCTCCATGCTGGAGGGGTGGGCAGCCGTATATTCATTCCAGGCAACGCCGCCGCCGGAGAGGAAGATACAGGTGTTTTGCGATGCACCGCGTTTGACATAAATGTGGTATTCGGAGCCGTCGCCGGACATGCCCTTGGAGAGGGGGACCCGGAACCAGTGGCCGGTCTGTGGAATAGAGGGCACGCCCGTATACGTCGCGGGATCCAGTACGGGTACGGCAAGAGGGGAAGAGTTAAGATGCGCGTCGATGGAATTTTCCAGGAAGGCGCCTGCTTTCCCCAGAAGCTCGCGGCGTCTTTGTTCCCTGTCTGTCGTATGGGAGAAGATGAAGCGTCCGGAGGTAAGATGATGGCGGTTGGACTTGTTTTTCTCAGGCATGAGGGAGGTCCCTTTCGATCAGTGGACCGGGCAGCCGGTCATAAACAGGCGTTAGTCCGGTCACGAGATGTGTGCGGACTGCGGCAGACGGATCACAGGTTCAGCCACTTGCCGCTCGCGCGTTTCAGGTCCCCGAAGCGGAACACCAGGATCCAGGCGGCATACACCATGACCGCGGCCATGCTGATGACAGCGGGCAGCCGGAAGGTGTTGTGGCCGTGCAGGATCGGGATCAGCTGGGTCAGGGAGAAGGCAAGGTCGACGAAGATATAGATGACATAGTCGATGAGGTGCAGGTGCTGCGCCCTTGCGATGATGGTCGTGGCAAGCATCAGGCCCAGGAACCCCGCCGGAATGACCCAGATGATGGACCAGCGGTGGAAGCCGGTCATGCGGTCGATCATGTAGCAGAGGATCAGGACGGCGAGCACTTCGCTCGTTACGAGTTTTAACAGGTTATACCGGAAATACAGCGTAACGAACAGGTCCGCGATGGCAAGCAGGGCGAACATGGCGATCCAGAGCGGCCATCCCGAATCGAAATTGTCCAGGACGGCAATGGAGAACATGACGATGTTCACCAGGAGGGATGCGAACAGACAGAGCCGGAAGAAGGACACACTGCTGACCTTCGGCTGCGGAAGGACAGGGAAGACGGGCGCTTCGGCCGCTCCCTCCAGAGCCCCCTGGCACAGGGGACAGCAGCTTTTGTTTCCCCGTATGCGGATCTTACATTTCGGGCAGGTTTGCATGTTTTACTTCCTTTCCGCTTCAGGCGCGTTGTAATCATTGGTCGAAAGCTCGACATCCAGGCCGAGGTCCGCCATCTTCCGGAAGAAGTGGAGCAGCACGCTGTGCTGTTCGTAGCCGGAAACGGCGCCGAAGACCATCCGGTCCTCAAAGGTCGTGACAGTCATCTGCATATTCCGGGAGGACATGGAGCCGCAGAACCGGTCGATGTAGGGGACATATTCTTCCGGGATCTTAATGACGCCGATATTGGACATGGAGGCGGTGACTCCTTTTTTGGCAGCCCGGTTGTACTGGCCGGTCACGATATCCTTGATGAACAGGGGGACCATCTTGATGGCGAGGTTATGCTCAAGAGCGGAATAGGAGTTCATATTCCCGGTGATCTGGTCGATCTGGAGCTGCCTGTCAAAATCCTGCGCCACGGGCCCGATGATGCTGGAAAGCGTTCCGTCATACTGTTCGGCGCGGTAGGCGATGCGGATGACGCCGAAGAAATTCCGGGTCGTCCGGGACGGGAAGAAGGAGCGCAGGTTCACGGGAACGCTGATGACGATGGGGAGCCTGCGGTCCCTTGGGCCCATTTCCTCCAGGATCGCTTCAATGAACAGGGCGGTCGAGAGGATCCCGGCCGTCGTCTCATGGGATCTTGCCAGTTTCAGGAAGGCAGACGCGCTGATCGCGCCTTCCACGATGTGATTCTGCATATTGCCGTCCCGGGCCAGACGGATCTGGTAGGCCCGGTTCGAGGTCAGGGTCTTGAGCTGGCTTCTTTCTTCCGAACTGGTATAGAACTGGCGGTAGGAATCATCGGTCCTCTCGCTTACGGAAGCGCCGGCCGGGTCCTTTGCGGGAGAGAGGCCGTGACGCATGGAAAGATAGTACAGGATGAGCGTGCGGAAGAATTCAAAGGCGCCGGTCCCGTCCGCCAGGACGTGGAACATCTCGAGATTGATCCTGCGCCCGAAATAATTGACCCGGTACAGGAGGCACCGTCTTCCGGGAAAATAGAGCGGCGAAAAGGCAGGCGTATCCTCCCGGCGGACCACATAGTGCTCCTCCGATTCATCGAGGTAATACCAGAACAGGCCCTTTCGAAGGACGCTGTTAAAATAATGAAATTCCGATATGGACCGGTCGAAGGCAGCCTGCAGGATCTCCGGATCCACGTCTTCCTTCAGTTCGCAGGAAAGGCGCATGATACGCGTATCCGCGCCCTCTGTCTGGGAGGGGATGATCTTGGCCACATTGTCCAGCCGGTACCATTTTTTTCTGTTCTCAGTCATGCCTACACCTTAAATCCCCGGAAAAGGATTTTCAAGACAGAAAGAAGGAATTTCTATGTTTTCCCAAAAGGGGCACTGTTATAATCGCAGATGTAAACGGGATATGCCGGAAGCATATCCGGAAAGCAAATCATAACAGGAGGATAATAATCTATGTCTATGAGAAAAGTTCTTAGTATCTTAGCAGCATCTGCAATGGCAGTTTCCCTGCTGGCAGGCTGCGGCAGCACAGCTTCCGCACCGGCAGCAGCACCGGCAGCAGAAGAGAAGAAGGAAGAGGCTCCCGCCGAGGAAGCAGCTCCCGCTGAAGAAGCAGCTGAGGAAGCAGCAGAAGCAGCCGGCGGCGATCTGGCTGACAAGAAGGTCGGTGTCTGCATCTATCAGTTCTCCGATAACTTCATGACACTGTTCCGCAATGAACTGCAGTCCTATCTGGTATCCCAGGGCTTCGCAGAGGGCAATATCAATATCGTTGACGGCGCGAACGACCAGGCCACACAGACCAACCAGATCCAGAACTTCATTACCGAAGGCGTTGACGTTCTGATCATCAACCCCGTTAACTCTTCTTCCGCAGCTACCATCACAGATATGGTACACGATGCAGGCATCCCGCTCGTTTACATCAACCGTGAGCCCGATGCAGATGAAGAAGCAAGATGGGCAGACAATGACTGGGATGTTACCTATGTTGGCTGCGACGCTCGTCAGTCCGGCACAATGCAGGGCGAGATCATCGCTGACCTCGGCCTTGACGCTATCGACTTCAACGGCAACGGCGCTATCGACTACATCATGATCAAGGGCGATCCCGAGAACATTGATGCTCAGTATCGTACCGAGTTCTCCATCAAGGCTCTGGAAGATGCAGGCCTTAAGGTCGAGAAGCTCGACGAGCAGGTCGGTATGTGGCAGCAGGAGCAGGGCCAGTCTCTGGTAGCGAACTCCCTGGCAGCTCATCCGGAAACAGAAGTTGTCTTCTGCAACAACGACGCTATGGCTCTTGGCGCTCTGCAGGCCATTCAGGCAGCAGGCCGCAAGGTCGGCGAGGACATCTATCTGGTAGGTGTTGACGCTCTGACAGAAGCTTGCGAAGACGTTCTTGCAGGCACCATGACAGGTACCGTATTCAACGATCACATCTCCCAGTCCCACAGCGCAGCAGATGCAGCCATCAACTACATCACCGGCGCAGGCAACGAGCACTACATCGGCTGCGATTATGTAAAGGTCACAGCTGACAACGCGCAGGATATCCTTGACAGCCTGAAGTAATTCCGGAAGGTTTTCGGGAAAACAATTCAGTGCGGGTGTTGTAAAGCACCCGCACTTTTATGGATTCTGCAAAGAAAACAGGAGTTTCCCGAAGAGGAAAAGTCTGTTTTTCCGGATAATCAAATGAATTGGAGGACAAAATGGCGGAATACAAACTGGAACTGAAAGGCGTATGCAAGTCTTTCCCCGGTGTCAAAGCGCTTGACGGGGTCAACCTTTCTGTCCGCCCCGGAACTGTCCACGCACTGATGGGGGAGAACGGTGCCGGCAAATCGACGCTGATGAAGTGCCTGTTCGGCATTTATAAGATGGATGAGGGCAAGATCTTCCTGGACGGCCAGGAAACGACGATCAAGGATCCCGATGACGCCATGGAGAAGGGCATTGCCATGGTGCATCAGGAACTGCAGCCTGTCCTGGCAAGAAGTGTTGCGGAGAATATGTACCTGGGGAGATTTCCCACACACAATTACGGTCCGCTGAAGGTCATTGACCATAAGAAAATGAACGAGGAAACGTCCAGATGGCTGAGCGAGCTGGGCCTGGATTATGATCCGAAAGCCCTCCTGAGCACGCTTTCGATCGGCCAGATGCAGATGGTAGAGATTGCAAAGGCCGTATCGCATGAAGCGAAGGTCATCATTTTCGACGAGCCTACCTCCTCGCTTTCCGACAAGGAAGTTGATTTCCTTTTCAAGGTCATGAACGACCTGCGTGATAAGGGCGTTTCCATGATCTATATCTCCCATAAGATGGATGAGATCAAGAGGATCTCGGATGATATCACCATCATGCGTGACGGCACCTATGTCGGCACCTGGCGGGCATCCGAACTTACGACCGACGAGATCATCGCCAAGATGGTCGGCCGTGAGCTTACCAATATTTATCCCGAACACAATCATGAGATCGGCGAAGTCGTTATGGAATGTGAGAATATCACATCCATTCACGAGAAATCCTTCCGCGGCGTCAGCTTCAACCTCCGCAAGGGCGAGATCCTGGGCTTCGGCGGCCTGGTAGGCGCCCAGAGGACGGAGCTGATGGAAGGCATCTTCGGTATCCGCCACCTTGCGGCCGGTACCGTTAAGATCCACGGAAAAGAGGTCACGATCAAAAAGCCGGCGGACGCCATGGCGGCCGGGATCGGCATGATCACGGAAGACAGAAGAGGCTCCGGTATCGTCGGATGCCTTTCCATCAAGGACAACGTCGGTATCAGTGTCTATAATAAATTTCTTAAATCAGGCTTTGTGCTGGATCATCCTTCCATCAATAAGGTCGTGAATGACAGTATCGACAAGCTTAGCATCAAAACGCCGAGCATGAACGAGCAGATCCAGAACCTTTCCGGCGGCAACCAGCAGAAGGTTATTGTCGCAAGATGGCTGGCCAACGACCCGGATATCCTGGTCATGGATGAGCCTACAAGAGGTATCGACGTCGGCGCTAAGCATGAGATCTACGAGATCATGGAAGATCTGGCCAAGGAAGGCAAAGCCATCATCATGATCTCCTCGGAAATGCCGGAGCTCCTTGGCATGGCAGACCGTATCTGCGTCATGTGCGACGGGAAACTCACCGGTGAGATCAGCGCGAAGGAAGACATGACACAAGAAAAGGTCATGAGCTACGCGACGATGTTTTAAGCTTGTCAGGGGGATATGAACAATGGCTAAGACAAAAAATCAGAAAATAGCGGATTTCCTGATCAATAACGGTGTCATCATCGTTATGATCATCCTGGTAATCTACACGGGACTTACGTCCAAGAACTTCTTTACGCCCAACAATTTCCTGAACCTGTTCGCGAACATGTCCTACAGACTGGTCATCGCGCTGGGTATCGCAGGATGCGTCATCACCGGCGGGTGCGATCTTTCCGCCGGCCGTATGATCGGTTTCGCGGCGTGCGTCGCGGGAACCCTGCTGCAGAAGATCGATTACTCCGGTAAGTTCTATCCGGGCATGGCACCCCTCAATCCTTTCCTGGTGCTGCTCATCGTCATGCTGATCAACGCATGCTTCGGTGCGGTAACGGGTTCCTTTATCGCCTATCTCCATGTTCCGCCGTTCATTTCCACGCTGGCCATGATGGAGATCATCTACGGTATCGGCCTGATCTACACCGGCGCAACGCCCCTTGGCGGCTATATCACCAGCTATACGGCGTTCTCCTCCGGAAAGTTCCTCGGCGTATCCTGGCTGATCTGGATCGCCCTTTTAGTCGCTGCGATCACATGGTTCATCTTTAACATGACCCGCCATGGCAAGTACATGTACGCGATCGGCGGCAATGTCCAGGCAGCGGAAGTCGCCGGTGTTCCGGTCCAGAAGACCATGGTCATCATCTACGCCAAGGCAGCTGCTTTCTACGCACTGGCAGGCTTCATGCTTGGCGCCAAGGCAGGCGGTGCCTCCATCAACACGGGCCTTGGCTACGAAATGGAAGCCATCGCGGCCTGCGCTCTCGGCGGCGTATCCGTCACCGGCGGACGCGGTAAGGTATCATCCGCCTTTATCGGTGTAGCGGTCCTGGAACTTCTGAAGGTCGCCCTGCAGTTCCTGGGTGTCGATGCGAACGCGCAGTATATCGCGATCGGTATCGTTATCTTCGTTGCGATCTCACTGGATATCAGAAAGTACGTCGCAAAGAAATGATCGTTCCTGCTTCTTAACGTCCCGCATACGGAAAACACTGCCGGATGCTCGGCGTAAGGATCGGATTTATAGTACAATAAGAGCTGTGGCCGGAAGGCCGCAGCTCTTGTTTTTTAAGGAAGGAGGACGAAACCATGCCAAGCGGCTTCTGGGATGCCTTCGGGATCCCGCTTCTGATCACAGCGGCCTGTCTTTATTATATGTACAGGCTCCTGGTATTAAAGGACGTGAAGAGCGTCCGCAGCAAAACAAAAAGAGAACTGAAGGGGGCGGAAAAAGACGCTTTCTGCAAAGAGGCGGCAAGACTTCTTGCTTTTTTCGCGGCAGGCTCTGTCCTGGCGGTCCTGTCCGCCTTCATAAACCCGGCCATGACGCTCCTTTTGATCCTGGCGGTCGTGGCTTATGAAGTGATGCAGTGGAAGAAACTGGATGAGAAGTACCGCTGAGGCTGAAGCTGTATGGGAAGTACCGCGGAGGATGAATCCGGACGGAAATGCCGTTGAGGGAAAGAAGATGGCAGAGTATAAGGTGATGCTGGTGGATGATGAGGAAGACGTCATCCGTGTGATCATGCAGAAAATAGCCTGGAAGGATCTGGGCTTTGAGGTGATCGGCTACGCCCATAACGGTGTGGAAGCGCTGGAGATCGCGGAAGCCGGTCAGCCGGACGTCGTCATGACGGACATCAAGATGCCTTACATGGACGGCCTGGAGCTGGCACACAGGCTCAGGGAAATGAATCCGGCGGTAAAGATCCTGTTCTTTACCGGATTCGATGAATTCGAGTATGCCAAGGAAGCGATCCGCGTGGAAGCGGAGGAATATATTCTGAAGCCGGTCAACGCGGAGGAGCTTACGAAGATCTTTTCCAGGATCCGGGAGAACCTGGACCGGGAACTGGACGAGCGGCGAAACGTGGAGAAGCTCCGGGATTATTACATGGAGAGTCTCCCCCTTCTGCAGGAGAACTTTTACGCATCTCTTATTGAAGGGACGATTCGAGGCCCGGAGATCTCCGGCTATCTGGAGGATTACCGGATCGATCTTACGGGGCCGCTCTATGTGATCCTGGTCATCCATACCTCCTCGACGGAAGTTCCCGACGGCGTAAGCCCGCTCCTTCTTTCCATGGCGGTCAGGCGGCTTGCCCGGGAGAGGCTCAGCGGGAAATGGCGGGGGAAGTTTTTCTCCTACTTGGGGAACACGGTCATGATCGCCCAGCTGGGCCGGGAGGGTGAGAATATGGAGCTCACGGATGAATGCGACCGGTTCTGCCGCCTGGCAAAACATATGAACCACGCTCTGGTCACCATCGGGATCGGGAGAATCTGTTCCCGACTTTCCGACCTGCCTTCCTCCTATACGGGTGCCCGGGAGGCAATCTCCTACCGCGTCCTGTACGGGACCGGACAGGCCATCAATATCACCGAGATCGCACCGCAGGAGAAGGCGGCTCCGGAAATGGATTCCCGTTATGCCGTGGACGACATCCTCAAGAAGATCAAGATGGACAGCCGGGAAGCGCTCGGGGAGGCCGTTGACGCTTTTATGGCACAGGCCCTGCAGACGCCCTACTCCATACAGCGGTATGATTTCTGCATGATGGAAATGATCGGCGGCCTTTACCGTCTGTGCATCAGCTCCCTTCTGGATCCTTCGGAATACCTGGGGGGGAGATTCAATGCCTATGACAACGTCCGCCGTTTTGACAGCGTACAGATGCGCAACTGGATCTTCAATGTCTGCACGGCCCTGCAGGAGGCCCTGACGAAGAACCGGACTACCAGCCGCCTGTCCATGGTGGAGAAGGCGGTCGAGTACGTGGATGCCCACTATTCCGACCATGACCTTACCATTGACCGGATCTGCGGGGAACTGGGGCTTTCAGCAGCATATTTTTCCACTGTGTTCAAGCGGGAAACGGGGCGGACCTTCATCAACTATCTGACGGACAGGAGGATGGAGGAAGCCAGCCGTCTTCTTACGGAAACAGAGGAGAAGACCTATGTGATCGCCCGGAAGATCGGATATGAGGATCCCAATTATTTCAGCTATGTATTCAAAAAAACCTTCGGCAAATCTCCAACAAAATACCGCGCAGACGCAGCCGGAAGCAGGTGAGGAAAGCGGGCACAGGGCGGGAAGATCCGCAGCCGGACGCCTCCGCTGGTTCTCCGGCGGGATCCAGTCCACGATCCTGCTCAATTTTACCGGCATATTCGCGATATTCCTGCTTTTCATGAGCGCTGCGCTTTACAGCAGGTTCACGTTCAGGACCCGGGAGATGACGATCCGCTCCGCGGAGCAGCTTCTTTCCCAGGCAACCGTTGACCTGGAGGACTATCTTGTCAGTATGCGCCGGATCTCCGATGCCATGTACTATGACGTCATCAAATCCAGGGATCTCGGGAAGGAGTCGGTCGGCAATGAAATGGCGCTTTTATACGAGGCGCACAAGGACAATCTGGTCAGTTTTGCTCTCTATAACCGCGCGGGGAATCTGATCAGCGCGGCGCCGGTCGCGACACAGAAGGAAAATGTCGACGTCACGCAGCAGGAATGGTTTCTCAACGCCGTCGCCCAGGAGGAAAATCTGCATTTTTCCCTGCCCCATGTCCAGAACCTTTTTGATGACTCTTCCTTCCGCTATTACTGGGTCATCTCCCTAAGCCGTGCCGTGGACATTACGGACAGCGGTGTACCGATGCTTGGCGTGCTTCTGGTGGACATGAATTACAGCGCCATGGAAAGCATGATGGCAAGGCTCAATGAGATCGGAAGCTCCCAGTATTTCTATCTGTGCGACAGGAACGGGGAACTGATCTATCATCCGAGGCTCCCCCAGATCACGTCCGGGAACGCCTCCGAGAATACCTCCATGGCCGTGACCTATGAGGACGGCGTCCATACCGAGCGGTACGACGGCGTAAAAAGGACGGTCATCGTCAGCACGATCAGTTATACCGGCTGGAAGCTCGTCAGCGTCATACCCAACAGCGTCTATTCCATCGGCATGTCGAATATGCGGTATTTCATCATCATGGTATTCCTGGCGATGCTCCTTGCCATCTTTGTCATCAACCGCAGCATTTCCTACCGGATATCCCGGCCTCTGATGGAACTGGATGATTCGATCCGCAGGATGGAAGCGGGTGAGCTGGATCCCGAAAAAGTCAGCATCGGCGGCCCGGAAGAAGTCGCCCATATCGGCGCGACGCTCCGGGACAGCTTCCGCAGGATCAACGCCCTGATGGACGATATCGTGATCGAGCAGGAGGAGAAGCGAATCAGCGAGCTGGATGCTCTGCAGTCCCAGATCAATCCCCATTTCCTGTACAATACGCTGGATTCCATCGTCTGGATGATCGAGGGAGGAAGGAACAAGGATGCGGTCTTTATGGTCACACAGCTGGCCAGCCTGTTCAGGATCTCCCTCAGCAAGGGAAAGACCATCATCAGCATCGAGGACGAACTGCGGCATGCACAGTACTATATGAATATCCAGAAGGTCCGGTATAAGGATTCCTTTGAAGTGTCCTTCGATATCGACGAGGAAGTGAAACCTTTCGCGATCGTAAAACTCGTCGTGCAGCCCATCCTGGAAAATGCGGTCTACTACGGCGTGGAGGGTATGGACGGAGAAGGAAAGATCTCTGTCCGCGCCTACAGGAAAGAGGACGATATCTATATTGAAATATCGGACAACGGGATCGGGATCCCGGAGGAAGAAGTCCCGCTCCTTCTTACGGATAATACCAGGGTCAGGAGACGGGGCTCCGGCGTTGGCCTGATCAATGTCCATAAACGGCTGCAGCTTCGCTTTGGGGAAGCCTACGGCCTTCATATCGAAAGCATGCCGGATGAGGGGACGACCGTCACGATCCACATTCCCGTCGTCAGGCTCGTGGAGGCAGAGCAATGAAGAAAGACAGATGGTTCAATATCATAGTCTCCGTTCTTGCCATTGCGATGCTGGCCGCGGCGGCAGTGCTTTCCTATGGTCTGGTCCGGGAGGAACGTATCCGGATCACGGTCATTGTGGAGGACAGCGGAAATGCCAGGTGGAAGGCTTTCCGGAACGGCCTCCGGAAGGCGGCCGAGGATGAGGACGTCGATCTAAGGATCGTCAATACAGACAGGGTGCTCAGTACTCCCGAACAGCAGAGCCTGGTGGAACGGGAGCTGCAGGAAGGCGCGGATGCCCTGCTTTTGCAGCCGTATTCCGAAGATGGCATATCCGGCATCCGGAAGGCTTTGGGAAACAGGCCGCTGATCCTTCTTGGATCGGATGCGGGAGAGAAGGAGGCGGAAGGATCCACCTGTGCTGTTGTCAGTATGGATAATACGGCGGCGGGAAGAGCGATCGGGGAAGAACTGGCCGGAAAGCCGTCCCCGGAAGATGCTTCCTCTTTCAAAACGTTCCGGATCGGGATCCTTTCCGAGCATACGCAGCAGAAGGGAATGCAGGAGCGTCTGGAAGGCATCCGGGAAGCGGCGGAAGCTGCCGGCGGATCGATCCTGTGGACAATCAGTCTGGAATCGGGGGCGGAGAACCCGGCGGAGCTCCTTGACTCGAACGAGGAGGTCGATGCGGTCGTTGCCCTGGACAACCGGAGCCTGGAGACGGCGGCGGATGTTTTTGCCGTACATCCGGAAAAACGGCCGCAGTTATATGGCTTCGGCATATCCAGCAAGGTGATCTACTATCTGGATACGGGCCTTATTGAGGCCGTTCTGGTCCCGGATGAGTTCAGTATGGGATATCTGGGCGTAACGGAGGCGGCGAAGTATTTTAAGAAAGGTCACCGCGCCATGGAAGACCATACGATCGGCTATATGGTGATCCATCGGGATGAGATCTTCAATGAAGAGTACCAGAAAATGCTGTTCCCGGGAGATAACTGAGAAGCCTGAGGGAGAGATATAACGGAGGCACAGGGGAGAATATGAGAACACGCAGGAAGAGAGGCCTTTTGCTTTTATGCATGATGCTGTCCGCGGGGATGATGCTGTTTTGCACGGGCTGCGGAAGAAAGACCCAGCCGGAGGATGAAACGATCCGGATCGGTGTTTCCATTTACGACCAGTATGATACCTTTCTGTCCCAGCTGATGGAGTACATGAACCGGTATGTTGCGGAGAAAAAGAACGACGGCATGCAGATCAGTGTGCTCGTCTACGATGCGGCTGCTTCCCAGAAGACCCAGAATGAGCAGGTGCAGCAGATGATCGAGGAGGGGTGCCGTGTCATGTGCATCAACCTGGTGGACCGGACGGCACCGACTTCTGTCATCGACCAGGCAAGGAAACACAACATTCCGGTCATCTTTTTCAATCGGGAACTGGTGGAAGAGGATCTGATGCAGTGGGACCAGCTCTATTATGTGGGAGCGGATGCTTTTCAGTCCGGCATCCTGCAGGGAGAACTGGCAGTCTCCATATTTGAGGAGGATCCTTCCCTGGACAGGAACGGGGACGGCGCGGTCCAGTATGTTGTCCTGGAGGGAGAGGCGGGACACCAGGATGCCATCATCCGGACGGAGTATTCCGTGAAAACGATGATCGACAAGGGCATTCCGGTGGATAAGACAGGCTATGCCATCGCCAACTGGAACCGTTCGCAGGCGCAGACGAAGATGTCCCAGATGATCGATGAGTACAGAGAGGAGATCGAACTGGTGCTGGCCAATAACGATGACATGGCACTGGGTGCCATCGACGCGTATCAGGCACTGGATATACCGGAAAAGGAGCGGCCTGTGATCCTGGGGATCGACGGGACGGATGTCGGCCTGGAGGCGGTCAGAACGGGGGAACTTGCCGGCACCGTCTATAATGACAAGGAGGGGCAGGCGCGCGCGATCGTGGATCTTGCCTGCGCCCTTATCACGGGGGAAGGGAAGGAAGAACTTTCTCTGACAGACGGAAAATATATCCGGCTTCCCTATGAACTCATTACCGCGGAGAACGCCGCGCAGTTCCGGAACCGATGAAGCCGGCGCTTTATACCTCCCTGTCCTCCGTCCTGAAAAAACAGTACGGGACAAAGGTCTATAAGCTCTCGCTCCAGTCCGGGTGCGGGTGTCCCCACCGGGATCCCGTGACCGGGCAGGGCGGCTGCACCTTCTGCTCGGAAGGAGGTTCCGGCGATTTTGCCGCCCCCCTTCTTCCCGTTGAGGAGCAGATCCGTATTGCAAAACGTCTTGTGGACGCCAAGATCCCTTCTTCCGTTCCGGAAGAAGAACGCCGCTATATCGCTTATTTCCAGTCCTACACCAATACGTTCGGGGATACGCGGTATCTTACGGATCTTTATGAGAAGACAATTTCTTTCCCGGAGATCGCCGGCCTTTCCGTCGGGACGAGGCCGGACTGTCTGGAAGAGGACAAGATCCGGATGCTCTCGGATCTGAACCGGAAAAAGCCCGTCTGGGTCGAACTGGGCCTCCAGACAATCCATGAAAAGACGGCAGAGAGGATCCGCAGGGGGTATCCCCTTTCCGTTTTCGAGGACGCCTACCGGCGCCTTACGGACGAAGGGCTGACCGTGATCGTGCATGTGATCCTGGGGCTTCCGGGAGAGTCGCGGGAGGAGATGCTGGAGACCATCCGGTACCTGGCCGGGCTTACTCCCGTCCTTTCCGGCATCAAGCTCCAGCTCCTGCATATCCTGCGGGGAACGGAGCTTGCGAAGGAATATGAGGAGCACCCTTTTCCCGTGCTGACGATGGAAGAGTACGCAGAGCTCCTGCAGGATGCCGTCCGGCTCCTTCCGGAGGAGACCGTCGTGCACCGCCTTACGGGGGACGGTCCGAAGCGGCTTCTCATCGCGCCGCTCTGGAGTGCGGATAAGAAGAGAGTGCTGAATTATCTCAGGAAATATGTGCAGCCAAGGGAAGACAGGTGAATCATGTTCTGGAAACAACAGTATGACCTGCCTGCCGGTATCGGCTGCAGGCCATTTGGAAAAGAGCATATCATATCGCTTGTTGTAATTGCGCTGTTTGTCGCCCTGAAGCTGTACCAGTTCGGGAAGAGCGGGGAGAAGACGCGGGAGAGGGTCCTGAATTGGCTTCCTGTCACCATGGCGGGGATGGAGCTTTTTAAGGATGCTTTCCTCCGGCATGTCGGAAGATTTGACCTGGGATATCTTCCGCTCCATCTTTGCAGTCTTGGGATATTCCTCTTTCTGATCACAGGATGGATCCCGCGGGCCAGACCGCTGGCGGGCGAGATCGCCCTGACGCTTATTCTTCCCGGAAGCGCTGCCGCGCTTCTGTTTCCGGACTGGATCGGCTTCTATCCTGTCTGGAACTTCATGAACCTCTACAGTTTCCTGTGGCATGCGCTTCTTGTCCTGTATCCGCTTCTTCTGTACCGGGATGGATATGTGCATCCCGATATCCGGCACATCTGGCGGGATATTGCCTTCCTGCTTGCCGTAACGCCGTTTGTTTACATGTTCGACCTGCGGACAGGGTGCAATTATTTCTTCCTGATGCAGGCCCCGGAGGGGACGCCTCTTGCCTGGATCGCCGCAGTTACGGCGGGGGCTGGGAGAACGGGATATCTTGCCGGTTATGGGGTGCTGGTGATCTGTATCCTGGCCGTGGAATACGGGGTGATCCATTGGGTTCGCTACGCCAGGCCGGGGCGCTGAGCCAGGGGCGGGCGCTGAGCCGAGGGCGGGTGCTGAGCCAGGGGGACAGGTACGTTGACTCACGCGAGCCAGGGGGACAGGTACGTTGACTCACGCCATAACGAAAAGGGGCCACAAAGCCGCAGTTTTAACGGTTTTGTGGCCTGTTATATTGTGCACAATGAGTCAATGTACCTGTCCCCGCGACTCGCCCCTGACTCGTCTTTGCGGTGGAAACATCATCTGCAATCAGTGCCGGAGAATGATTTCGTCCGTAACAATTTAAGGAGTCGATGGCGTTTTCGGAACTGAAAATGAAAATCTTCATCCGCATTTTATGAACAGAATGATTTTCGTCCGTAGGCATCTGCGTATGATACAGTTTCCTGATTCTGATAAGATTAAAATTCTCATCTGCATCACGTGTAAAAAAGTGTTTGTATCCGTAGATTGCCGCCAACAATTCTTATCAGGATCGAAGAAAATAAGAAGCAGGTCATCTGCAAATCAAACATGCGCGCAGATGCATCCGTAATTGGGTGCAGTGAGTACTAAATCTGCGGAAGACGCAGCCGGCAAATCATGTTTCTGGTCGGGTGATTCATACAAATGAGAGGAAGTATGGAATCACCTCTTCTTCAGAACGGTCAGGTAGACTCTTCTTCTTGCGAGATATCCAAGCAGCATGATGATAAGGCTGATAAAAACGAGCATATAGAAGGACATTCCTCTTGAGAGGAGTTCCAGACGCACGGCGGCGTCCCGGCTCATCAGTTCGGAAAAGCCGTCGAAGAGAAGATAGTCCGCAACGCCCATTCCGCCCGGAATGGGAACGCAGTTGGAGCCGACCGTGGCAAAGCACTGCATGACGAAAACGGAGCGGAAGTTCGCAGCGCTTCCGCCGTGGGCCATATAGACCAGCGGAGAGACCAGTGTCTGCGAGAAGCGCTGCAGAAGATTCAGGGCATAAATGATGATCCGGATATGCCTGGATCCGCGGAACAGGCTTACGCAGGAGGAATAGTCGTCGATCACTTTCTTGAGTTTCTTCTTCCACTTCTTCGGATCTTTCAGCCATCCCTTTTTATGGAGCCAGTCAAAGAAGATGCATCCCCAGGAATAGAGCCTCTGGTGCATCCGAAGCAGCAGGAAGAAAAAGGCCGTCACACAGAAAAGTGCGATGTACCCTGCCAGGATCAGGAGCTTCGACCAGATGGAAAAGTGCAGGAATACCGACGGTTTGATGAACAGCGCGGCAAAGCCGAGTGTGATCGTGGCAAGGGAATGCATGATCAGGTAAAGGAGAAGGACCGCCGTAATGACACCTGCCGGAATCTGGTCCCGCTTCATGAACCAGGCGCAGACGGGCTGGCCGCCTGAAGCACTGGGCGTGATGGCGGCACAGTAAATATCGGCGGCGCTGTAGACCAGTGTATCCGTTCTCTTTTTGGAATAGCCTGTATGCCGGAGCAGCTGCCAGTAGGCTTCCGACTCCAGAAAGATGAAACCGAACATGCAGATGAGTGCAGGAAACATCCATGCGGGATCCGCATGGCCGATCGAGTATATGAGGTCCCTTACAGACATTTCCTTGCTCTGGGCCATGATGGCCGCGATCGAGGCGAGCGCCAGGACGAGCGTCAGCGCGGACCAGAGCAGCTTGTTATTCTTCTTCATGGATCAGGAGATGAGTCAGGGGGACAGGTACGCTGACTCATTGTATACAATTAAAAACCGCGAGGCCTGTAAAACTGCGCCTCGCGGCTTATATCACTCCAGACGATGAGTCAGCGTACCTGTCCCCGCGACTCACCCACGCCGCGCCGCGACCCCCGCCGCCCACGGCCCACGCCGCAAGCGGCCCGGCCCGCCGCCAGCGGCGGACCCCGACTTAACCGACAGTATACCATGAAACCGTAGCCCCAATCAGAAAATATCTCTTAAAAATCATGAAGAGTCCGGAAACGTGCTATACTGAAAAATATACTGAAATCACAGAAAATCGGGGCACCCCGGAGGTCTATATATGAAGGAAAACACAGGTCTCAAGCCTTCTGTCAGGGTCTATCTCTCATCCACTTTCGCAGACATGCACAATGAAAGAGAATACTATCACAGGAATGTCGTTCCCCGTCTCTCGGAGCTTTGCCGGAAGAAGGGACTTCCTTTCTATGCCGTGGACTTAAGAGACGGGATCGCGGAAGAAGAGGAAGAAAACGGCAGGGTATTCCCGCTGTGCATCACCGAGATCGACCGGTGCAGGCCGTTCTTCATAGGGATCCTGGGGAACCGCTACGGGTGTGTCCCCGGGGAGTTTTCCGCATCCCTGACAAAGTCCATGCCCTGGCTGGAGGACTGCCGGGATAAGAGCATCACGGAAATCGAGATGTATTACGGGGTTCTCCGCGATGCGGAGCCGGAGGAGCGGGACGGATTTCTGTTCCTGCTTCGCAGCCGCATGCTGTCCGAGGAATTCTATCCCAACGCGGACGCGCTGGAAAGTGAGAAAGACCGGGAGGCCCTTCATGCGCTGAAGGAGACCATCACGGACCGTTTCCCTGCCCAGTCCTTCAGCTACAGTACCCTGGAGGAATTCGGGAACGAGATCGTATCGGCGTTTTCGAAGTGGCTCGGCAGGGCTTTTCCGGACAGATCCGCTG
>CAMNCY010000021.1 GCA_946534785.1 uncultured Lachnospiraceae bacterium | reverse complement strand
GAGCTTGCGTACATCATGCTCCTGACCGGCTGCCGGACTATTTCGGATATTACGACAGATAAGATCCGGATACCTTCCTGAGGACATGACAGGGCGGCTGACCTGCGGCAATCCGGTCTTCGGACTGTACAGGAAGCCCCGTTTTCAGAACTTGGTATCTCCCAGAAGTTCCTCCAGTCTTACGTCTTCTTCGCCGTCCGGGGTCCTGGAATTCATGACGAATTCCGTCAGGGCGTCGATGACTGCCATTTCCCGGAGATAGGAAAGGTTCTGGTAGGTGCTGGACGACTCCGGGCCGGTCCCGCAGCAGAGGGTCATGTCCGCAAGACCGGATAAAGGAGACTGCCGGTATCCTGTTATGGCGATGACCTTCATGCCTTTTTCCTTTGCAAGCTTTGCGGCATCTACGATGACACGGGAACTTCCCGAATGGGAGATCGCAAGGATGATATCCGTAGGCGTCGCCAGATATACCTGGTTCATGAAGCCTTCTGCCGTCAGCTCCGCCGTGCAGCGGATCCCGCACCGCTCGATCCGGTAATGCAGATACTGGGAGAGGGCGCTGGCATTTCCGGCTGCCGCAAGATGTACGAAGGTACTGCTGCGGATGATTTCCGCACAGGCCTTTAAGTCTTCCGTACGGATCCTCTCCGCCAGCTGCTTCATGGTCTCTCCGAAGCCATGGAAGATCTTCTGTGCGGGGTCTTTTTCCTTCAGGAGAGCCTCATGCTCCTGCCGGTCCCGGGTATAGCGGCCGGTCGCCTGCGCCAGGTTCACCGTGAACTGGTGATAGCCGCTGTAACCCAGATGACGGCACATCCTGACGACCGTCGCGTCGCTGACGCCGCTTGCCGAAGCAAGTCCGGAAACATTCATTTCACTGACAAGCTGCGGATTCTCCAGGATATAGTCGGCGATCTTTTTTTCCGCGGAGGAGAGCTGCTCATAGTTCTCCCGGATATGTTCAATTGCGGAGGTACTGTTTCCCATAAAAACTCTTTTCTAAGATCCATGCCGGCGGCGGGTCCTTCTGCGGGGCCTGTGCAGGCTTTCTGCTGAAATAAACCGGTATAAAGAATTCCGCAGACCAGCTGCTGCCGATCTGCGGAATTTTTCTGCTCTGGTCATTATATTTACAGCACGGATCGGTTGTAAATATCAGTCTGCTGCCGGATCCTCCAGGATCACTTGTACAGATCTGCCTTACCTGCTGCGCCGAAGAGCTCGATCTTGTGGGCTGCGACGACCTGCATGGCACGGATGCACTCGGGCTCGATGACCATAGGCTCTCTCTTGCCCATATCCTGCAGGACTTCTCTCATCTTCTTGTAGTAAGCATCCTTGATATCGGAGGAAATGTTGATCTTGGCAACGCCGTTCTTTGCTGCCTCTGCGATCTCATCATCGGGGTTGCCGGAACCGCCGTGAAGAACAAGGCAGGTATCCAGGCCGGCTTCTCTTAATGCAGCATGGATAGCCTTCAGTCTTTCGATCTGGAGCTTCGGAACATATCCCTTCGGATACAGGCCGTGGCTTGTGCCGATGGCGATGGCCAGTGTGTCAACGCCTGTTGCGGAAACGAACTTGACGGCATCTTCGGGCTCTGTGTAAACGATCTTGTCATCTACGCTGCCGGCAACTTCATTGATGGAACCGATAGTACCAAGCTCGCCTTCAACGGAAACATTGCCTGCGAAATGTGCGGGTCCGAAACGGAACTCTTCTCTGTCGGCATCACCCTTTACGCGGGGATCCTCAAGATCTTCAACTGTCGTGAAGTTGATGGCGCTGTGAGCTGCCTCTACGACCTTCTGGCAGATGGCGATGTTTTCCTCAAAAGGCTTGGAGGAAGCATCGATCATAACGGAAGTAAAGCCTGCGCGGATAGCGGTCATGACATTGCTGAAGGATGCGCCGTGATCCAGGTGAATAACTACCGGTACTGTGGAGTGTGCTGCTCTGGCCTTCATGCTCTCGATGAAGTCCGTACCGATGTGCTTCAGCTCGTTCGGATGGATCTCAAGGATAACGGGAGCGTTCAGCTTCTCCGTGATATCCATGACGCCGTTGAGCATGGCATGGTTGCTGATGTTGAATGCGGGAATCGCGAAATGATTCTCGTCCGCCACCTTTAAGAGCTCTTTCATGTTAACTAACATACTGTATTTCCTCCTTGGATTATCTGTATCATTTACAGGAACTTTTTTGATCTGTCTTAATCATACTCCTGTGAAATAAAATTTCAAGATTAAATTTTGCATGAAATAAAATTTCTTTCATGCCTTCTTTCCGTCATTTTCCCGGTGTCCGTTTCCGGCCCGGGATCCGGCCCCGGTCCAGGGCCCGGCTGCAAGTTTTTCATATCCCTGCCGGATGCCTTCGGGTATAATACAGAGGAATGCTTTTCCAGGCAGCAATTCCAGACAAAATACACGATTTCCGGGGAAAAACCATGTTCCGATCCTTCAGCCGTAAAAAATACATTCTGTGCCTTACCGCGATCCTGCTCCTGCAGCTTGTCCTTCTATTCTTCTTCGGGACACAGAAAGCGGGCCTCCATGAGGATGAATCCTTCTGCTACTACTCCTCCAACCGGACGATGGGCTTCTATTATCCCGACCGGGAATGGGTCGATACAGAAGTGCTGAAGGATGAATTCCGCGTCCTTCCGGGCGCCGGTTTCAACTACTCCCTTGTGCGGCTTGCCCAGTCCTGGGACGAGCATCCGCCCCTGTTCTACGACCTCCTTCATACAGCCTGCTCCCTTACGCCGGGCGTTTTCAGCAAATGGCAGGGCCTTGCAGTCAACATGATCGGCTTTGTTTTCCTGCAGATCATGCTGGCAGGGCTTGCCCGCGAACTGTTCCCGCAGGCCACGGGGCGAGTCACGGGGACAGGTACACTGACTCACGCTGCCGGAGTGGAAGCAGATCCGGCGGCCCGGACGGCAATGAAAGATCGGGCGGCGGTATTTTCCCTTGCCTGCGTCCTTGTATACGGTTTATGCCCGGCCCTTGTCAGCGGCGTCATGTTCATCCGCATGTACAACTGGCTGACGGTCTTCGTTCTTGCCTGTGCGTGGGAACATGTGCGGCTCTTTTCACGCATCCGCACGGAGGATCTTCGTAACGTGCGGCCGCTCCTTCGGCTTTTCGCCTGCATGACGCTCACGACGCTCCTCGGATTCCTCACGCAGTATTACTATATCCTGTACCTGTTTTTCGCAGGCGTTGTGACCTTCGGCTTCTTTATTACAGAGAGAAGACGGCGGGGCGGCATTCCGCTCTTTATCGCCTACGGTTTCTCACAGGGACTGGGACTTTTCCTCTCTCTTCTTTATTTTCCCTATTCCGTCGCCCACCTTTTCGGCGGTGAAACGAGCCGGGGCGTTGCAAAGGAGTTCTTTGACGTCCGCTCGCTCCTTTCGAGGATCGGATATTTCTTCCGGCTTCTGAACACCTATGCTTTTGAAGGCCTGCTGCCGGTATTCCTTGCTGCGCTCCTTGTTATGGAGATCGTTCTTCTGATCCGGCAGGCAAAAGGACCGGCCGGTGCAGCAGTAAAGGAGCAGGAGGGCAGGGGTGCCCTGCTTCCGCTATCCGTCCCCTGCATGTTCGCCCTGACGGCGGCCGGATTCTTCTTCCTGATTTCCCAGACAGGGCTCATTTTAAGCAGCGCTTCCTTCCGCTACCTGATCCCGGTCTGCCCGATGATCATGGTGCTGGTCCTGTATGGTTTCCATGCGGGCGGGGAAAGGATCTTCGGAGCATCCGGCGGCGCAACTGCAGAGGATTCCAATAATGCGGCTTCCGGGATCCTTTCCCGGCTTTACGCCGCAGGCCTTGCCGTCCTCCTTGCGCTCCAGCTGATCTCCATGGCACGGGGAAATGTCCTTTTCCTGTACCGGGAAGATGTGCCGAAGCTTGCCTTTGCCAATGAGCACCGGGATGATCCCGTGATCATTGCGTATCATCCGGTCACCTATTACAACATCTGGTTCCTTACGAATGAGGTCTTTTCCTATGACGAGGTCTTCTACATGAACGGGGATGACCCGTCACCGCTTACGGATGATAGGATCCGGAATGCGGAGGAGCTTGTCGTATACCTGGCGGATTCCAATCATTCGGACGAAACGCTCCGTATGCTCGAGGACCTGACCGGAGGGAAGGCCGAGCCCATGTTCCATGAAGAGATGTGGAATACGTACCTGATCAGGTAAGATACGGCCGAGTCAAGGGGACAGGTCCGGCGACTCATTGCACGCAATTAAAGAAGCCACAAAGCCGGTTAAACCGCGCTTTGTGGCTTTCATTTTATGTTGGCTGAGTCACCGGACCTGTCCCCCTGACTCAGCCCTTGACTCATTCGATCAGTTCAAAATAGGATCCGTTGATCTCTCCTTCTACCGCATCGCCTATATTCAGTGCATCCCATACCGCAAACGGCACAGGGCAGCTGTATTCCCGATCCTTGTAATTCACGTAAATATAATATCGTTCGTGCTCGGCACCGAGCCGTTCATCCGGGCCCCTTATGCCGTCCGCCCAATAGGGCGATTTATCCATGCCGCTCGAATCCAGGGTCCTTACGACTTTCCACCGGTCCACATCGTAATAGTATTTCGTTCCGTAGACCGGGACCTGTATATAGACCGGTTCCTGTTCCTGATAGGTCTCCGTCCTGTAATCCGTTACCCAGGTGGTGATCTCCTCGAAGTTCCCGTTCCCCAGATCCTTGTAGCCTACGACCTCTTCGTGGCCTCCGTCCGGCACCTCCCGGTATTTCGTAACGGTCTCATAATGATCCAGGACGGTGTTATAGGTCTGTATCTCTTCCTGCGTGTACTGGAGCCGCCCGTCCCGGGGCAATGTCCAGCCGCTCTCCCGTACGGTGACCAGCTGTTCCACATCGATGGAGCGTTCCCATCCCATCCTTGTGATCTCGGCTTCGCGGATCTTCGGCCGGAACATAAAGAACAGAAGAGCGAAGATGGCCACGGTTGCCAGGGCGAAGATCCAGAAGTTGTTTTTCCTCGCCGGAGGCGGTGCCTGCTGTACGGGCTTCTCCGGCTGCGGTTCCTCTTCCCGCGATGCCTGTTCCCCGGAAAGGACCTGCTCCCGTTCCGGATGGAGCTCGAAGTAGTTCTTCTCGCTATCCTCCCGGGTCGCTCCGCAGTTGGGGCAGACATCCACGTCCGCCGGATTCAGCGAATCACAGTAGCTGCACAGCCAGTCCTGTTCACGCCTGTCCTGATCCTCCGCGGATTTGGTGTCCTTCATATAAAATTTAACTTCCGGGCCGCGTGTCTTTCCGCAATGCGGACACTTCTGCACGCTGCCGCGGATATCTTTGGTCCCGCAGTATTTACAGGTCCAGTATCCTTCAATAAGCCTTCCCATATATGAATCCCCCGTCTGGCCCGGCCGGATGCCGCTTGCTGTCTGAACTCTATATACTACTTTACTCTATTTTCCGCCGGATTGCATTCCTTCCCGAAAGGAAATCAGATGTTCATCAGGGAAGCTGCGGGATCGGCAGCATCTGGATATCCACGTCGCAGGCCGTCGGGACCCCCGGAACAAAAGCGCTCTGGGAATGCTGCCAGAAAGCGAAATTATAGGGAGTCTGCGGAAGCGGCTCATAGTCTGCATACCAGAAAAGCTCATCTCCCAGTTCCGACATGTTCAGTTTATACGCCTGCCAGAGCATATTGCTGTAGATCATGGGCGTATAGCCGCCCTTCCGGATCTCGTCGCAGAAAGCCGCCGCGTTTTTCGTCAGCTGCTCGCCGCTGACGGAATTGGTCCTGGCTGCAGGACTCTCAATGGTCTCGGGATCATATACGATCGGCATCGTCAGGGGGTACCCCTGCAGGATCCCCAGTACGTAGTCCGCTTCTTCCACTGCTTCCTGTTCGTTGACTGCCTGTGCAAAGAAGTAAACGCCGATATCCAGTCCCGCTGCCTGCGCTCCTGCCAGGTTCTGGTAGAACTTCGGGTCCATGGCAAGGCTTCCGGCCCGGTAGCCCCGGTACCCGATGCGGAGAATGGCGAACTGGTACCCGGCCGCCTTCACGGCGTTCCAGTCGATATCGCCCTGATAATAGGAGACGTCCACACCCGGCCGGGAGATGTATTTTCCGTCAAAATAGACGACAAAATCCGCAAAGTGCTGATATGCCGCGGGATCATACTGATTTCTCGGGGCTCCCTGGTCCACCAGTACCTGGTACGGATTCCCTTTTACGTCTACAAAGGAAAGGATCTCATTTCCGTACGCATCCTGAACGACTTCTGCCTTCGCCGGTACCGACGGCACCGCCATAAGCAGGACCGCCGATACGAGCATGCCCGTCAGCCTGTATAATGCTGTTTTGATTTTCACTAATTATTCCTCTGTTTCCGTTCCCTCACAGAACTGTCCGGAAACTGTCAGCCGCTGCCGCATAGGGATGGCTCCATCGGCCGGACCGCTTCCTGTCAACGCTTATTGTAAGTATTTCCAATGATTTATGCAACGAAATAACAAAAGAAGCCGCCGTACCTTCCGGTGCGGCGGCAGCGGGGCCCGTAAGGCCCGGGGCCTCATCAGCCCTCTATCGTAATCAGCTTCTTCTCTTCCAGCTGTTTCTTCTCCTCCTTCTTGGGGATGTTCAGCGTCAGGATACCATCGGTATAGCTTCCCTTAATATCCTCCTGCGTGATCTCCTTGCCTACATAGAAGCTCCTGCTGGCAGTCCCGCAGTAACGCTCCCTTCTGATATAATGGCCGTTCTCATCCTTCTCATCATTATCCTGCGCGGTCGTGGCCGTAACGGTCAGGTATCCGTTCTTCAGCTCCGCTTCGATATTCTCTTTCTTCACACCGGGAAGGGAGATCGAAAGCTCATATCCGTGCTCGGTTTCCTTGACATCCGTCTTCATGACTTCCGCGCGGAAGGTATCCGGCTGGCGGCGTACGGGTCTTGCCGTCCTGAAGGGCATATCGAAAAAGTCATCAAATAAGTTCTCACCGAAAAGACTGGGCATATACAACATAATAAATACCTCCTTGTATTCTATGATCTATTTTACGAACGCAGGCCTTTTGCTTGCTTGTTCTAGCTCTTTCCTTTGTTCTAGACGTAATATAACACCATTATTAGCACTCGTCAAGCGTGACTGCTAATAATATCTGTAAACTTTTTATAAACTCAAATACCTGTGCAGTGCATTGTTCGGAAAAACATGACCGGACACCGGGATTGCCCCCTGCTGCTCTTTAACTACGGACGAATCTATTGCCGGATTCCGTTTTCAGAAGAGAAAATTGCAATTTTATTCTCCTGATTATGGAAAATGTTCTTTAAAATACGGATGCACCTGCCAGAAGACATGATTTGCAGATGCCCCTATTCCGGTTGTATTCCTTTCTGACTTGCAATATCTGCAGCCGGCTGCGGATGCAAACTCTTCCGGTCTCAGGATGCAGATGTACTTTCTGCAAATCACAGGAATTTCGCAGCTAAAACACCCCCAAAAACGACCGGGATGTGAGTCAGTGTACCTGTCCCCGTGGCTCACCGGACGCCGGGATCGCCTCCTGCTCCATTGCACACAAAAATCCCCGCATCCGGGAATTTGGTTTTCCGAATGCGGGGACGGGGATCGATGCGGTTTTTATTCTCAGTTTCTATTCTCAGCCCTGGCTCCCCATCCACTGGCAGGCGCAGGTCGCAAGGGAAAGATAGGTCTGCTCTTTTCTGTCAGAACGGCCCGGGATCGCGATCGGAACCTTGCCGCCGACGATCAGGCCGCAGGCATTGGCATCGGTATTATGCAGAAGGACTTTCATCATCAGGTTTCCGGCCATGAGCTCCGGCACGATGATGCCGTCGAAATTGCCGCAGCACTCGTTCTTGTAATGCTTGAGCTCGGCCGCTTCCTTGCTGATGATCAGGTCATAGGTGATCGGTCCTACGATATTGCAGTCCGCGATCGGCTCTTCCGCATGCTGCTGGATGATCGTGGAAGCCTCGACGGAATCGCGGATATGGAAACTGGGCTTTTCCACCATCGAAAGAAGGGCAATGTTGGGGTGCTTCACACCGAACAGGTTCAGGGCCTTCACCATATTTTTGATCTCTTCGATGCGCTGCTCCATACTGGGCTTGATGATGATCGTAACATCCGAGATCGCAAGAAGCTTGTGATATCCGGGGACACTCACCAGGACGACATGGGAGAGCAGGCCGTCATCATGGAAATGGTTGCTCTTATACAGAATCGGAAGCAGGAAATCCCTGGTCTGCGTATTGCCTCTTAACAGGCAGTCCGCATTGCCGGCATTGATCATTTCGATCGCGTACTGGACCGGACTGGTATCCCCCGGAATGGGCTGGAAATCAAACTTTCTGTCCGAAAGGCCGTGTTTTTCCAGGATCTCCATGGTCTTTTTATAGTTACCGATCAGGACCGGTTCCGCAAACCCGTCCGCCTGGGCATCAAAAAGACCCAGAAGGATGTTCTCCGACTCCGAACCCGCAAGCGCGACACGCATCGGTGTTTTGAGGGATTTGGCCTTTTCCACGATACCGTCAAACATCTGTGAATATTTATCACTCATAACCAGACTCCTTTACAGCAGCCCGCCGATCTTCAGGAACAGCGGCGCAAATACCAGTGCAACAACGGTCATCAACTTGATCAGGATATTGATGGAAGGTCCGGAAGTATCCTTGAAGGGATCGCCGACCGTATCGCCGACGACAGCCGCGTGGTGCGCATCGCTTCCCTTGCCGCCGTGCTTTCCTTCTTCAATGTACTTCTTGGCATTGTCCCAGGCGCCGCCGGAATTCGACATGAAAATTGCCAGCATGACGCCGGTGACAAGAGCACCTGCAAGAAGTCCGCCAAGAGCGGCAGGTCCTAAAAGAACGCCGATCAGAATCGGTGCGACGACCGCCATGATGCCGGGTACCATCATCTCGTGCAGGGCAGCCTGCGTGGAGATGGATACGCAGGAAGTGTAATCCGGTTTCCCGGTCCCTTCCAGAATTCCCGGGATCGTGCGGAACTGTCTCCTGACCTCCTCAATCATTTTATACGCCGCTTTCGACACAGAGTCCATAGTAAATGCGGAAAACAGGAACGGAAGCATGCCGCCGATGAAAAGTCCGACGATGACCTTGTAATCCAGAAGATCGATCCCGGATTCAAAGAGGTTGACGGCCTGGGCGTAGGATACGAAGAGCGCCAGCGCCGTAAGGGCCGCGGAGCCGATGGCAAAGCCCTTGCCCATCGCGGCGGTCGTGTTGCCGACGGCGTCCAGCTTGTCCGTGATCTTCCTGACTTTGCCTGGAAGATGGGACATTTCCGCGATACCGCCCGCATTATCGGCAATGGGGCCGTAGGCGTCAACGGCAACGGTGATGCCTGTGGTGGAAAGCATGCCGACGGCTGCCAGCGCGATGCCGTAAAGTCCGTTGAAGCGGTACGCGCCGATGATGCCGACCGCGATCAGAAGGATCGGGATCGCCGTTGACTGCATGCCGACGGCAATGCCGCTGATGACGGTCGTGGCGGGGCCGGTCTCAGACTGCTGCGCGATCTTCTGTACAAAGCGGTAATCACCGGAGGTGTAGATCTCCGTGATGATACCGATCAGGAGGCCGACGATCAGGCCGAAGATAATGGCGCCTGCCGCCTTGATATTCCCGAAGAAGCCAAGGCTTAAAATAACCGATCCGATCACGACTACGACGGATGCGGAATAGCTTCCGTATTTAAGCGCCTTATGAGGACTGGATTTCTCATCGCCCTTTACGAAAAAGCATCCGATAATAGCGGCCAGGATCCCCAGCGCCGAAATGACCAGCGGAAATGCCGCGCCGGCGGCGCCGTAGCCGACAACGCCCAGAGTGATTGCCGAAACGATGGAGCCGACATAGGATTCGAAAAGGTCCGCGCCCATGCCCGCAACGTCGCCGACGTTATCACCGACGTTATCCGCGATAACGGCGGGGTTTCTCGGGTCGTCTTCCGGGATACCGGCTTCGACCTTACCGACAAGGTCCGCACCGACGTCCGCGGCCTTTGTATAAATACCGCCGCCGACACGGGCGAACAGCGCGATGGAAGAAGCTCCCAGGGAGAATCCGGAGAGGATCTCCGCATTACCGGTTATCAGGTAAATAAGGCTCGCGCCGAAGATACCGAAGCCGACCACGCACATGCCCATGACGGCACCGCCGGAAAAAGCGACCGAAAGGGCCTGGTTCATGCCATGGTCCTTTGCAGCTGCCGCCGTACGCACATTGGCAGCGGTCGCCACATTCATTCCGATATAACCTGCTGCCGTGGAGAACAGCGCTCCGACAAGGAAGCAGATAGCTGTGAGCCAGCTCTGGAGCCCTACACCGATCAGGATGAACAGGATCGCCACGAATACGACAAGGATCCGGTATTCTGCCATCAGGAAGGCTCTGGCTCCTTCATGGATAAAGGCCGCGATCTCCTTCATTCTGTCGGTCCCGGCATCCTGCCGGCGTACTTTTCTGACCAGATACCAGGCAAAGGCCAGCGCGCAGATCCCCAAAACCGGCGCTGTATATACTAATTGCTGCATAATACTACCTCCAAATACACTATGTTTTCTGTAATGAGTATTACAAATAACATGATATAATACTTGGAATTGTTTGTACATTAAGATAATAATTTAACAATTTTTACGACATGTTAGCCGTGACTTAGGAAATTGACAGTGATATGCTCAAAACAGGCAAGGCCGGAAAGGAGGACTTACATGAAACGACTGAGCGATATACATTCCGGGTCCGCCTGCCGTGTGACCTGGATGATCGGTAAGCTTGCAGAGGATATCCGGACCTTCTGCCGTTTTGAAGAGGACGACACGCTTTTCGTCCTGACGCGCTCCGAAAACGGCGTGGTCGTCTGCGACGGCGACAGGAAATACGCCATGGACAGCGTGTCCGCATCCGCCATAAAAGTCGAGCCTGTATAAGTGTCCTATCTTCCACTTATACAGGCCCGTTCTTCCTGTTCTCTTATTATACTTTTCATCTTATTCCGGCCTTATTCCGGGAATTACCGCACCGGAATTTCCCGTCCGCCCAAAAGCCGGGCACTTCACTGTTTTTCGAAATCGAACCGGTAAGGAAGTCCCAGTTCATCCCGAAGCGCCGTAAATTCCTTCTGGAGGGATTCCCCGACGGGAACGCCCTTATCCTTCCGCTCCTGCCAGGCGATCCATTCCTTTTCTCCGGCCGTATAGATGCGCTCCTGACCGGGCGCCTTTTCCGATGCCCGCAGTCCCCGGCAGATATCTCCTGCCGTTTTGCGGAACACGTCCCCGCCCATAAAGAAATCCGGATTGATCACAAAGAAGAAATGTCCCAGGCGGTACATGGTATTATTGCCGTTCGCATCCTTGCCGCTTAAGGCCTTCATGAAAGGACCGCCGCAAAGCGCCGCAGACAGGATCTCCACGATCGTGGTAAAACCGTATCCCTTATAGCCGCCGGTCTCTTCGCCCGCTCCGCCGATGGGCAGAAGCGCGCAGTCCCCTTTACGCATTTCCCGGAGGATCTTCCCGGAATCCGTCATGGTCCCGCCGTCTTTTGTCACCACAAGGCCCGCCGGCGTGGGTTTCCCCTGCCGTTCGTAGTATTCGATCTTCCCGTTCTGCACGATGGAAGTCGCGCAGTCGAAATTGAAGGGAAATTCTTCGTCCGTCGGCATCGTAAAGGTCAGGGGATTGGTCCCCATCATCGGCTCAACGCCGAAGGTCGGGGCGACGGAAGGCCTGGCGTTCGTGCCGCTGATCCCGATCATGCCCGCTTTCTCCGCCATGGTCGTCCAGTATCCCGCAATGCCGTAGTGTGTGGAATTGCAGATGGCGCCGCCCGCCATGCCGTACTGCCCTGCCTTTTCGATCAGGCGGGTCATCATCTCATGCGCCGCGACCATGCCCATGCCGTTGTTGGCATCCATGACGATCGTCGTCGGCGTTTCCTTTAAGATATCGATCTTTGTCACGGGAAGAAGCGTCCCGTTCTTAATTCGGTCCAGATAGATCGGCTTGAAGCGGTTGCAGCCGTGGCTTTCGATGCCGCGCCGGTCGGATTCGAGAAGGACGTCCGCACAGATCTTCGCATCCTCCTCCGGGACTCCGTATCCCTTGAACACATCGATCATGAAGGAATTCATCAGTTCCCATGAAACATACGGTCTTGTCTCTTCTGCCATTTCCCCGTTTACGCCCTTTCCGCTGTTATTCCCGTCCGCTGCGCCAGGATCGCCGCTTACCAGTCTGCCGCGATGTCAAGCATGTACGGATCCGTATTCACAAAGCCCCCCGTATCCACCACGATACAGGTGCCCAGACTGCTTTCGACAAGTGACCCGAGAGGGCGGATATCGTACGATGCCGCACACATGACGTAATCGCCGAACATTTTGGCGCCGTCGCTCCGCACCCAGTACTCGCCGGGATATCCCAGCGCCTTCATCCGGGCCACGATCTTTGTCATATCCATATTATAATATACTTCCTTGCCGCTGGGGCCATAAGGATTGGCGCCCATGGTCTTGTTCAGGACGATCCCCGGAATGTACTGGATCGGCGGTACCGGCGGCTGCACAGGCGCTGCCGTCTGTGAAGATGCCGGATCTGCCGCTGCCGGGGCTGCCTGCATCGCCGCAGCCGCAGGGGCTGCCTTCTGCACGGGCGCCGCCGCTGCAGGTGCTGCAGGGGCGGGTGCCGCCGCGCCGCCAAGAAGAAGTGCGTTCTCATTGGCCTGGCATACCAGACTGTTGACCATGGCAATATAGGCTGCCGGATCGATCCGTGCAGCCAGATAGAGGGCATCCACGATCTGCTGCGCAGCAGATGCGTCCAGCGCCTCAATGTCATTGACAGCTTTTACCGCTATTGCGTCGATGGCGGGATCAAGTCTTACCCCCGAAGACTCGGCCGCCGTACGGATCACCGCCAGCGTTTCTTCCGAAACGGCCTCGGCCGGGATCACGGGTGATACACAGGTAAAAATAACACCGATCGTACATAACGCAGCAGTAAGAAAGCGAATTATTTTATTCACTGTCAGCTTCCCCCTCGCTAAATCTCGGTTACTGTCAAAAATATTACACAAATATTTCGCATTTGTCAACCTATTGTAATATATTTGGCTAAATTGCGTAACATTTTGTAATTTTCAGTCTGCCCGACCACAACATATTGTGTTTTTACTCATTATTTCAGGATCCTGAAAACCGCTGAAAACAGGGGATTTTTCGAGTTTTTTCGATTTAAAATTGAATTATTCTGACCCTGCTGTTACAATTTGATTCATCGATTTACTACTGGAAAGTATAAAAATACAGATACAAGGAGCAAGCCATGGCGGAACTGACACTCGAAAGCTTTGAAAGAGCCTGTGAGATCGTAAAAGAAGTCACGCTGGAGACCGATCTGATCTATTCGGATTATTTCAGCGAAATGACCGGCGGCAAAGTATGGTTAAAGCCGGAAAACATGCAGCGCACCGGTGCCTATAAGGTGCGCGGCGCCTATTATAAGATCAGTACGCTCTCCCGGGAAAAGAGAGAGAAGGGGCTGATCACCGCATCTGCCGGCAACCATGCCCAGGGCGTTGCCTACGCAGCCGCCAAATACGGCGTGAAGGCCGTCATCGTCATGCCCACGACGACGCCGCTCATCAAGGTCAACCGGACCAAGGCCCTCGGCGCGGAAGTGATCCTGCACGGCGACGTATATGACGAGGCCTGCGAAGAAGCTTACCGCCTGGCAGAAGAAAAGGGCTATACCTTCATCCACCCCTTTGACGATCCGGCCGTAGCCACCGGGCAGGGCACGATCGCCATGGAGATCATCAAGGAGCTCCCTCTCGTTGACATCATCCTGGTCCCTGTCGGCGGCGGCGGACTTGCCACCGGCGTATCGACCCTGACCAAGCTCTTAAAGCCCACCGTACAGGTCATCGGCGTAGAGCCCGAAGGCGCCGCCTGCCTCACGGCTTCCCTGAAGGAGGATAAGGTCGTCACACTCCCTTCCGTCAGTACGATTGCGGACGGCACGGCCGTAAAGACCCCCGGCACCGTGATCTTTCCTTATCTGAAGAACAACCTGGACAGCGTCATCACCATTTCCGACGAGGAGCTGGTGGCGGCTTTCCTGGATATGGTGGAGAACCACAAGATGATCGTGGAGAACTCCGGCCTTCTTTCCGTCGCCGCCTTAAAGCATATCAACTGCCGGAACAGGAAAGTGGCCTGCGTCCTCTCCGGCGGCAATATGGACGTGATCACCATGTCCTCCGTCGTCCAGCAGGGCCTGATCCTGCGCGACAGGATCTTTACGGTCTCCGTCCTTCTTCCGGACAAGCCCGGCGAGCTCTCCAAGGTCGCATCCATCATCGCTTCCGTCAGCGGAAACGTGATCAAACTCGAGCATAACCAGTTCGTTTCCGTCAACCGCAATGCCGCCGTCGAGCTTCGGATCACCCTGGAAGCCTTCGGAACGGCGCATAAAAAGGAGATCCTGGAGACCCTGGAGAAAGCAGGCTATGCGCCGAAAGTGGTGCGGACACTTATCTGATCACAGCTGTTTTATCAATTATTGCGGCAGACACCTGCCGAAAGGAGGATTCTTATGAAGATCATTTCGACTCCGAACGCCCCTGCGGCGATCGGCCCGTATTCCCAGGGCATCGTTACCGGAAACCTTGTTTTCACGTCCGGCCAGATCCCCATCGATCCCGCAAGCGGAAGCATTGTGGATGGCGGCATTGAAGAGCAGGCAGCAAGAAGCTGTCGGAACGTCCTGGCGATCCTGGAGGCTGCCGGGACCGACGCTTCCAAAGTCATCAAGACCACCTGCTTCTTAAGCGACATCAATGATTTTGCCGCATTCAACGCGGTCTATGAGAAGTATTTCATTTCCGCACCCGCACGCTCCTGCGTCGAAGTGGCCCGTCTTCCGAAGGATGTTCTCTGTGAAGTGGAAGCCATTGCGGAACTGTAAGAATGCAATATTGAAGAAAAAGAATGCCATCCCGCTCCTGTGCCTTTTCCTTACGGTGGTCTTAAACCTCCTGTCCAGGATCAGCACAGGATTCGCGGACCGGTATACTTCCCTGATCTTCCCTCTCTGGATGTCCGTCCTGGGGAGGGTCTCTTCTTTATGCCCTTTTTCCGTCGGCGAATGGCTCCTTGTCACCGCCTGCATCCTGGTCCTTCTCTTTGTCCTCGGCCTTTTCCTGCTGCCGTTTCGTGCAAAATACGAAAAGGCGGACCGTTTCATAAAGGTCTATTATCCCGCCTTCTTCCGGATCGCCTGTGTCGTCTCCCTGGTCATGACCCTCGGCTGCTTTATCCAGTATCAGGCAACGCCCCTGGAATACTCCCTTCCCGGGTACGGCCGGGAATATTCCCTGGAAGATCTGGCAAAGCTCCGGGATACCGTGGTCCTTCACTGCGAGGAGCTCTCTTTGAAGGTCCCGCGGGATGCAGAGGGTGAAGTCGTCTATGAAGGAGACATGCGGGAAGCCGCAAGAAGCGCAGTCCGGGAGCTTTCCGGATCCTGGCCCAGGCTTTCCGGCTACCAGCCGCTTCCCAAGCCCCTGTTCTTCTCCGGCTTTGTCAGCCAGCAGTATATGCAGGGGTACTATTTTCCCTTCTCCATGGAAGCCAATTACAACACGGTCATGAAGATCATGAACCGGCCCTTTACCATGTGCCATGAGCTTTCCCATACCCACGGCTACATCCTGGAGGATGAAGCGAACTTCCTGGCCTTCCTTGCCTGCACGCAGTCGGAGGATCCCGTTTTCGCCTACAGCGGGTGGCTCGGCGTCCTGAACTATGTCAACAACGACTTCTATTACGCCGTCAGCAGGGAAGAATACGACAGGCACCCCGCGATCTCCCGGAGGGTCTATGAGGACAACCTTTTCCTGACCGATGCGGACTGGAAAAAGGTGGAGGAGAACGCCCTTCTGGAGACGGAAACCGTCCGGAAAGCGGCGGATACCTACGTGGATACGACCCTCAAGGCCAACGGCATCGGCTCCGGGAAACTGAGCTATTCACACGTCGTTGCCCTGCTGCTCGAATATGGGGTAGAATAGACCTATGTCTTTACAGTTTAATTCCCATCCTTTCATATTCGGGCTGTTTCCCCTGTGTGCGGCCGTGTTCTGGCTGATCCCTTCGCTCGATCTTCTCCTGCACAAGGGAAAGGAAGAACAGGGTCTGGCTTCGCAGCGCATTTTCCGGGCAAGAAGGCTGTGGCTGATCCTTATCAGCGCCTGGTTCTACCATGCGGCAGGGCTTTTCAACGTCTCGGCCCTTATCATCTCCATGATCGTCAATTATGCCTGCTTTACGGGGATCCGGAAATACGGCCCGGGGACGCCGGGCGCCCGGCGCTTCCTTGCCGCAGGCTCTGTCTTCAATGCGGGAGCGCTTCTGTATTTCAAATACGCGGGCCTTTTCCTGGGCCATACCCTGGCTCTCCCCCTGGCCATCAGCTTCTATTCCTTCCAGGAGATCTCCTTTCTCGCCGACGCGTACCGGGGCGGGATCACATCCTGCAGCATCCCGGACTACCTTCTGTATATCCTGTATTTTCCCAGGCTCCTGCAGGGGCCGATCGTCCGTTACGGCGAGATCCGGGAAGAATTTGACAGGATGGGGGAATCGCGCCCGGACGCCGAACGCATCATGCGGGCGCTCCTTCTGTTTTCCATGGGCCTTTGCAAGAAGATCCTTATCGCGGATACGATCGGGCGCGCCGTCGATTACGGATACGGCAACGCCTTCTCCCTGATCTGGATGGAAAGCCTCATTACCGCCCTCTCCTATCCGCTGCAGCTGTATTTTGACTTCAGCGGCTACTGCGACATGGGCATGGCCGTCTCCGACATTCTGGGGATCCGCCTTCCCCTGAACTTCGACCGGCCCTACCTTGCCACGAATCCCGCGGATTTCTGGCGCCGCTGGCACTCCTCCCTCTCCCGGTTCCTGACAAAATACGTCTACATTCCCCTCGGCGGCAGCCGGGAAGGGGTCTTTAAGACCTGCCGGAACGCCATGACGATCTTTCTCATCTCCGGGATCTGGCACGGGAGCACCGCCGGATTCCTGATCTGGGGCGCCATGCACGGCATCCTGTACATCCTGTATGTGCTTTTACGCAAGGGCCGGCCGGAAAAGCAGGCGCACCTCCTTCCCCTGTGGATCCGCTCCCTTCCCATGTACCTGTACTGGGCGCTCTCGATGATCTTCTTCAGGGCGCCGTCGCTTTCCGCGGCCCTTCGGGTGATCCGCTCGATCTTCGACAAGCCGTGGTTTCGCATGAATCCGCCGCTTGCCGAGAAATTCATGCTGAACGAATTCTGGTATCTCCTGAAAATGACGCCCCTGGCCGATATGCGGTACGGCCGCTATATCCCCATGTGGGGCATGCTGGTCTTTGCCTATGCCCTGGTCTTCTCCGGGACCAGCGCGGAGCGGATCTCCCGCCGCATAAAGCCCGGCACGGCCGCCGGTCTTTTCGCCGCCGTCCTGTTCGTCTGGGGCGTACTGTCCGTCGGCGTTGTGAGCACTTTTGTCTATTTTAATTTCTGAGTATGAAAAACATCCGTAACGCCTTAACTGCATTTACCGTCCTGACCGTGCTCCTTCTAGCGGCCTGCGCTGTCCTGACCGTTTTCGTGGATCCTTTTTTCCACTACCACAGGCCCCTTCCCGGCTTTCCCTACGTGGTCGACAACGAGCTTTCCCAGAATCCCGGCATGGCGGCGAACCTGGAATACGACAGCATCATCACGGGTTCGTCCATGACCCTGAATTTCGATACGAAGGACTTTCTGCCCATGGGGCTGAATACCATCAAGCTGTGCACCAACGGAGCGCTCCCCCGGGATATCGCCAATGTCCTGACCGCCGTTTACGATAAGGATTCCCACGCCAGGAAAACAGGCCCCGTAAAAGCCGCCTTCATCGCCGTGGACGGCTATACCTTCGGCGCAGGCCCGAAGCAGACCAAATATGACCAGCCCTACTGGCTCTATGACCGGAACCCCTTCAACGATATCCGGTATCTGTTCAGCAAGGATGTGATCCTGGAATATATCCTGCGTCCCATGGCGGAGCGGGAGCCCACGGACCTTACCCGGGTCTATGCAACGGACTGGGCGGATGATTTCTATTACCGGAAGGAGTGGGTCCTGCAGAACTACCGGGCGCCGGAGAGAGTCGCGGAGGAAACGCCCGCGGATGCCTACATCGAAAGGACGAGAATCAATCTGGAGACCAATATCCTCCCCTTTATCGAAAGCCATCCGGAAACGACCTTTTACATGTTTTTCCCGCCCTATTCCGTCCTGTACTGGAACAACGTCCTTCTGGAGAACCATCTGGAGGCGACCATGCGGCAGTATGAATTCATCGGAGAAACGCTGCTGCAGCACCCGAACGTGCGGGTCTTCTTTTTCCAGCATGAAAAAAAGATCATCACCGATCTGGACCTTTACATGGATCTGGACCATTACCGGCCCGAGATCAACGCCTTCATGGCAGCCTGTTTTGCGGACGGAACGGATGAAGTCTTCCCGGGCGGAATGAAAGACGCCCTTGACAAGACACGGAAAGTCATTGATAGTTTTGATTATGATTCCCTGAGAAAAGAAACGGAGCAGTACCGGCAGTGACGCCCCGGGGGGCCTGCCGCCAGAAAGTGAGGAAAAATATGGATATTGTCTGTCTTGATATGGAAGGAGTCCTTGTCCCTGAGATCTGGATCGCATTCTCGGAAGCCACCGGCATTCCGGAGCTGCGCCGCACGACCAGGGACGAACCCGATTATGACAAGCTGATGAAATGGCGCCTTGGCATCCTGAAGGAGCACGGCCTCGGCCTGAAAGAGATCCAGGAGACCATTGCCGGGATCGATCCGCTCCCCGGTGCAAAGCAGTTCCTGGATGCCCTCCGGGAGCGCACGCAGGTCCTCATCCTCAGCGATACCTTTACCCAGTTCGCCATGCCGCTTATGAAGAAGCTCGGCTATCCCACGCTGTTATGCAACACGCTGGTGGTCGCGGACAACGGTGAGATCACCGACTATAAGATGCGCTGCACCAACTCCAAGCTGACGACGGTGAAGGCTCTGCAGTCCATCGGATATGACACGATCGCAAGCGGCGACAGCTTCAACGACCTGGCCATGATCCAGGCCGGCAAGGCAGGCTTCCTGTTCCGGACGACCGACCAGATCCGGAAGGATTATCCGGACATCCCGGCCTTTGAAGAATTTGATGATCTTTTAAAGGCGATCCTGGACGTCCTGTCCTGAGGGCTGACAGCCGGCCGTCTGCACTGTCTGCATGCCGGCTACAGTGCTCTGCGCAGAGCATGGAGTGTCATGGCTCCCGCAGGATCCGGAGATTCTCCTCGCTGTGCTCGGTCTCGCGGGAGAAAAGATGCACAATGTCGGCAAGGTCCTCCCGGGTGAGAGTACCTGACTTCTCATAGCGCAGCATACAAAGAAGAAAGATCGTACGAAGGCTCCTTTTCCGGAGCCTTCTTTCATTTTCCCCGTCGGTGCCTTCAAACCAGGCATCGATGGAATAGCGGAAGATGTAGTAAGCGGAAAGCCGGCGGAAGGGGCCGCGCAGCATATCGCGAAAGGCGCCAAGGAAGGCTTCCTCCCCTGCGCTATCCTCCTTCTCATGAAGCCGGCTGCGAAGTTCGGAGAGCTCCTTCTGCCAGGCCTCTCCTATGCTCTCCATCTTCTCCAGGCATGCCAGGAGGCGAAGGTCCTCCTTGCGGTCTCCTTCGGGGAACGGGTCCTGTGCGGGGGCGCCGCCGCAGCCTTCATAAAGCGCCCGGATCCTTGCATCCCGTTCTTCCAGGACCTTTACAAGTGCCTTCTTCTCTTCCTCCGTGAGGGCTTCCTCTTCATATTCCTCGTAATCCTCGTCCGCTTCTTCCCGGATATACCGGGGCGGCACATCCCCGTCTTCTTCGAAGAAGATCCTGGCCGCCTCCGGGCAGGAAAGGGACAGGTCCCTCTGTTCGTATTCGGCGCAGCCCGCAAAATACCGGGGAAACTCCCGGCATGTCAGGCAGAGCGCATCCTCTCCCACGTTCTTATAGATATCGCAGAGCCCCTGCCGGTCCAGGAACGGGCAGTTTCCCTCCTTCGTAAGGGGAAAACAGTACCCTTCTTCCGTACTCTGCAGGCTCCCCCGAAGGCGCTCTCCGAAGGGTCCCGGCAGAATGGAATAAAAGGATGCGCTGTCCTTGTCGACATCCACGTCCCATCCCCGGCAGCACGTGTCGGGACAGCGGTCCGCAATACAATGAAATCTGTTATAATAGTCGGGATACTGAATGATCATG
>CAMNCY010000020.1 GCA_946534785.1 uncultured Lachnospiraceae bacterium | reverse complement strand
GGGAGTCATAAATAGAATGAAGACTATTCTGGATTATGAAACAGTAGCGCTTACCAAGGACAGGAAGGCGATCCGGATCATCGATCAGACGCTTCTTCCCGGGACAACGAAGCTGATCGACCTGAAGACGGCGGAAGAGATCTGGGATGCGATCTATCTTTTAAGAGTCCGGGGAGCTCCTGCGATCGGCGTTGCGGCAGCCTACGGGATCTATCTTCTGACTGCACAGACGGAAGTTTCACAGGATACGGCAGAGAAGCACGCAGAGAATTTCAGGGCGCTTTCGGAAGTCTTCCGGAAACAGAAGGCTTATCTGAATTCCTCCCGTCCCACGGCAGTGAACCTTTCCTGGGCGCTGAACCGGATGGAACAGGTCTTTGACGCCTGCGGCGAAGATGTTTCCATGACCATGGAGGAGATCAAAGAACGCCTCCGCAAAGAGGCGGATGCGATCAAGGCGGAGGATATCGAAGTCTCGAGAAGGATCGGAGAGAACGGTCTTACCCTGATCAAAGACGGAGACGGGATCCTGACCCACTGCAATGCGGGGCAGCTGGCTACGATCAAATACGGAACAGCAACGGCTCCCATCTATCTCGGATATGAGAAGGGCATGCATTTCCATGTGTACTGCGATGAGACAAGACCCCTTCTGCAGGGGGCAAGGCTTACGGCCTATGAGCTGCATGACGCCGGGATCGAAGTCACGCTCCAGTGCGACAACATGTCGGCATCCCTGATGAAGAGCGGCAGGATCCAGGCGATCTTTGTGGGCTGTGACAGAGTTGCTGCGAACGGAGACGCTGCGAACAAGATCGGGACCAGCGTAGTTGCCACTGTCGCTGCCAGGTATCATGTTCCGTTCTATGTATGTGCACCGACCTCCACCATCGATATGTCGCTTTCCTCCGGGGATGAAATTCCCATCGAGATGAGAAAGCCCGAGGAAGTCGCTGAAATGTGGTATAAGGAGCGCATGGCGCCGGAAGGGATCGACATTTATAACCCGGCCTTTGATGTGACGGACAACGACCTCATCACCGGCATCGTGACCGAGTACGGCATCGCCCGCCCGCCTTACACCAACTCTCTGAAGGAGATCTTCCGAAGAAAGACGGAGGCCCCGATCCGGGTCAATTGATCGGGCGGTCAGGAAAAGTGCTAAGGAGATACAGGGACCGAGAAGAAGGGGTTTCCTTCAAATGCGGTCGTCCTGTATCTCCTTCTTTTTTATAAGTACGGAGAAAACCGGTCAGTGCCGCGGTTGTGGTCGCCCCTGGCAGTCAGATCACGGACTCTGTTTCTTCACCGACGTCTCTTTTTCCCCTGTGTCTCTTTGCAACAGGAGAATATCTTCATTTCTGTATTTCCTCATGTAGTTCACAACATAGCCGCTGAACAGTGTTCTTGCGCGGAAGTCAGGATCCTCCAGGTCGCGGTCGATGATCTCCTCGATCTTCTTGATCTTGTTCAGGAGGGTATTGCGGTGCATGTACAGGGCTTTTGCCGTAAGAGTGGTGTTGCGCTCGTATTTCAGGTAGGCCAGCAGGATGTCCGCCATGTTGGTCCCGTACTTATGGTCGTAGAGGATGAGCGCGATCATCTCGTTATTGCAAAGGTGTGCCAGGTTCCGGCTGCTTAAGTGCTCGATCTCGGAGTCTGCCGCCATCTCGATGATCTGATACATGGCAAAGTCTTCATAATAGTAGATCCGCCTGTCTGGGTCGATATGGCAGCCGATCCGGAGAGCTCCGCGTACCTGGTAATACATGGGCGGGAGCGACATCATGAATTCGGATGCATTTCCCATACAGGAATGACCGTTGTACTGCTCCAGAAGGTCCATCAGTTGCTTTTCGTTGAAACGTATCCGGCTCTTTCGCTGCCGCTTCTGGATGATCAGCAGGATGTCGCCGTTATACGTCGTGATATTGCTGTACGGAAAAATATACTGGAGCTGGGAAATAATATAGTTCCACGGGATCATGCTCCGGTTCCCCGTCTGGTCGAAGGAGACGATCATCAGATGGAAATACCGGTGGGCGAACAGCCGCACCTGCTTCATTCGGTGGTCCAGTTCCTTCTGCCCCGTGATCCTGCCGCCTATGATATCGGAGACAAGACTGCCGAGTTCGGCATTGCTCGAGTAATCGACGCTCTGGCGGCTGAAAAGATAACGTGCAACGGCATTTCCCAGGATTTCCATGTAATCCGAATATGCGGGATCCGATTCGGGACCGTTCAGGATCAGGCACATCCTGGCCGCGATCTGTTCATCATAGCGGAGAATGCGGATGATCGTGTAGTTGCCGCTCTCTTTTGAAATATATTCGGAAGTATCGGGCGTGGAGAGGATCGGGGTTTCCTTATGGATCTGCTGGATCGTCTCAAAGGTATGGTAGCCGAGCTGTTTTAATTCATCGATCGTGGGGTCACTGACATTTTCATGATAGACTGACGCCTGCAGCTTATACCCGGCGTTGGTCAGAATGAGCGTGCCGGGCAGGAAGGCGGACAGGTCCAGAAGCTTCTGGATGCCTTCATTCCGGTACAGGACGTTCTTCATGGCATTGTACCAGCGGTTGAATGCACTGATCCTGTCCGCCGTTTCGTTGAACATGGCCGGCAGGCTCCTGGATGTATACAGAACTGTCAGATTGGCGGGCAGGTTCTTTGGGATTTCCGTATCCGCGCTGCAGGCACAGCATAGAAAGCCGTAAGGTTCTGTGCTTTCGGGGGCAGCTGCAAGGCTGTTGGCGAAGTCACCCAGTGTGAACGCCGGCCCTGCATACAGCGTATAGGGCTTGGGCATGTCTTCCTGCTGATACAGCCGCAGTTCACTCCTGCAGGCAAAAACGGGGACGCCTTCTCTGGTGTCTGAAAGATCATTCTTTAACCAGTAACGGAGTATGGAATAGGTGATGTCTGCCATGATCGGTGCCTCCGGCTCCTCGGAAAGTCCATGTGGATGCACATGATGATTACATGTTATGATAAACGGGTACGGAAGAACAGGAATCCGGCTTTATAAAACGTGTGTGAAAAACAGGAATCCGGCCTTATAATATCGCAAAAAAGAAAGAATGAGAATACCCGCATATGATCGAAGAAGTCGCAAAAAATATCTATCGCATCGGCGTTGTCCTGCCGGGAAATCCGCTCAAGGAACTGAACAGCTACCTGATCCGGAGCAGCGAGCGGGAACTCCTGGTCGATACCGGCTTTCGCCGTGATGCATGCAGGGAAGCGCTGGAAGCGGGGCTGCAGGAACTGGGATCGGATCCGTCGAAGCGGGACGTTCTGGTCACACACCTGCACTCGGATCATTCCGGAATGGCGGATCTGTTCGCAGGGCCGGGCCGGCACATCTACATAAGTGCACAGGACTATAAGTACATGGATGGGGAACTGAACGGAACTACTTCGGAAAGAAAGAAGAGAAGATTCCTGCAGGAAGGCTTTACCGAAGAGGAAGTCGACTATATCCGGAGCAATAATCCCGCAAGGGTCCAGGCGATCCCGAAGCTGACGGATAACTTTGTAACGCTTTCCGACATGGATATGCTTGAAGTCGGCGATTACCGGCTGCAGATGCTGCTGGTGCCGGGGCATACCCCCGGAAACGTCATGTTCTGGGAAGAAAAGAGCGGAATCATGTTCACGGGAGACCATGTACTTTTCGACATCACGCCGAATATCACGGAGTGGGCGGATGTGGAGGATTCCCTGGGCAAATACCTGGATTCCCTCCGCCGTGTAAGGGATTATCCGGTGCGGCTTGCCCTCCCGGGACACCGCAAGACCGGCAATTACCGGGAGCGGATCGACGAGCTTCTTCAGCACCACGAGCGGCGTCTTAGGAATGCTTTTGAGATCGTATCGGAAGAGCCGGGACTTAACGCATATGAGATCACCGGCCGCATGAGATGGAAGATCCGGGCCAGGAGCTGGGAGGATTTCCCGTCCATCCAGCGGTGGTTCGCGGTGGGAGAGTGCCTTTCCCATCTGGATTACCTGATGAAACGGGGGAAGGTCCGGCGCACCTTTGACGGAACGGCCTGGCATTACTTCCCCGCGGAAGACTGAAACGGCCGGGCGGCCGGACAGTATCCCTTGCGGGCAGATCCGGCCGGCAGGAAAAGCATACGGGAAAACATACAGATAAAGAAACAAAAACCTGCAGCTTCACGGCTGCAGGTTTTCTCATAATAATGATACAGCAGGGAGGTTGTGTACACAGTGTACATTTTGAAACGGGATTTTCTTGAAAAATGTGCACAGTGCACATTTAAACGGGGACGAATATGGATGTTCAGGAAGATTTAATTTTCCGCTGAAACGATAAAATATTTATAAATTCCGACAGTCCGGCGGAACAGGATACCGCGGACAGGCGGAAGATATTTTTCCAAACATTTATAAACCCACAAGAAAGAGAGGAATTTACAATGTTAGCAACAATGGGATTCATTCTTGTCATTGCCATGGTAATTCTGATCATCCGGGGTAAGGTCGCCCTTCCTCCGATCCTGATCATCCTGCCTACCATCGCCACCTTTATTCTGGGCTTTGCCGGATATCTGGTACCCCCGAAGGCAGAAGCTGCCGCTCCCATGGGCGTCAAAATGATCATCAAGACGCTCCAGGGCTATGTTTCCACCGGTGCGAACCAGGTCCTGAACACGGTCGCTCTGTTCACCTTTGCGATCGTATTCTTCAACATCTTAAGTGATGCGGGCATGTTCGATGCGATCGTTGCCAAGGCTTTCAAGTACATCGGCAACTCCATCGGCGTCATTCTCTTCATGACATGCCTCCTGGCAACCATCTCTCACCTGGATGGTTCCGGCGCTACCACATGGCTGATCACAGTTCCCACAATGCTCCCTCTTTTCAAGAAGATGAAGCTGCCGGCGACACTCCTTGTTCTCTACGTCGGACTTGTATCCGGTACCGTCAACATGCTGCCCTGGACCTCTGCTCTGGCACGTGCCACTGCCGGTGTTGAAGGCGTTGAGCCTCATGATGTATGGGTCAAGCTGGTCATCTGCCAGATCGTCGGCCTTGCCATTCTCTACATCTCCTGCTTCGTTATCGGCCCCATGCTCCAGAAGAAGGGCTTCGGTATGAGCGATGAAGAATTCGCACAGATGAAGGAAGATCTGCTTCATCCCGAAGAGCCTGTCCTCAAGGTCAGCAAGACTGTCCTTGGCATCGACATGGTCATGACACTCATCATCGTTATCGCACTCCTGCTTGGCTGGGTCAACACGAACCTCGCATTCATGTGGGGCATCGCAGCAGCTCTGCTCCTGAACTGCCACGGTCCTAAGGAAATGACGGCACAGATCAAGAAGCACGGCGCAAACGCCCTGAACATGATCATGATCCTCTTCTCCATCGGTATGCTGGTCGGCACGATGAAGGATTCCGGCATGATGCAGGCCATGACCAACACACTGGTCTCCCTGGTTCCCGAAGCGCTCAGCTCTCACCTGATGTTCGTTATCGCTCTGATCGCTGCTCCTCTGTCCATGGTCGTCGGTTCCGACTCCCTGTACATGATCATGACACCTATCTTCGCCAGCATGAACGTTGCTTTCGGCGGAACCGCCATCGCAGCTGTCTGCGCAAGCGTCATCGGTGCCTGCCTTGCAGCGAACCTCTGCCTCGTTGCTCCCACTCCTTACCTGGCACTTGGTCTTGCCGGTATCGAGATGAAGGACAACCTGAAGTTCTGCTTCCTGCCTACATGGGCACTGAGCATCGTCCTTGCGATCGTCGCCGCCATTACGGGTGCATTCCCGTTCTGATGACGGACTGATAAAAATTTCGACAGTACATACGGTCTTGGGCACCGGCGTCTGCCGTGCAGCAGTACGGCAGATTCCGGTGTCAAGTTTTATTAAGAAAGGAAAAAACTGACTTATGAGTATTCGTCCCTGCGCCTTGGAAAGTCAGGCTTTCCTGGCATTGAAAGATGCTTATGAGCATCGGGAGAAGGGTGCGGAAAAAGCCCGTGCCGAAGGAAAAAAGATCGTCGGCGAGCTTGGTTTTGACGTTCCCGACGAACTGGTCCTGGCAGCCGGCATGTTCCCGGTCAGGATCTACGCAGACCCCGAAAAATCCCTGGAAGAAACAGACAAATATCTGGAGTACTCCTTTGAACCTGTCGTCCGTGCCCAGTTCGAGAAGATCATCGACGGGACCTATGGCAGCCAGATCGACTATCTTGCCATCTCCAATTCCACGGACGTCATCATCCGTATTTTCCTGTATCTTCGTGAACTGAAGAGGGTGGAGCCCGAAAAGCCCGTTCCGCCCATTGCCTTTATCGACTGGCTCTTCACCCATCACCGTCTGCACCAGGTCCGCGACGAGTTCGTCATCGACCTTTTCCGGAAGCAGATGGAAGAGTGGGCCGGAAGAGAGATCACCGATGAGGAGATCCGCAAGGCCGGCGGGATCCTGAACGAGAACCGCCGTGCGCTCCGCAAAATGGCAGAGCTTCGTCACGCAAAGGAAGTCCGTATCTCCGGAACGGAAGCCATGGTCATCATCGGCGCGGGCTTCTTCATGGATAAGGAAGAGCACACCGCCCTGGTAAAACAGGTGACCGAGGATGCTGCTTCCTGGCCTGTACTGGAAGGCCCCCGCGTGTTCTATACCGGCGCCAACCAGGAAGACAACACCCTGTATGAAAAGATCGAAGCTGCCGGTATGGTGATCGTCGGCGAAGACACCGACTGGGGCGAGAGATCCTATGACAGGGATTTCAATCCGGAATATCCTGTGATCCGCGGTATCGTGGACCGCTATCTGTTCCGAGAATTCTCCGCAAAGAAAGCCTTTGTTTCCCAGAGAGTCGAAGCACTCGACAGGGAAGTAAACGCCTGCGGTGCGGAAGGCGTCATCTTCTATACCAACCAGTATGACGAAGTGGCGACCTGGGATATGCCCAAGCAGAGAAAGAGCCTTGAGGCACGCGGCATTAAGCATACGACCTTCGGACGCATGCAGTGGCCCGTTTCCAGGAACGAGGACCTGGACGAGAAGCTTGCGGCATTTGCAGAAGTCATGAAAGGAGGTGCGCAGTAATGGCTGAAGAAAGAAAAGAAGCCTCCAAATCGACTGTTGTCAAAAAACTGAAAGCCACCAAGGCAGCCAGTGTTTACCAGAAGGAATGGTTCTTCGGCATGAAGGAGAAGGTCGAGCGCGAAGGCGGTGATTTTGCCGTACTGAACGCGGACGTTCCCATGGAGATCTTCCGTGCCATGGACATCCCCTTCGTCGTCAATCAGTGGTGGGCTGCGATCTGCGGCGCCAAGAGAATGACCCGCAAATATTTCAACCTGATGCAGGAGAACGGCTACCGTCCCGACCTGAACAGCTATGATGCGCAGGCTCTTGCCGAGAGCTTCGATCCCGACGATAAGAAGATCGATGCGGACGGAAATCCCATGGGACCCTGGGGCGGCCTTCCGAAGCCGACGATCTCCATTACACGTCTTACCGGCGATGTCCAGAGCAAGATCTTCGGTCTTCTGGCAGAGAACTACGGCGCCGACCTTTACGTCATGGAGAACACCGTTGCCCGCTCAACGCCTCTGAACTGGTATGAGCTGGCGGCAGACCGCTGGGAAGAAATGTATGACAAGGACCGCCTGGATCTTGCGGTCGAAGAGCTGAAGGAGCTCGTCCGCTGGCTGGAAATGAAGACCGGCCGGATGATGGACATCAATAAGCTCGAATATGTCATGAACCTGATCAACGAGCAGGAGAGCTACTACAAGAAGACAAGAGACCTCATCGCTTCCTGCCATCCCGTACCGGTCACGGTCGTGGATACGATCAACGCCGTCATGCAGGCACAGTGGCAGCGCGGCACTGAGTGGGCCGTACAGCACGCCAAGAGCTTCTACGAAGAAGTCAAGGCACTGGCAGATGCAGGCGTGGCAGCAGTTCCCAATGAGAAGCTCCGCATGATGTGGATCGGCCGCGGCATGTGGCAGGATTTCGCATTCTACCAGAGATTCGAGGAAAAATACGGTGCTGTTTTCATGTGGTCCATGTACCTTGCCATGGGCGCTGATGCTTACATCCGCAACCATGTGGAAGAGAATCCGATGCGCGCGCTGGCAGCCAGGTTCATCGGCATGGAAGACTTCCTTCATATGCCGCCGTGGAACAGCAGCTGGTTCATCCAGCAGGCCAGACAGAATGACATTGACGGTGTCGTCTACATGATTCCCGACAATGACATCCAGGCCGTCGAAGGCAGCTATTTTATCAAAAAGGCACTGGAAGATGCCGGGATCCCCGTACTTGCATTCCATGGCGATCCTGTCAATCCCAGGAAGTGGAACGCGGATACGATGACCTCCCTTGTCGACGAGTTCATCGAGACCAGAGTCATTCCCGCCCACGAGAAAAAAGAAGCAGCAAAATAATGCATCCTGTGAAAGATGCCGATAAATAAACTCAGATTAAAACAGGAGGTAAAACATAATGGCAAACAAGCCCCTTTCCGGTTACAGAGTTCTTGATATGACACAGTTTGAATCCGGCACGGTCTGCACAGAGACCCTGGCATGGCTCGGTGCGGAAGTCCTGAAGGTCGAGCGCCCCGTTAAAGGCGAGCTCGGACGTTATTCCCAGGCAGATCCCGGCAAGGATTCCTACGGCTTCCTTGTAATGAACATGAACAAGAAGTCCATCACCTGCAACGCCAAGAATCCCGAAGGCTTCAAGCTTCTGGAAGAGCTGGTGAAGAAGTGCGACGTTATCGTCGAGAACATGGGCCCCGGCTCCATGGACAAACTCGGCCTCACCTATGAGCACTGCAAAGAGCTCAATCCGAAGATCATCTACGCTTCCCTGAAGGGCTTCGCCCAGAGCGGCCCCTACAAGGATTATCCCGCATTCGATCCCATCGCGACCCACACGGGCGTCATGGTCTCCGCGACCGGTCTTCCGGACCAGCCCATCAAGTGCGGTATCTCCGTTGCCGATTCCGGTACCGGCACCATGCTGGCACTGTCCATCATCACGGCACTCCTTCACAGGGAGCGTTACGGCATCGGCCAGAGAGTCGACTGCGCAATGCAGGATTTCATGATCGGTCTTTCCCGCAGCCAGTGGGAGCCTTACTATGCAAACGGCTGTGTTCCGAACCGCCGCGTTGCGAACGGCATGCCTCTGGAAGACGTTGCTCCGTCCGATACCTATCCCTGCAAGCCTTTCGGCAAGAACGACTACGTACACATTTACTGCAGCCGTCATCCCGGCTCCAAGCAGTGGGATAACCTCTGCGACGTTATCGGAAGACCCGATCTCAAGCAGGATGTCTGCCCTGAGATGGCTACGCCCCGCACACGTTTCGCAAACCGCGAGATCTGCGACAACGCGATCAAAGACTGGCTCAAGAACTACGACAAGTTCACGGCTATGGACATCCTCTGCAAGGCGGATATCCCGGCAGGCGCGCTGCTTTCCGTGGACGATATCACAAAGGATCCTCAGTACTACACACCTGAGCGCAAGATGATGGTCGAGATCGAGCATCCCCAGCGCGGCAAGGTAAAACTCCCCGGATTCGCTCCCAAGTTCTCCGAGGTCGACATCGAGTACAAGTGCTCTCCTGCACTGGGCGGCTCCAATGAAGAGATCTACGGCGGCCTCCTTGGCCTGTCTGCTGAAAAGCTGGCAGAACTCAAGGAGCATAAGGCAATCTGACACACTGCATACTGCCATTCCCAGCCTCTTCGAACAGTTTAAATGGAAATGGTAATATATACCCATGTGAACGGGGGTGCCGCTTCAGAGATGGCGGCACCCCCGTTTGGCAGACAGGGTCCTTCATCGGCTTTATCTGTAAGTGGTAAGGTGGAATAGGTCATTGTGAGGAAGCCGCAAATGCGGTAGTATGCAATAGTAAGCAAGAACCTGACAGCCTGCGGAAAAGGCCTTCCGGCCCTGATCCTGCAGTCTGTTCACCAAAGAACGGCAGATCAGAAAAATGGCTAAGAAATTCGGACGTGTCCGCATTGTGGACGATAGGGAGTTTTATGAAAAAGTACTGGCGATCATGATTCCGGTAGCGCTGCAGGCGGCCATCAACATGGGCGTCAACATGCTCGATACCATGATGCTGGGAAGCTTCGGAGAGATCCAGCTTTCTGCATCCAGTCTTGCAAACCAGTTCTATAACATCTTTTACATCGCGAACCTCGGTATCATCGGGGGCTCCAGTGTACTGGCGTCCCAGTTCTGGGGAGCGGGAGAGAAGGAGAGTGCGCGGACGACCTTCAATATGGCGCTTCGCCTGTCGGTGCTGTTCGCCCTGATCTTTGCCCTGCTCACCTGGTTCTTCCCGGGCGGCATCATGCGCCTGTATACCAACGAAGCAGACGTCATCGAGCAGGGAATCCGGTATCTGAAGATCACGACCTTCGTCTATCTGATCCACGGGACCAGCCTTGTGGCGGCGCAGCTCATGCGTTCTGTAGGCGTTGTCCGGCTGGGACTGGTGGTCTCGATCATTTCCTTTGTCGTCAACATCGGCGCCAACTATACTTTTATCTTCGGTAAATTCGGTGCGCCCCGCATGGAGATCGCCGGTGCGGCGCTCGGTACCCTGATCGCACGAAGCGCCGAGTTCCTGGTGACCTTCATCTATATTTTCTGTATTGATAAGAAACTGGAGCTTCGTCCGAAGCACCTGTTAAAATCGCCCTCCACCCAGTTCTTCAAAAACTTCTGGCGCCTTGGCGCACCCGTGCTGCTCAGTGATTTCCTGCTGGGCTTCGGAGGAAACATGGTCTCGGTCGTCCTGGGACATATGGGCGCAGCCGTCGTTGCGGGCAATGCGGTCTGCCAGGTGGTCGACCGTCTTGCGACCGTCGTGACGCAGGGCGTTGCGAACGCGGCAGCCGTCATCACAGGCCAGACCGTCGGCGCCAGGGAATACGACAAGGCCATGGAACAGGGCGAGACCTTCTATTTTGTCAGCGTCATCATCGGAATCATTGCGGCGACGGCCGTATTTTTCCTGGGACCCCTTACCTTCCGCGTCTACAACCTGGAGTCGGAGACTCTGGTCATGGCAAAACAGATCATGGGCTCTTACGCGGTCATCGCCCTTTTCGGCGCGATCCAGAGCGTTATGACCAAGGGCGTCCTTCGCGGCGGCGGAGATACCAGGTTCCTGATGAAGGCCGACATTCTTTTCCTGTGGATCGTATCCGTGCCGCTTGGCGCGCTCGTAGGCCTTGTGCTGCACTGGCCTGCCTGGATCACGATCATCTGCCTCAGGATCGACTACATCATCAAATCCCTTTGGTGCATCGGAAGACTTCTTTCGGGTAAGTGGATACACCGGTTTGAGTAGAAAGGAATTCATATGGCAAAATTCATCACAGCAAGAGAAGCAGCGGAACTGATCCCGGACGGCGCGACCGTCGCGATCGCCGGCATGGGACTTTCCGGCTGGGCGGAAGAGCTCGGCTGCGCGGTCCGCGACCGCTTTAAGGAAACGGGACACCCCAGGGACCTGAATCTCAAACAGGACAGCGCCATGGGCGACTGGGCCGTCGGACAGAATTATATCGGCTGGGACAGGACAAAGAGAGAGGTGCCGGATACCGAGCACGGCGCAAGAGGTGCGACAAGGTTCGGCGAAGCAGGTCCCGGTCTTATCAAGAAGTGGACAAGTGCCCACGTGGGGAGCTGTTTTTCCTTAAATGAGCTGGCAACAAAGAACGAACTGGAGAGCTACTGCCTTCCCCAGGGCGTTACGATGAACCTCTGGCGCGAGATCGCGGCAGGGCGTCCGGGCCTTATCACCAAGACGGGCCTCGGTACCTTCGTGGACCCCAGAGTGGAGGGCGGCAGGATGAACGAAGCCGCCAAAGACGAGCTCGTAAAGCTGATCGAGTTCAACGGTGAGGAATATCTTTTCTATCCCACCTTCAAATGCGACGTCGCCCTTCTTCGCGGCACGATCGCGGACGAAAACGGCAACATTTCCTTCCGCCACGAGAGCCTGATCAACGAGGGACCGGCCATTGCAGCTGCAACAAAGAACTGCGGCGGCATCGTCATCGTTCAGGTCGAATATCTGGCAAAAAAAGAGACCCTGGATCCCAAGGAAGTCAAGATCCCCGGCGTTCTTGTCGACTATGTCGTCCAGGCAACGGATCCCATGGCCTGCTGGCAGTCCGAGGGCGTCTACTGGGAGCCCGCCTTCTCCGGCCAGATCCGCAAGCCCCTGACCGCGATCGAGCCCATCCCCATGGACGAGAGAAAGGTCATCTGCCGCCGATGCGCGATGGAACTGAAGAAGGGGAGCCTCATCAACCTCGGCGTCGGCGTCCCGGCGGACGTAGCCAAGGTCATTGCGGAGGAAGGCTATATCGATTATGTCACCATGAGCACGGAAAGCGGCATGGTCGGCGGCGTTCCGTCCGCCCTGCCCAATTTCGGAAGCTCCTATAACCCGGAAAGCATCATCACGCCCCATGAAATGTTCGACCTCATCAACGGCGGCGGCCTGGACGCCACCTGCCTTGGCATCGGCGAGATCGATAAGGACGGCAACAACAACGTCAGCCGCATGGGCAAACGCCGCATCGGCCCCGGCGGATTCATCGATATCACCGCCAGGACCCCCAAGGTCGTCTTTGCGGGGACCTTTACCGGGAAGGCAAAGCTGAAGACCGGCGACGGAAAGATGACCATCCTGCAGGAAGGCACCATCCGCAAATTCGTCGACAAGGTCAGCCAGATCACCTTTGCCGGCCAGTATTCCCCCGACACCCAGGAAGTCCTGTATGTGACAGAGCGCGCCGTCTTCAAGCTGATCGACCACAAAGTCACCCTCATCGAGATTGCGCCCGGCATCGACCTTCAGAAAGACATCCTTGACCAGATGGACTTCGTCCCTGAGATCAGTAAAGACCTGAAGGTCATGGACGAAGGGATCTTCCGCGAAACGTGGGGAGAACTTGGGAAGTATATGGAAGGCTGAGCCGACCGGAGGCTGCGCGAGTCAGGGGGACAGGTACACTGACTCACGATTTATGGATATAAGGCCACGGACCGCGGTTTTACCGCGTTCCGTGGCTTGTTTTCTGTTCACGGTGAGTCAGTGTACCTGTCCCCCTGACTCGCCCCCGCCCCTGACTCGAGCCCACCCCTGACTCGCGCCATGCTTGATATAACCGGCCGGCACATTTACAATGAAACTTAACAATAATACTGAAGAGGAAGTATCAGGTTATAAGCCGGTTTTTACGGCTGTTTCATATGCAGTACAGAAAGGGAAAAATATGGGAGCTATCAGAGAACTTCTTGATCCGATTCCGATTCCGAAAATGGCGCTGGTCAGCCAGCGTTTTGATACGACATGCATAGAAAATGTCGAAGAGACTCTCCGGCAGGAACTTGCAAAGGAGGAGATCGCAGGCACTGTACGCCCGGGAATGAAGATCGCCGTAACGGCAGGAAGCCGCGGTATCGCCAATTATGTACCGATCATGCAGGAGATCATCCGGTTCCTGAAGGAAAAAGGAGCGGAGCCTTTCATCATTCCGGCCATGGGAAGTCACGGCGGCGCAACGGTGGAAGGCCAGGTCGAGATCCTCACCAACTACGGGATCACGGAGGAATCTATGGGGTGTCCCATCCGTGCCACGATGGAGGTCGTGCAGGTCGGGACGACCGTCGACGGGCGTCCTGCCAAGATCGACCGGTACGCGGCGGAAGCAGACGGGATCGTCGTCGTGAACCGCATCAAGCCGCACACCGCCTTCCGGGCAATATTTGAAAGCGGCCTTATGAAAATGCTGGCGATCGGTCTGGGAAAACAGGCCGGCGCGCAGATTGTTCATGAAAACGGGATCTACGAGCTGGGGCAGAGCGTTGAGATCTTCTCCCGCGCGATCCATGCGAATACCAACATCCTCTTCGGCGTCGGCACCGTGGAAAATGCCTATGACAAGACCTGCATTATCCGTGCGATCCCGGGCAGGGACATTCCGGAAGAGGAGCCGAAGCTCCTTGCCATTGCTCACGCGAAGATGCCTTCGATCCTGACAGATCAGGCTGATGTCCTCGTGATCGATCAGATTGGAAAAGAGATCAGCGGAGAGGGAATGGATTCGAACGTGACCGGCAGGTTCATCGTGCCTACCATCAAAGGCAAAATCGATGTCACACGCCTTGCCGTACTGGATCTGACAGAGCATTCTTTCGGAAATTCCAACGGCCTCGGCCTTGCGGACGTCTGCTCCAAACGCTGTGCGGATAAGGTGGACAAGGAAGCGGCCTATCCCAACTGCCTGACCTCCCGGGTGCCGCGGTTTACCTTCTTCCCCATGATCTTCGATACCGCAAAGCTGACGATCCAGGCAGCCATCAAGATGGTTCCGAAAAAGGAACCCGAAGAGATCACCATGATCCGGATCCGGGATACCATGTCCCTGGAAAAGATCCTGGTCTCCGAGAACCTTCTGGATAAGATACTGGAGAATCCGAACGTGACCCTGCTCGAAGGGCCGAAAGAGATGGCGTTCGATGAGAACGGGGAACTGTTCTGAAAAACATCCGGAGAAATGAAATGGGAGGCATGCCGCATCCGGCATGCCTCCTTTGTTGTAATCAGATACACTGATTTCCTGATGCTTGATTTTGTCTTTTCATTATTCCTCTTCCCTGAGCCTCTCCCGGACATCCATCAGGATCTTGCCGAGAAGGTTCTCGCCCTTCCAGCTGATGGGAATGTGCGCATCGGGATCCGCGCTGGAAAGGCCGATGCCCCAGATCTTGTCATAAGGGCTTGCCTTGGCGATGGTCTTGTCGCCGGTCTCCAGAAGGGACTTCTTCATCTGCTTGTTCTGTGCGAACTTTGCATACGTTGCATTATAGACGATCTCCTGCTTGGCCTTGTTCCAGATATCCTGCTGGAAATAGCGGACCTGGCGACCGTATTCCTTGCATTTCTCGGGATCGTCCTCCTCCAGGATCATGAAATAATACTTGAAATCCTCGAACAGGAGGGCCTTCTTGGCCATCTTGTACTGTTCGCTGTGCTTATAGGTGATGCCTTCCAGCGTGAACGGAGCGGGATATTTGTTGCTCAGGAACCCGTTCTGTCCGTAAGGATGGCGGAAGAAGGCGAACTTTTCATTGATCTCATCCGTCTTATCCTGCGGAAGGGGATCTCCCGACAGGGTCCTTTCGCCGAATTTGAGGACGCCCTCATCCATAACGGCAAAGATGATCTCCATATCATAATTCGGATTCTCATCCAGATAACTCTGTACGGTCCGGATGGCGACATCCCATGCTTTGTCTACCGGATAGCCGAAAGCACCGGCGGAAAGAAGCGGAAGGCCGACGGAATGGCAGTCATAGGCCTGCGCGAGAAGAAGGGCCGAACGGTAGGCTTTTTCAAGAAGCTCCGGCTCGCCCAGTGTTCCGCCTGACCAGACGGGGCCGACAGAATGAATGATAAAGGACGCACGAAGGTCAAAGCCGGGCGTGATCACCGAGCTTCCGGTGTCGCAGTGCCCGATCCTTTCACAGGCTTCCTGCAGGTCCTCGAATCCCGCCTCGCGGAAAATCGCGCCGCTTACACTCCCCACAGGAAGCAGCTCATCATTGGCCGCGTTTACGATGGCATCGGTCTCCAGTTTCGTGATATCGATCTGACGAATTTCAATACTGCTCATTTTCCGTACCCCTTGAATACCCCAATGTAAAAAGTGAATGATCCTTACTCATCATATCATTAAAGCGGACTTCCTGCATCAGTCTAAATGCCGGAGACACCGTTCGCGGACGCGAATTCCGGCTGTGCCCAAAAGCCGCCCTGCAGACGCTTACATGGTTGACTTCAGGAATAATGCGGCATCCCTTGCGGTAAGCGGGAAAGCATTCTCCTCGATCGACAGGGAGATATCGTCGTCCAGGTTCATATACCCTTTGTTTCCGTCAGCGGCATCATAGTTATACAGTTCGCCGGTATAATAGCCGGCATGCTGCTCCTGCCTGCCGTCGATGTCAAAGGTGCCGATGATGATCAGGTCCGTTGCACCGTTCCCGTCAAAATCGTCAAAGAGGACATCGTCACAGGAGACAAAGCGGGCGTCAGGATAGCGCCGGACAATGGGGGAGGGGACAAGATCGACCTGCTCCCCATTCCTGATAAAGAGGAAACTTCCCGGGTTCCAGTCGCTTTCCGGATCTTCAAAGACCGCAAAGGTGACATCGCCGTATTCCGTCGTTGCGACCTCTTCCCGATACAATGCCATCTCCTCCCAGAGAGCCCGGTTGGAAACGAAAAGGTACCGGTCCGTTGATTCATCATGCTCCAGTGTGACCTCGCCGGTCAGCTTCGTACTCCACAGAAAAGCATCCTGATAGCGGATCGTATATACATTGCCCTGAACCGTTCCCTCGGTGCAGGTGACTTCCGCATAGTTCGTATCGCTGATCTCCCGGAAATAGGTGTCCAGATCTTCCAGATAGTTCCAGTGAAAACGCGCAGTGCCGGGATCAAATTCCCGGCCGGTCGATTCCATGACAAAATCCCTGACATAGGATCCGTCCAGCTTCACCAGGTTCGTGAAGATCTCTTCCTGATTCATCGCTTTCAGGTATGCCTGTGTCTCCTTATCGTCAGCCTGCACGCCCTGGGTATAGAAGACCAGGTCCCAGTTGATGTCCTTCGGATCATCATATGCGGACTGGAGGAAACCATAGTGCGCCTGCGTACGGAAATAGTCCGTGAAAAAAGAAAGTTCCGCGTCCGTCATTGCACGGGCGTCTTCGTCTGCCGCTGCTCCCCCGGCATTTTCATCCGCTGCCGGAGCCTCTGCCTCTGCAGCCGCGGCAGGTTCTTCAGTTTCTGCAGCCTCGGCCTGCGTTTCTGCCTCGGCCGGTGCTTCTGCTTCGCCTGCGGCCTGATCTGCCGCATCCTGTGCTGCCGAAGCCTCAGGAACTGCCGAAGCCGGCTGGGCCGCAGGGGCCGTCGGTGCGGCATTTGTCCCGCAGGCTGCAAGGACAAGGGTACAGGTGGTCAGTATTGCAGCAAGAGCGTTTCTTTTCATAAAATATTCCTCCCTATTGAAACGGATCCGGATCTTTCCATATCAGACGGCACAGGCCGCGCATCGCGGGACATCTGCGCCGAGCATTACGGTAGTCTGGGCGGCAGTCATTGTTGCCCCGGCGGCAGTCATTGCTGTTTCGCCGCCCCGGCGTTCACGGCATTCTGCAGAAGCTCCAGCTGCTGCAGGGAATCATTGTAGGCCTGGGTCGCAAGGTCAAGCACAAGCTTTGCGTGGGCATAGGCGGCCGGATCGCCGGAAGCCTGGGCTGCCGTGAACATATCCTGTGCGGCTTTCAGGGTCTCCGTGACCTGCAGGTGATTCTGCTGGGCTGCCTGGAGCTGTGCCTGCAAAGCATCCTGCTGCTGTTTTTCATGATAATGACAGGAAGCGGCAGGGACAAAAGCCTTGTCCATGTATTCGGCAGCCGGCGTGCAAAGAGGCGTCGACATCTTATCACCGGAGGAAGCGCAGACTTCCTGCAGGACGATCCCCGCCGGGCGCTCGAAACTCTTTGAAGGAAGGCCCGCATGGATGCCCTCCATGGCCCTTCGCCAGATGGTCTTGGCAAGCGCCTTTTCCGCGGAAGTGGAGAGTTTTGTATTATCATCATATCCCGCCCAGGCGGTCGCCGTATAGTAATTCGTATAACCGGAGAACCACACGTCGTTGTAGTCGGAGGTGGTACCGGTCTTGCCGGCGATGGCCGTCGTTCCGAAGTTCACGGCCGTTCCGGTTCCCTTCGTGACAACGTCCTGCATCGCGGAAGTCAAAAGCCACGCCGTCGTTTCCTTAATGACCCGTTTCGGCTCCCTGGAGGAGGTGTCCAGGATCGTATTGGCGTTCCTGTCAATCACCTTATAATAGAGCTTAGGCGCATAGTATTCACCGCCGTTTGCAATGGCGGCATAGGCGGCGTTCAGTTCCAGGTTCGTCACCCCGTAGGTGAGGCCGCCGAGGGCCAGCGTCTGGTTCACATCGCTGTAGATATCGCCGTTGATTTCCTCGCTTTCCACCAGCGTCGTGAAGCCGAACTCCTTCAGATAGGAAAAACCGAGCTCCGGCGTGATATCCGTCAGCGTCTTGACGGCCACGATATTCAAAGAGTCCTGGATCCCCTGGCGGAGTGTTGAGATCCCCCGGTATGCCTCGCCGTACCAGTTGCGCACCGGCGTGCCGTCCGCATAGCGGTAGGGGGCGTCATCCTGGGTGGAAGCAAGGGATTTCAGCCCGGTATCCAGTGCCGGCGCATAGGCGGCAAGGACCTTGAAGGTAGAGCCGGGCTGGCGTTTCGTGTCCATGGCGCGGTTAAGGGTGCGGTTTGCTTTTTTCTCGCCCCAGCCGCCGATGAGGGCCCGGACATATCCTTTCTGCTGGTCTTCAACGACCAGGGAGATCTGCGGCCATTTATCCGCGGAAAGAAGGCCCGAAGGATCCGCAACGGCTTCATCGCAGATCTTCTGGATCTTCGGATCCTGCGTGGAAAAAATGGACAGCCCGCCGCTGTAGATCAGGGAATAGGCCTGCTGCTCGGAGTAGCCCTCCGCCTGCAGGTCCGCAACGAGCTGGGTCGTCAGCGCATCGACAAAATAAGAGTTGATCGAAGGCTTTTTGGCCGTTTCGTCCGCTTCCTTTATCCTGGTATAAACATCGTCGGAAAGAGCGGTCAGATACTGGCTTTCTGTTATATAATGAAGGTCCAGCATCTTGTCCAGGACGATCTTCCTGCGGACCGCATTGTTTTCCGGGTGGTCGAGGGGATCATACCGGGACGGATTCTGGGTGATGCAGGCGAGCACCGAACACTCGGAAAGAGTCAGGTCCGCCACATTTCTGTTAAAATAGCGAAGAGACGCCGCCTGGACGCCCAGAGTACCGTGGCCGAGGTTGATCGTGTTCATGTAGTTGAGAAGGATCTCTTCCTTGGACATCTGTTTTTCCAGCTTCAGTGCCAGGTACTGCTCCTGGATCTTGCGCTCGAAGCTCTCGGCCAGGGTCTCCTGCGTCCAGTTGGTGAACAGGTTGTTCTTGATGAGCTGCTGGGTAATGGTGGAGCCGCCCTCCGAAAGCTTTCTGTTCCGGATCCCGTGCCAGGCCGCACGCAGGATCGCCATGGGATCCACGCCGTGGTGCTTGTAAAAACGGGTATCCTCAATGGCGACAAAGGCATTCTTTAAGTTCTCCGGCACCATGTCCGAAGAGACCAGGATCCGGTTCGCGCTGCCGGCAACAAGTTTTGCCGTCTGGTTTCCTTCCGTATCATAAACAAAGGAAGAGACACCGGCCGGCGTTACGTCGATATGTTCCAGATCCGGAATGTTGCGCCGGATCTCGGAGAGGGCGCGGATCCCGAAAAGGGCTGCGATCCCGGATATACTGATGATGGCTGCGAGAACGACAATGAGTATGATGTGCCGGACACGCAGGCGGGCGGAATTCTTTTTCATAAAAGTACCTCCTGAACAACATCTTACACTTAATTTTCAGGAAAACAGCAGGCACCGTGTTATTTCACGAAGATTTCACAGGTGCTTCACAACAGGTTTGGAAAAATTTTATGGAAGTAATGAACGCCAGTGTACTGGCTTTTGAAATCATCGGCACCATTGCCTTTGCGGCTTCCGGCGCCATGGTGGGAATCGGAAAGAAAATGGATCTTCTCGGGATCATTATCCTGGGGCTGACAGCCGCCATCGGAGGCGGCGCGATCCGGGATATCATCATCGGGAACACGCCTGTCCAGGCAGTGCGTTATCCCAACTATTCCCTGATCGCCATCGCAACGGCAATTGTCATGTTCCATCCCCTGATCCGGAATGAGATCCACAGGCACGAAGCAAAATTCAATCTGCTCCTGTTCATCATGGATACGGTCGGGCTCGGCGTTTTCACAGTCGTGGGAATCGCCTCCGCAAGGGGATTCGTAAGTGAATACAACTTCTTTCTCCTGGTCTTCGTCGGTACCGTTACAGGTGTCGGCGGAGGCGTGATCCGGGACGTCCTGGCGGGAGATGTTCCGTTCATCTTTGTCAAGCATTTCTATGCGACTGCGTCCATCATCGGGGCAGCCGTATGCACGCTTCTCTGGGACAGGGCAGGAGAGAATATCGCTATGACCTCAGGGGCCGCAGTGGTGATCATCCTGCGGATCCTGGCGGCAAAATACAGATGGAAATTGCCAAGGGCATAGAGGATAGGACCTCTCCCTGCCATCAAAGACGGCAGCCTTCCAGGAAGGGTGAATAGAGTATGGAGGAAAGAGCATGAGCATTGCAGCAGGTATCAGGAATCGGAAAGAAATCGAAGTAACAGGTGAGAAGACCGCTGTTTCCATGGGAAGCGGTACCCTTCCCGTGTTCGCAACACCGGCCATGGTCGCGTTAATGGAACAGACCGCATGGGAGTCCGTGGCACCGTATCTGGAGGATGGCATGACCAGCGTCGGAACAGCCCTGGATATCAAGCACGTTTCCGCAACGGCAGCAGGCAGAAAAGTCTGGTGCGAGAGTGAACTTGTAAAAGCCGAGGGCAGGGTACTTACCTTTGCACTGAAGGTCTATGACGAAGCGGGCCTTATCGGCGAAGGGACGCATGAGCGCTT
>CAMNCY010000019.1 GCA_946534785.1 uncultured Lachnospiraceae bacterium | reverse complement strand
ACAGGTACATTGACTCATTGTGCACAATGAGTCAATGTACCTGTCCCCGTGTCTCCTTTTATGATAAAATATACATGATACTCGTATAATAGTCATATTCAAATACGGAACTGTTCCTGCAAGATACTGCACAGTATCCGTATGTCTGTCCGGAGAGTATATGACAGTTTCTGTTTATTCAGCCTGTTTTGCTTCCCTTGTTTGTCTTATATTCTATTGTGTTCCGGCAATGCTTCGGCTGCCGCTTCTTTGTGTTTCCAGCTTTCTTTATATTTTTTCTTTAAATACTGTCGCAGGCATCGCTGTTCTGGGCGCAGCAGTGTTTGCATGGATCATTGGGCTTCTGACGGGGAACCTGCTTGAAATGGGAAAGCATGAAGCAGGCAGGATCGTGACAGGACTTGCGATCTTTGCCAGTGCCGCATCGCTCCTTCTTTTAAAGTATATTCCGGCGGCCGCGGAGCGGGTCTTTGAGCGGGATCACTTTCTCGCAGATGTCATGGTCCCGATGGGATATTCTTTCTTCATCTTCCAGGTCATCAGTTATTTTGCCGATGTCTATCACGGAAAAACAAAACCTTTCCGGAATATCATGCGGGCATCTCTGTATCTTGCCTGGTTTCCGCGATTTGTCTGCGGTCCCATCGAGCGGGCGGAGGAGTTTTCAAGGAGGATGGAAGAGGCGGTCCGGGTACGGCTTTATGACCCGAAGCGCTGGACCCGGGTGATCCATTACTGTGTCATCGGATATTTTATGAAAACTGTCGTGGCGGACCGTCTGGCAATCTTTGCAGATGATATTATCGATCACTACAGGCAGTTCAGTCTTCCGTTCCTGATCCTGGGAATTCTGTTTTACACGCTGCAGATCTATTTTGACTTTGCAGGGTATTCCTGTTTTGCCCTGGGTGTTTCCCTGGCGTTCGGCATTGAGCTTACGCAGAATTTCCTTACACCGTATTTCAGTGCCAACATCACGGAATTCTGGAGAAGATGGCACCAGTCGCTGAGCAGCTGGCTTCGGGATTATGTATATTTCCCCCTTGGCGGAAACAGGCACGGAACGACCCGCAAGATCGTTTATACGCTGATCGTGTTCCTGATCTGTGGGATCTGGCATGGGACCGGGCTGAATTTCATCATCTGGGGGCTTCTGCACGGTCTTTACAGCGCCGCAGACAGTTTTATGAAAGAAAGGGGAGTTAACCGGATCCGGACTGGCATAATCGGCAGGATCCTTACCTTTGTCAGTGTTGCCTTTGCATGGCTGTTCTTCCGGGCATCCTCGACAAGGACGGCACTCGGATATCTGTCATCAATGGTTACGGGCGGTCTTCACCTTGAGACTTTTGCGGAGGAAGCGGCTTCCCTTCATCTGGATCTGATCGAAGCACTGGTCATCATCGGCACGGTGCTGTTTGTCATGCTCCTGGAGTATCCGGCATACAGGCGCAGTATCAGTGTTCCGGAGATGACATCGCAGATGCATGAGCTTCCGCGATATTCACTGATATTTGTTTTCCTGACGTCGATCTTTATCTTCGGTATATACGGACCTGAAGTCGACAGCACGGAAATGATCTATATGCAGTTCTGATGTTTTCAGGACAGATATATCGCACAGTATGAGAGTATTACGATTTATTGGAAAAAAATGGCTGCTCCTTCTTTTCATAGCAGCCTTCATCCTTCTGTATCAGGGATATGACAGGGTCCTGAGCATTAAGACAGCCCACGGGATCCGCCAGGCAAGGGATATGTATGCGCAGCCGGCGGATACGATCGACGTGGCCTTTATGGGCTCCAGTCATGTCCACTGTGATGTCAGCACAGCGGTCTTATGGGAGCAGTTCGGGATCGCGGCCTATGACTACAGCGCGGCAGAGCAGCCGCTCTGGACGACGTATTATTATCTTAAAGAGCTTTGCAAAAAACAGGAGCCGAAGCTGGTCGTGCTGGATCTTTACGCACCGGCCAGATTCAAGGAAGATTATCAGTATGAGTGCATGACCGACAACATGAATGGTGTCCGTTTTTCACTGAATAAACTCCGGATGCTGGCTTCCAACTGTGAACCGTCGAAATATGCAGACTATTTTCCTTCCCTGGCGACCTATCATCAAAGATACAACGACCTGGTAAAAGAGGATTTTGAAGCCCTGTTCGTCAGCAGGAAGGAGAGGGCCGCATTCAAGGGATATACGCCGTATTTCAATGTCGTCCCGCAGACGGAACCGGTCATTTCAGAGACAAAGAGCGAGGGACTGACCGAAAAGTCCGAAGAGTACCTTCGGAAGATCATCGATTATACGCAGAAGAACGGGATCGGGCTCCTTCTTCTGGTCGCGCCGCATATCAGTATCCCCGAAGATGAGATGACTTATAACAGGATCCATGAGATTGCCGGGGAGTGTGGTGTCGGATTCCTCAACTGCAATCATGCTTACGATGAGATCGGGCTGGATTTCAGTAAGGACTTCAATGATGACTCGCACCTGAACTATATCGGAAGCGGGAAGTTTACAGAGTATCTGGGAAAAGAATTAAAGAGCACGTTTGACCTGCCGGACAGGAGGGGCGATGCAAAATGGGAATCCTGGGACCGGAATGTCCTGGAGATCCAAAGAGAAGTGGAAGAAGCGGCAGCCATGGGGAAAGAAGCGGCGCTGCTTCAATGAACACAGAGCACAAAAAAACGGATGTCCGTAAGAGGGTGAGACATCCGTTTTTCTATCTTTATCTGTAAGGTCCTGCGTAAGATGATCAGTTCATCTTTGCAACAGAAGAAGCAAGCTTGGAAACCTTGTTGGAAGCGTTGTTCTTGTGGATAACGCCCTTGGAAGCAGCCTTATCGATGGTTGCTTCAGCCTTCTTGAGGGCTTCCTGTGCAACAGCCTTGTCACCGGCCTCAACAGCAGCGCGAACGCTCTTGACAGCCTTCTTGACAGTTGTCTTAACAGCTTTGTTCTTCTCAGCCTTCTTAGCGCTGGTAAGAATTCTCTTCTTGGCAGATTTGATGTTTGCCATTCGTCATGTACCTCCGTATTGCTTTTATAAAGGATCGATTTATTAAGTAAATTCAGCCGCTTACACGTCAATGATCCGGACACGGACGTTCTTTGACGCATACGCATATTACTATAGCCGTGCGGGTGGCGCTTGTCAATGGATTTTGGCGTCCTTTTTCCAAAAAATCGCCCAAAATCAGGCAAAATAAGGGCAATTTGCAGGAGAAGTCAGCAAGATACCCCTTGCAGTCATATAAAATCTATGATATAAATATTTCCGTGCGCAGTGGTCGAAGGCGCACGCATTTAAATAAGGATAAGGAATAATAAAATGGGCGTTTTACGTACGATCTTAGTCATAGTATTGATTCTTGTCAGCATCGTTCTTACTGCACTGGTCATCATGCAGGAGGGCAAATCCCAGGGACTCGGTGCGATCAGCGGAGCAGCTGAAACGTACTGGGGCAAGAACAAGGGCCGTTCCATGGAAGGCAGACTGGTCAAGCTGACAACGATTCTTGTCGTAGTATTTTTCATTCTTTCGATCCTTCTGAACACACATCTTTTCTGAGATGCCGGAAGGAACATAACGATGAAAAGCAAGGCGTCCTGTAAAAAGGGGCGCCTTTTTAGTGCGCCGATTCTGGAGTAAATGAAGAGAAAAAAAGAAATCATCGTAAAAGGAATCTATACCGGCAATGCAAGAGGATTTGGCTTTGTCACTGCTGAAGGCTTTGAGAAGGATCTTTTCATTCCGCCGGACAGCACGGGCGGTGCTTTTGACGGGGATACGGTCCTGGTAAAGCTTCATCCGACCTTTCACAAGGACCAGGATCACCGCCAGTCGGCAGAAGTCATCCGCATTGTGGAACGGGGCATCACCGAGATCGTCGGGACCTTTATCCGCGGAAAGAACGGCGGCTCTGTCGTGCCGGACAGAGGCGGTATTCATTTTGAGGTGCAGGTCGATGAAGGCGATGATCCGCTTACGGCTACTGCCGTTACCGGGCACAAGGTGGTCGTAAAGATCACGGACTATGGTGCGCCGGGAGTCCCTCCGAAGGGGAAGATCACGGAGATCATCGGACATATGGATGATCCCGGGAAGGATATCGAGTCGATCATAAGGGCGTACCGGCTGCCGGGTGTTTTTCCGGAGGAAGCTGCTGAAGAAGCCCGCCGCATGCCGCAGAAGATCGAGTTCGCAAAGGAAACGGAAGAGGTCAGGATCGCCCGCGAAGACCTACGAAAGTGGCCGACAGTCACCATCGACGGACCTTCCACGAAAGATATCGACGATGCCGTATCGGTCATGCGGGAAGGGAAAAACTACATTCTCGGCGTTCACATCGCGGACGTGTCAGAGTATGTAACGGAAGGCTCGCCGCTGGATGCGGAAGCGCTGCAGCGCGGAACAAGCATCTATCTTGCCGACCGCGTTATCCCGATGCTGCCGCACGAGCTTTCCAACGGGATCTGTTCCCTGAACCAGGGAGAAGACCGGTATGCGCTAAGCTGCATCATGACCATCGATCCGAACGGAGAGATCATCGACAGCAGGATCGGGGAGACGATCATCCGCTCGGATGCCAAGCTCAGTTATCCCGGCGTCATGAAGCTGTTCGAGGAAGAGGATTCCTCCGAGATCGAAAACGCGCTGAAAGCCCAGGGCTACAGGGGCGTCAAAACAAGAACGTCCGACCTGGTCCGTATGATGAAACGTGCCCGCAAGCTTGCCGCGATCCTGAAGAAGAGCCGGCATGCCAGGGGCGCCGTTGATTTCGAACTCCGGGAGTGTGAGATCGATCTGGATGAAAACGGGCGTCCCGTCCGCATCCGCGAACATGAACACAACGAAGCGACGGAGCTTATCGAAGACTTCATGCTGGCGGCAAATGAGACCGTTGCGGCCCTGTTTTACTGGCTGGATGTTCCCTTTGTATACCGTTCGCATCTTCGTCCGGACCCGGACAGGATCGACCAGCTGAAGCTCTTCATCCGCAGCTACGGGTACAAGCTGAAGGAAAAGAGTGATGCCATTCATCCCGCTGAGATCCGAAGGCTCCTGGAGGAGCTGAAGGGGAAGCCGGAGGAAGCGATGATCAGCCGGATGACGCTGCGCAGCATGCAGAAGGCGGTCTATTCGCCGGAGTGCGGCGGCCATTTCGGCCTTGCGCTGGATTATTATACGCATTTCACCTCGCCGATCCGCCGCTATCCGGATCTCCAGATCCACAGGATCATGAAGGATTATATCCACGGTAGATTGAATGAAGAAAAGCGTCAGCATTATAATGACATCCTGGAGAGCGTCTGCACAAGATGCTCCGAGCGCGAGCGGCTTGCGGACGAAGCAGAGCGCGAGACAGACAAACTCAAAAAGGCCGAATACATGTCCGAACACATCGGGGAGACCTTTGAAGGCGTTGTCTCCGGCGTCATCGGAAGAGGCTTCTTCGTAGAACTGGAAAACACCGTCGAAGGTATGGTTACGGTTGAAAGTCTTGTCGATGACTATTACAATTTTGATGAGACGCACATGCGGCTTACAGGAGAGCGGACCGGCAACACCTTTGAACTTGGACAGAAGGTAAAGGTCATGTGTGAGAGCACCGACGTCATGCTGCGGACCGTGACCTTTGTATGGGCGCCGGATCCGGAAGATGCGGCCGCAAGGCCGGATGCACAGCAGGGCAGGAAGAGTGCTGTAAAGAAGAAGGCCGGACAGAACAGCCCAAAGAGCACCGAACAGAACAAAAAGTCGGGCGGCAGAAAAGCCGGGGCCGGTAAAGGCATAAAAGACGTAAAAAGCAGGAAACCGAGGAAATAACAGTGGCAGAGGAACATATTCAGCTCGTTGCAAATAATAAAAAGGCCTATCACGATTATTTCATTGAAGAGAAGTATGAGTGCGGCATAGAGCTTTACGGCACGGAGATCAAATCCATCCGGCAGGGCAAGTGCAGCATCAAGGAGGCGTATGTCAACATCGACCGCAATATGGAAGCCTGGGTCGAGGGCATGAACGTCAGCCCTTATGAAAAGGGGAATATCTTCAACCGCGAGCCTCTGCGAACCAGGAAGCTCCTTCTCCATAAAACGGAGATCCGCAAACTTTCCGCCCAGGTGCAGCAGAAGGGCTATACGATCGTGCCCCTTCGGGTATACCTCAAGAAAGGCCGCTGCAAGGTCGAGATCGGTCTTGCAAAGGGCAAACATGTCTATGACAAGAGAGAGGATATCCGGAAGAAGGATCTTCGCCGGGAGAACGAGCGGGAATTCAAGAACGAATATAAGGGGTGAGACGGCAGGATGCTGCCGATGAGTTTTACCTTTGAGAAGTGTTATAAGCCGTACACAGGTGGCACGTGAATCCGTGACCAGTGTGCGGCTTTTTGTATGGTTTGAATCATCTGATATTCCTAAACTACGGACGAATCTGCTGCCGGATGCCGTTTTCAGATGAGTAAATGACAATTACATTCGCCGGATTATGGAGAATGTTCTTTGCATTACGGATGCAACTGCCTGCAGACATGATCTGCAGATGACCATATTCCGGTTGCATGCCTTTCTGACTGGCTATATCTGCAGCCGGCTACGGATGCAAACTCTTTCCGTCGCCGGATGCAGATGAAGATTTCCATTTTCAGGTTTTAAAATGATCCTGTTTGCTGAGAACACTACGGACGAATTCATTTTCCGATGCCGGATGCAGATGCATTTTCTGTAAATCACAGGAATTTCACAGCCAAAGCACCCCTAAAAAGGCCCCGGAACGTGAGTCAGTGTACCTGTCCCCGTGACTCTTGAGATGCCAAAATGGCATCTCAAAGGATAATAACATGAACCTCCACCCCCCCATGCGGTGCTGAGCCGCGTCCTATGGAGGTGGTATCAAAAGCCCTTCGGGCGTTTGATCCCCTCCGGTTTTCTGATATTTGAGTGCAAATAAAAAATGGGCTGTCGCATTTTTGAAATGCGACAGCCCATTTCCCAATGGATTAGAGGGGAATCGAACCCCTGTCCAAAGACCCGTCCAATGTCCTTCTACTATCATAGTCGGTTTTTTCGTCCGAAGACATTTCCCTCATGAAATGAGAAAACAGACAATCTCATGACCTCAGTAGCCACTGATACGCCCGCGGCCCCATGGCGCCTGCCGCGTCGTTTCCCGCAAAGTCGACGCCGTATCTGCCCGGTGCGGGTGCCGGTCAGGCGACGCTGGCTGATTAAGCAGCCAGAGCTAATTCTTTATTATTAGCGTTTATATTTAGGTTTGCCGTTTGACGATCGGCGTCGGATAGCTTCTCCACCTTCAAAATCCCTGTCGAAACCTTTACTAACCCATAATGGCATCGATGAAAGGAAGGCTTCATCTGCCGGTCCGAAAGAAAGACCATGAGCCGTTCCTTTCCGGACTGTGACTTAATATTACCACGAATGCCCGTAAAATCAATGGTCCAACTGTGAAATCATTGTGAAGCTGTGCTATAAAGAAGTGGGGCTTTGGGGTCCCGGGGCACAGGTCCGTGGCTGTGGCCGTGGCAGCTGCGGCCGGAGATTCCCGTGCAATGTACATACTTTTGCATCCCAGTCATGGTATAATAATTTGTTACAAAAGATAACATAAAGCGTTTCATATACAGAATTCAGAAGACCAGTAGAGAAAGGATCAGCATGCCGGAAATGAGCAGGAAGACGATAACCGAAGAAGAGATCAGGGCACTTGGCACCTATACGATAGAACAGCATCACTATCTGAAGGATATCAACTGTGACAGTTATGTTTTGCGACATATCAGAACAGGTGCGAGGATCGCGCTCCTTCCCAACGAAGACAGCAATAAGGTCTTCTTCATCGGATTCAGGACACCGCCCGTGAATTCCACAGGTGTTGCCCATATCATCGAGCATACGGTGCTGTGCGGTTCCAGAGATTTCCCGGTCAAGGATCCTTTCATTGAGCTGGTGAAGGGGTCTCTCAATACGTTCCTGAATGCGATGACGTATTCCGACAAGACGGTGTATCCGGCGGCTTCCACGAATGACAAGGACTTTGCGAACCTGATGCATGTGTATCTGGATGCGGTCTTTCATCCCAATATCTACACGGAGCAGAATATTTTCCGGCAGGAGGGCTGGCACTATGAGATGCAGCCGGATGAGAACGGAAATGTGAATGAGGACAGCCCCATCATCGTAAACGGTGTCGTGTACAATGAGATGAAGGGCGTCATGTCCTCAGCGGATGATGTGCTGGCCGACAAGGTCCTGGCTTCCCTGTATCCCCATACGACGTATGCGAATGTATCCGGCGGCGACCCGGAGGTGATCCCGGACCTTACCTATGAAGAGTACCTGGATTTCCACAGGAAGTATTATCATCCCTCCAACAGTTATATCTATCTGTACGGCGACATGGACATGGCGGAGCGGCTGCGTTTTCTGGACGAAGCCTATCTGTCCAGGTTCGATCATCTGGACGTGGATTCTTCGATTGGGCTGGAACCCGCATTCGCAGAGCCGGTGGAGCAGACCTTTAATTATTCGATCCTTGCGGACCAGGCGCCTGAGGGCATGTCCTATCTTTCCGACAACTATTCCATCGATGTGCGGAATGACGTAAAGGAGAACCTGGCCTTCAAAATCCTGGACTATGTGCTGTGCGACAGGGAGGGGGCTCCTGTCAAGGAGGCCGTCCGCCACAAGGGCATCGGGCAGGACCTGGAGAGTCTGTATGAAGCCGGGATCCGGCAGCCGTTCTATTCCATCACGGCAAAATATACAGACCCGGACAAGAAGGAAGAGTTCCTTTCCACGATCCGGGAGACGCTGGAAGACCTTGTGCAAAGCGGCATCGACAGAAGATCCCTTCAGGCCGGTATCAGCTATTTTGAATTCTCTTACCGGGAAGCGGACTTCGGCACCTATCCGAAGGGACTGATCTTCGGTCTGGACGCCATGGATTCCTGGCTGTATGACGACAACGCCGTATGGGAGAACCTGGAGATCGGGGATCTTTTCGATGAGCTGAGAAAGGATGCTGAGAACGGATATTTTGAACGGCTGATCGAAAAGCATCTTTTAAAGAACACGCACCGCTCCGTGATCCTTCTTCTTCCCGAGCAGGGCCTGACAGAGAAAAAGGACGCCGAAAGAAGGGAAAAGATGGCGCGGTTTGCCGCTTCCCTTTCCAAAGAGGAACGTCTTGCAATCCTGGAGGAGGAGAAGGCGCTCCGCGTATGGCAGGAGACGCCGGATACTGAGGAAGACATCCGGAAGATCCCGGTCCTTAAGCGCGAGGATCTCGGCCATGACATCCTTCCCTATGTCAATGAAGAAAGAACGGCGGGGGACGTACGGGTCCTTGCCCATCCGATCTTTACCAGCGGGATCGACTATACATCCTTCATTTTCGATATCACGGATATGCCGGAGCATCTCTTTAAATATCTCGGCGTGTTCAAGACTCTGATCGGGGTCCTGGATACGGAGCGTTACTCCTATACGGACCTGGATATCGAAAGCAACATCCTGACGGGCGGCATCACGCCTTCCATCGGCATGTATTCGGATGCGAAGGACCGCACGAAATTCAGGATGACGTTCGAGATCTCCATGAAGGCGCTGCATGAGAATCTGGAGAAGGCCATGGAGCTCATCTCCGAGATCGTCATGAATACGAAGTATACCAATCACGGCCGGATCCTGGAGGTTCTGGAGGAGGAGCTTTCCGCCAACAAATCGGAGCTTCCTGCGTCGGGTCATGTGACGGCCATCACCAGGGCATCCTCGTATTTCAGCATGACGAACCGGCTTTTGGACGAGGTCAGCGGGATCGGCGCCTACCGGATCCTGGACCGTGTGGTTTCCAATTTCGAAAAAGAAAAAGAAGATCTCACGCAACGAATGAATGAGATCGTACGGTATATATTCCAGAAGGACAGGTTGTTATTCAACATCACAGCAGGAGAAAAGGAGATCGAAGACGCCATGCCGTTTGCGGAAGCATTCGGCGGGAAGCTGTTCACGAAAGAAGATTATATGGCCGTCAGCAGTGCTAAGGATCCTTCGGAAGAAGTGCCTTACCGGCCGGCCCTTGGTGCCGCGAATGAAGCATTCACGACGGCAGGACAGATCCAGTTCGTCTGCCGTGCGGGCAATTACCTGGCGAAGGGGCTTCCCTTTACGGGAGCGCTCCGGGTCCTGAAGGTCATTCTCGGCTACGACTATCTCTGGAACAGGATCCGTGTCAAGGGCGGCGCCTACGGCTGCATGAGCGGCTTCGGAAAGGACGGGACAGCGTATTTTGTCAGCTACCGCGATCCTCATCTTACGCAGACGATCGACGCGTTTAAGGAGGCGGCGGAGTACATCCGGCATTTTGAAGCGGATGAGACGGCCATGACAAAATACGTGATCGGTGCGATCAGCGCCCTGGATAAGCCCCTGAGTCCGAATCTTTACGGAAGGTATTCCCTTTCCGGATACATGATCGGAACGACGGAGGAAATGCTGCATAGGGAAAGGGAAGAGACGCTTGCGGCCGATGTGGACACGATCCGCTCCCTTGCGGACTATCTGGATGCTTTCATGAACGATGAATGCCTGTGTGTTGTTGGAAACGCGGAAAAGATAGGCGAGAACAGGACTCTTTTCAAAGAGGTGGAACCGCTCGTCTGAAGGAGGTCACTATGAGAACTTCGATGAAAATGCGTATCGCTGTTATTGCCGCAGGACTTTTTGCGGCCCTTGCCGTATCAGGCTGCGGATCCTCTTCAGGAACTGCTTCATCTGCCCCTGCTTCATATGCGAGGGAGGAAGCATATGAAGCAGAGGCAGATGATGGAGAAGGCATCGCCTACAGTTATACCGTGTCGGATATGGCTGCCGGCAATATGAAGGAGGCAAAACAGGAAAACGTCTCGGAAGATGCGGCGGATATTGAAGAGCCTGAGGCCCCTGCCGCGGCAGAGGAGACGCCGGAAGAAATTGCTGCCAGAAATGCCAGAAAGCTCATCAAGACGCTCCATTATGAAGTTGAAACAGAAAACCTGGAAGAACTGGTCGCGGATATCGATCAGCGTGTCACGGAGCTTGGCGGCTATATCGAGAATTCGAATGTGGACGGCATCAGTCTCAATGATTCGCAGAATTACGGAAACGGCGGTTATTACCAGAGACGCCGCGCCAGCTTTACGATCCGGATCCCGGCAAACAAGGTCGACGATTTTGCAAAGGCTGTTGAATCCGGCTCCCATGTGACGAATCACTCTGTGGAGGTGGAAGACATCACGCTCCGCTATGTGGATGTGGAATCCAGGCGGGATGCGCTGGAAGCAGAGCAGAAAACACTTCTTTCCATGATGGACAAAGCAGAGACCATCGAGGAGATGATCCAGATCGAGAATGCCCTGACGGATGTCCGCTATGAGCTGCAGCAGATCAAATCGCAGCTGCGTGTGTTTGACAATCAGGTCCAGTACAGCACGGTCTATATCAACATGACAGAGGTCAGAAAGTTCACCCAGGTCGAGCCTCTTTCCACCGGAGAGCGGATCGCCAAAGGCTTTAAGGACAACCTGGATTCCGTCCTGTATGATATCCGGGAAGGCTTTATCTGGTTCGTGACCCATATTCCGGAGATCATCCTGACTATCGTTAAGCTCCTCATTGCCCTTGTCCTGATCCGGATCGCATATCTTGTGCTGAAGAAGATCTTCGGCGGGAAGCTTTTCGGCAGGAAACTGAACGGAAAACGGGGCTTTGGCTTCAGAAAGCGCAAAAACGTTGCGGAGGTTTCGGAACCGAAGACTTCGGAACCGACAGCTTCTGAACCGGCAGCTTCCAAACCCGCTGCCGCAGGATCCATTACTGCGGGAAGATCCCCTTACCGGACGACCAAGACCGCCACGCAGGGAAAAACAGATGCGGCAGAGTCCTTAAGCGGACCGGAAGCATCTGAGAATACAGGAACAGAAAAGGAACAGAATGGCTAAAGCAGGTTTTGCAACGATCATAGGACGCCCCAACGTGGGAAAGTCCACTCTCATGAATACGCTGATCGGACAGAAGATCGCGATCACATCCTATAAGCCCCAGACGACCAGAAAGAAGATCCGGACGATCTACACGGACGAAAAAGGCCAGATCGTCTTTCTGGATACGCCGGGCATCCATGCGGCCAAAGACCGGCTGGGAGAATACATGTACAAGGCGGCGGAGAGCACGCTGAAGGAGGTGGACGTCATCGTCTGGATCGTGGAGCCAAAGCTCCCGATCAAAGAAGCGGATCTTGCCATCATGCGCACCGTTTCTTCCGTGAAGCGCCCGCTCATCCTGGTCGTCGGCAAGGCGGATACGGTAAAGAAGACGGAGATCCTGCCGGTGATCCGCGCCTATGCGGAGACATGGAAGAAGCTGACGGGAGAGGAACTTTCGGACATCATTCCTGTCAGCGCAAGGACGCGCGTCGGCGTAGAAGACCTCATGACGCTGCTTTACAGCAAGCTTCCCGAAGGGGAGCCCTTCTATGATGAGGAAATGGTAACGACGGAAACAGAGCGGGAGATCGCAACGGAGATCATCCGCGAGAAGGCCCTTCGACTTCTGCAGGAAGAGGTGCCCCACGGCATCGCCGTCCAGGTGAACCGCATGAAGAGCCGTACCGCCAGAAGCGGAGAGGACATCTGCGACATCGATGCGGACATCATCTGCGAGAGAGACTCCCACAAGTCGATCATCATCGGCGCAAAGGGAAGCATGCTGAAGAAGATCGGCACCGCTGCCAGGACCGATATTGAGAACATGATCCAGGAAAAGGTCAATTTAAAGCTTTTCGTCAAGGTCCGCAGGGACTGGAAGGATGACGATAATGCGCTGAAGGCCTATGGCTACAATGCCAGAGACCTGAACAGGAACTGACGGCAGAGAAGCCGGGACCAGGCGGCAGCCGGCAGGAAACACAGGAATGGCAGGGCAGAACGAGAATCGATCTTATATTGAAGTAACGGGCATGGTGATCGGAAGCCGGCCCATCGGGGAACACGACAGACGCGTTGTCCTTCTGACAAAGGAAAGGGGGAAAATCTCCGCCTTTGCCAGAGGGGCAAGGCGTCCTAATTCTGCCCTGGTGGCGGCGACCGGTCTTTTCTGTTACGGAAAGTTCCGCCTCTTTTCCGGGCGGGATGCCTACACTCTGACCGAAGCGTATATCGACAATTATTTTGAGTTTTTCCGGACCCATGTGGAAGAAGCGGCGGTCGCATCCTATTTTCTCGAAGTCATGGAATATATCACCCGGGAGAACAACGATGAAGCGGCGCTCCTTCTTTTAACTTATGCGTCCTTAAGGGCGCTGGAGAACGGGAAGGTCCCGATCTCTCTAGTCCGGAATATCTTTGAGATCCGGACGGTGGTCATCGAAGGGGAATTCATGGAGCCGAATCCGGGAAAATATTCGGATACCGTCATGTATGCGCTCCGGTATATTGCAACTGCTCCCGTGGGCAGGCTCTACGGTTTTACGCTGGAAGAGGAAGCGGCAAAAGAGATCGCTCATCTTGCCGCCCGCTATATGGAGCACAGCTATGCCCATCATTTCGTCAGCCTGGATGTGATCGCGGCAATGGGATATTAAAAGGCATTGCCGAATCCTTCGGGAACATTTATAATAATTCAGATTGTGGTCATGAGGGGAGAAACAGTTCGTGAGTACTACCAGAGCGAATTCCGTCAACAGGTCTAAAACGCAGGGCCGCGCGGGGCAGGGAACTACCCGGCGCAGTTCGTCGTCTTCATACCCTGCTTCCAGAAAGGGTCAGACCTCCTCTAAAAAGCACAGGAATTCAAGAAAAAACAACAAAACACAGAATATCGCGCGCCTTCTTACGGCAATGGTCGCGCTGCTTGCGGTGATCTTCCTGCTTTTCCGCTGCAGTACGAAGGAAGAGACCTCCTACGAGTCCAGTACGGCCGTCTTTGGCAAGAATGGCAAGGTCCGGGTGGTCTCCGTAGAGGATTTCGATCCGGAGCTTTACAGCGAGAAAGAACTGGATGGCGTGATCCGGGAGGAACTTTCCAAATACAACAAGGGAGAAAAGCGCATTGATCTGGAAGCCTTCTTTGTTAAGGACGGGAAAGCCTATCTGGAACTGGTCTATGATTCCTGCGATGATTATGTGCAGTTCAACCAGCTGGGGATGTTCAACGGAACGGTGAAGGATGCCCTGGCGCAGGGATATTCCTTTGACTCGGTCCTTTCCGCCACTTCGACGGAGGATTCCTCCAAGATCCTTTCCGCAAACGATCTGGAATCGCTGGGAGACCATCAGGCCATTTTTGTCATGGAGCCGATGGATCTTGTCGTACCGCGCCGCATCCTGTATGCCGGCAGCAATCTTTCGATCACGGATAACCGGTCTGCAATAGTATCCGGGAATGTTTCCCGCGATGAGCCTGCAGTCATCATTATGAAATAAAGGAGCAGAACATGGAAAAGACAATGGACAGGATCGTTGCCCTTTGCAACGCAAGAGGTTTTATTTATCCCGGTTCCCAGATCTACGGCGGTCTTTCGAACACATGGGATTATGGTAATCTCGGTGTGGAACTGAAGAACAACGTCAAGAAAGCCTGGTGGCAGAAGTTCGTCCAGGAAAGCCCTACGAATGTGGGCGTTGACTGTGCGATCCTGATGAATCCCAAGACATGGGTCGCATCGGGACACCTGAAGAGCTTTTCCGATCCTCTGATGGACTGCAAGGGATGCGGCGAGCGTTTCCGTGCCGACAACCTCATCGAGGATTATGCAAAGGAGAAGGGCCTTACCCTGGACGGCAGCGTGGACGGCTGGTCCAACGACGAGATGATGAGCTTCATCAACAAGTTCGAAGTTCCCTGCCCTTCCTGCGGTAAATTCCACTGGACGGACATCCGTCAGTTCAACCTGATGTTCAAGACCTTCCAGGGCGTTACGGAGGACTCCAGCGCCACCATTTACCTGCGTCCCGAAACGGCACAGGGCATTTTCGTCAACTTCAAGAACGTCCAGAGGACTTCCAGAAAGCACCTGCCTTTCGGTATCTGCCAGATCGGCAAGTCTTTCCGCAACGAGATCACGCCCGGCAACTTCACCTTCCGTACGCGTGAATTCGAGCAGATGGAAATGGAATTCTTCTGCAAGCCGGATACGGATCTGGAATGGTTCCATTACTGGAAGGAATATTCCTGGAACTGGCTCCTTTCCCTGGGCATGAATCCGGAGCACCTGCGTTTCCGTGATCATGATCCGGCGGAGCTTGCTTTCTATTCCAAGGCGACCTCTGACATCGAATTCACCTTCCCCTTCGGCTGGGGCGAGCTCTGGGGCATTGCGGACAGGACAGATTATGACCTTACGCAGCACCAGAATACTTCCGGTGAAGACCTTACCTATTTTGACGAGGAGAGCAAGGAGCATTACATTCCGTATGTCATCGAGCCGTCCCTCGGCTGCGACAGAGTCACGCTGGCCTTCCTGTGCGAAGCTTACGACGAAGAGACTCTTGAAGACGGAAGCGTGCGCAACGTCATGCGTTTCCATCCGGCCCTGGCACCCGTCAAGATCGCGGTCCTTCCCCTTTCCAAGAAGCTCTCCGGAGCAGCGCAGGAGATCTATGCGAAGCTCTCCAAGAGATACAACTGCGAATTTGACGACAGGGGCGCCATCGGCAAGAGATACCGCCGTGAGGACGAGATCGGCACGCCTTTCTGCGTGACCTACGACTTTGACTCGGAAACAGACAAGTCCGTTACGATCCGTTTCCGTGATTCCATGGAACAGGTCCGTGTGCCCATCGAGGAGCTGGACCGCTGGTTCTATGACAAATTTGATTTTTAATAAAGTGGGATGAGGTTTTGATCAAATGAGACAATTTACTTCTGAAGAGCTCAGAAAGACATGGATCAGTTTTTATGAGAAGCGCGGGCATGTGAATGTCGGCGCCGTCTCCCTGGTATCGGACGGATCCACCGGTGTCATGTTCAACGTGGCCGGCATGCAGCCCCTGATGCCGTACCTTCTGGGGGAGAAGCATCCCCTGGGGACAAGGCTCTGCAACGTGCAGGGGTGTGTCCGTACCAATGATATCGAGTCCGTCGGCGACAAGAGCCACGTCACCTTCTTTGAGATGATGGGCAGCTGGAGCCTCGGAGACTATTTCAAGAAAGAGCGCTGCCAGTGGAGCTTCGAGCTTCTGACAGAAGTCTTCGGATTTGATGCCGATCACCTCGCCGCCACGGTCTTTGCGGGGGATGAGAACGCGCCCCGCGATGAGGAAGGCGCCCAGTACAGGATCGCCTCCGGCTTCCACAAGGACAAGATCTTCTACCTGCCGGCAGAGGATAACTGGTGGGGACTGGAATACGGTCCCTGCGGCCCGGACAGCGAGATGTTCTATGTGGCCGATGTTCCGGACTGCGGCCCGGACTGCGGCCCCGGCTGCCACTGCGGCAAGTATACCGAACTCGGAAACGATGTTTTCATGCAGTATGAGAAGCATCACGACGGACACCTCACGCCCCTGAAGCAGAAGAACGTGGACACGGGCTGGGGCCTGGAGCGTATCCTTGCGTTCCTCAACGGCACCAAGGACGTTTACAGAACAGACGTATTCGCACCCGTTATTGCGAAGATCGAAGAGCTCTCCCATGAAAAATATGACGAGGACGAGAAGATCTCCCGTTCCATGCGGATCCTGGCAGACCACCTTCGTACCGCGGTCATGCTGATCGGCGATGAAGCGAAGCTCCTTCCCGACAACAGCGGTGCCGGTTATATCCTGCGCCGCCTGATCCGCCGCGCGGTCCGTCATGCAAGAACGCTGAAGCTTTCCACGGACCAGATGATCGATCTGGCTTCGATCTATATCGATGATATCTACGGCGAGAGCTATCCGCTGCTGAAGAAGAACCGCACCTTCATCCTGACAGAGCTGAAGAAGGAAATGAACCGTTTCGAGTCCACACTGGACAATGGCATGAAGGAATTCCGCAAGATCCTGGATGCCGGCAAGGCAAAGGGCATGAAGGTCATCGACGGCAAGGATGCTTTCCGTCTCTACGATACCTTCGGCTTCCCGCTGGAGCTGACAGTGGAAATGGCCGAGGAAGAAGGGATTTCTGTCGATGAGGAAGGCTTTGCAAAGGCCATGGAGCAGCAGAAAGAGCTGGCAAGAAGCAGCCAGAACTTCTCCCAGAAGCTGGAGATCGGCGCTTCCGTATTCGATAAGCTCGATCCTTCCGTGACCAGCGAGTTCGTCGGCTATGACATGCTCAGCTGCGAGGATTCCATTCTTGCCATGGCCGGTAAGGACGGTCTTCTTACGGAAGCTTCCGAAGGTGATACCGTTACCGTCATCACCGGAAAAACACCGTTCTACGCCACCATGGGCGGCCAGAAGGGCGACACCGGTATCATCCGCACCCCTGAAGGCGAGCTGAAGGTCGAGGATACCGTGAAGATCGCAAACGGACGCGTCGGCCATGTCGGCACCATCGTAAGCGGCCATATCAAGACCGGCGATAAGGCGGAGCTTTCCGTCAACAGGATCGAGCGCGCCAGGACCTGCCGGAACCATTCCGCGACCCACCTTCTGCAGAGCGCTCTTCGTGAAGTCCTCGGCGATTCCGTCGAGCAGGCCGGCTCCTACCAGGATCCGGAACGTACGAGATTCGACTTCTCCTACGGCCAGGCCATGACCTCCGAGGAAATTAAGAAGGTCGAAAAGATCGTCAATGAGAAGATCGCCGAGAACCTGTCCGTTTCGACACAGGTCATGGGCATAGAGGAAGCGAAGCAGTCCGGAGCCATGGCGCTTTTCGGTGAAAAGTACGGTGCGGAAGTCCGTGTCGTTTCCATGGGCGATTTCTCCAAGGAGCTCTGCGGCGGCACCCATGTAAAATCCACCGGTGAGATCATGAGCTTCCACATCCTGTCCGAGAGCGGCATCGCTGCCGGAACCCGCAGGATCGAAGCCATTACCGGCACCAATGTCAATGCATATTTCGAACATCTCCAGAATGAGATTGAGGAAGCGGCACACCTTGTCAAGGCAACGCCCGCGACTCTTCTTGAGAAGCTGGAGAAGATGAATGCGGAGATCAAGGCCCTTCGCTCCGAGAATGAATCCTTAAAGAGCAAAGGCGCCCAGGACGCTCTCGGCAATGTCCTGGACAAGGCAGAAGAGATCGGCGGCATCAAGTTCCTGGCTGCAAGGCTCAAGGATGTGGACATGAACGCCCTGCGCGACCTCGGCGACCAGCTCAAGGCCAAGCTCGGCGATTCCGTGATCACCCTCATTTCCGAAAAGGACGGAAAAGTATCCCTGATGACGACGGCAACGGAAGGCGCCATCGCAAAGGGTGCCCATGCCGGCAACCTCATCAAGCAGACCGCTCCCGCAGTCGGCGGTGGCGGCGGCGGACGTCCCAACATGGCCCAGGCGGGCGGCAAGGATCCTTCCGGCATCGACAAAGCCATGGAGATCGCAAGGCAGGTCCTGAAGAGCCAGCTGAAAGCATAAGGCAGCCACGGCGTGCCGGTGCATCGGCCTGTAAGGCCCGGTCGGCGGAATGCCGTCAATGCCCGAAAAAAATTCTTTACAAACACACGGACGCTCTTTATAATTGTCTATGTGTCTTGAAAAAGATATAAAAACCCAATCAGTTCTATTCCTGTCAAAAGGATTAATCTGAAGGGACTGAAGGGAGGGTAGAAGAATGTCTAGCGTAATCGTAAAAGAGAATGAGACTCTGGACAGCGCTCTGCGCCGTTTCAAGAGAAGCGTTGCCAAGGCGGGTATCCAGCAGGAAATCCGTAAGAGAGAGCACTACGAAAAGCCCAGCGTAAAGCGTAAGAAGAAGTCTGAGGCTGCAAGAAAGAGAAAGTACAACTGATCTTTCCTGAGTGTATTAACAAGGTTTTGAAAGACTGCCGGCGGGAGACCGTTCGGCAGTCTTTTGTGTTATAATTTGCAATATGATCAGGATCATTGTGATACTCTTTATAGCGGCGGCCCTGTTTTTCCTGGGTGTCATGGTATATGACAACAGCCGCTTCGTTATCCGCAAATATGAGATCAGATCCCCGAAGGTAAGCAGAAAACTTACCTTTGTTTTCATGTCCGATCTGCATAACAAGGATTACGGCAATGACAATGAAAAACTTGTAAAAGCGATCGATTCGATAAGGCCGGATCTGGTCCTGATCGGCGGCGACATGATCGTAAGCCGGCAGGCAGGGGACTGCAGCACACCGGAAGAGCTGGAGGCGTGCACGAAGATCCCGCTGACCTTTCTCAAGGCCCTGAGTGAACGGTATGACGTCTATTACGCGGAAGGGAATCATGAGACCGCACTGGATGATGAGAGTACCGCCTGGGTCTACCAGAAGCACATGGAAGACCTGGATGCTGTCGGCATTAAGCGTCTCCACAACCGGTATGCGCAGCCTTTCCCGGATATGCGTCTTCGGCTGTACGGACTGGACCTTCCCATGGAGATCTACCGGAAGATCCTTCCCTATCATATGCCCGAGGGCATGCCGGAGGAGACGGCGGGGAAGCTGGATCCGTCCTTCTTCAATCTGGTCCTTGCCCACAGCCCCAAATTCTTCCCGGAATATGCTTCCTGGGGCGCGGACCTTGTCCTTTCCGGACATGTGCACGGCGGCCTGATGCGTATCGGAAGGCTGGGCTTTATCGGTCCGGATCTTCACCTTTTCCCGAAGTACAACGGCGGACTGTATAAGAGTGAAACAGACGGGCAATGCACCATGATCGTGACCTGCGGGATCGGCGCGCATACGCTCCCCATCCGGATCTTCAATCCGGGAGAGATCTCCTGTATTACGATCCGTCCGGAAGAAGACGGCGGGAGGACATAAATGGAACTGGCATTTAAACTGGAGAAGTTCGAAGGCCCCCTGGACCTTCTGCTTCACCTGATCGATAAGAATAAGGTCGATATCTACGATATCCCCATCGCCGAGATCACGGACCAGTATATGGAATACGTGGATGCGATGGAAACGGACGATATGGATACCATGAGCGAATTTCTCGTCATGGCGGCCACGCTCCTGGATATCAAGACCCGCATGCTCCTTCCCAGGGAAACGACGCCGGAGGGCGAAGAGGAGGATCCCCGGAGCGAGCTGGTCCAGAAACTTCTGGAATACAAGCTGTATAAATATATGTCGGAGGAGCTTCGGGAGAAGGAGTCCAGCGCTTCCTTAAGCATCTACCGCAAAAAGCAGCTCCCCCGGGAGGTAACGGGATATATTCCGCCCATCGACTATGAGCAGCTGATCGGCGATACGACCCTGGCCGTTCTGAATGATATTTTCCGGGACGTCTTAAAACGACAGAAGTTCCGTGTGGACCCGGTCAGGGCTTCCTTCGGAAAGATCGAAAAGGCGGCGGTCGACCTTGGTGAAAAGGAGCTGTATATCAAGGCCTACCTGAATGAGCACCGCAAAACGAGCTTCCGGCACCTTCTGGAGAAGCAGAAGAACAAGGACGAGGTCGTCGTGGCCTTTCTCGTCATCCTGGAGCTGATGAAGACCGGTAAGATCCGGGTCACGCAGGATGAGCTTTTCGGCGACATTACGATCGATACACTGGAAGACATCAGGACGGATGATGAATCCCTTGCAGGAGAGTTCCTGTGATCCGCATCATCCGGCCGGAGGAGAATCTACTATATGAATCTGAATGAACTGACAGCCGCCGTGGAGGCGATCCTGTTCTCCATGGGAGAGGCTGTGGACATATTTGATATGGCAAAGGCGCTCGTGGTTACACCGGAGGACATTAACAGGGCCGTGCAGATCCTGGAGGATAAATACGGCACGCCTTCTTCCGGCATCATGATCCGCAGGATCGAGAACAAGGTGCAGCTCGCCACAAGGCCGGAGCAGTACGAGAACCTGATCCGGATCGCCAGCGTACCGAAGAAGATGACCCTCTCGGATGCGGTCATCGAGACCCTTTCCATCATCGCCTACAAGCAGCCCATCACCAAGATGGAGATCGAAACGATCCGCGGCGTTGCCTGCGACTACGCCATCAACCGTCTTCTGGAGTACGACCTGATCAAGGAACTGGGCAGAAAGGATGCACCGGGCCGTCCCATCCTGTTCGGCACGACGGAGCAGTTCCTGCGATCCTTCGGCGTCAGGAGCCTGGACGAGCTTCCTTCCATCAATACGGTCAAGGCGGAAGAATTCCGGGAAGAGGCGGAAAAGGAGATCGATGAGAGGCTCGGTATCTGAGACGGGCGGTCCTGGAAAGCACCTTCGGATATATCGTTAAAAAAATGACATATCTTGGAGGATAACAGGATATTTGGGTTGTTTTTACACTTAATCATGGTAAAATACGAAATAGCGCAGTGACGGGACCAGTATGCCTTTCGGTATTTCCGGCGGGCATTCCGGGGAGATCCTTCTCCGGACAGCAATGCGGTCCCGTTTATTACATTTATAAATGGAGGTTTAAAGTATGAGCAGTTCTTCAAAAGCGAGCGAGAGGATCCTGTCTCTCCTTGATGAAAACAGTTTTGTTGAAGTCGGCGCGCTTGTTACTGCCAGGGCGACGAACTTCAACCTGTCGCCCGCGCTTACGCCCTCTGACGGAGTCGTCACGGGCTATGGCACGATCGACGGAAACCTGGTTTTCGTTTACAGCCAGGATCCTGCCGTTCTGGGAGGTTCCATCGGCGAAATGCATGCCAGGAAGATCACTTCTTTATATGATCTTGCCGTCAAAATGGGCGCACCCGTTATCGGACTTCTGGATTCCACGGGCCTTCGGCTCCAGGAAGGCACAGATGCCCTCAACGCCTTCGGCGAGATCTATGCAAGACAGGCTAAGGCTTCCGGCGTCGTTCCGCAGATCACGGCCGTATTCGGCACCTGCGGCGGCGGACTTGCACTGGTCGCCGGGATGTCCGATTTCGCTTTCATGACCAAGGACGCAAAGCTGTTCGTGAATTCTCCCAATGCCATCGCGGGGAACAGCCAGGATAAGAAGGACACATCCGCTTCTTCCTTCAACGCGGCAGCCGGCAGTGTTGACACGGCAGAAGATGAGGCAGAAGTCTTTGAAAAGATCCGGGAACTGGTC